>NZ_JBSXOD010000046.1:0-310402 GCF_056859255.1 Sulfitobacter sp. L-8
GTCGGCGCAGAAAAAATGGCGAAAGCTCGACGGGCAAAATCGCCTGCCCGAGATCATCCAAGGGATTGAGTTCCGAGACGGGATCCGCCAACTTCAAACCGCCGCCTGATCAGGCGTCACCAACTTTTGCCAATATCTCCAAATCAAGTCGACAACGCCAGCGCGTTCTGGTCCCTGGCGACGCACGCGCCGGTGTTCAAAAGGCACGAAGGGAATGGACCGATGCAACGAGCAAGCGGTGCAATAGGGACCAATCGTCGTCGTCCGCTTCGATGTTATCACATCACTGCAACAGAATTATCGTAATAGTCTGTTGTATTGGCGGAGGAGGTGTCCGCCAATGCAAATTCCATAAAGCGCTAAACAATCATATAATTCAATAATTTAAGACCCATGTACGTCTTGAATATTCCAGCGCCGTCCCCCATATTCCAGATAATAATGGGGGACGGAATGGCGGACGACAAAACAGCAATCGAACGAGCTGAACCAAGCAAGCGGGCAGAAAAGGCGCTGTCGGCTGCGTTTGTGCGCACCGTCACCGCCCACGGCAAATACACCGATGGCCACGGCTTGTTTCTCAAGGTTGATACATCTGGCGCGAAGCGTTGGGTGCAGCGCATTATGATACGCGGCAAGCGGACAGAGATAGGCATGGGGAGTGCATCGCTTGTCACCTCGGCAGAGGCACGGGAAGCCGCCCTACAGAACCGCAAGCTGGCGCGGGCGGGTGGTGACCCCCTGCAATCGAAACGCGCCTCAGAGGCTTTACTCACATTTGAGGAGGCATCGCGCAAAGTTCACAAAATCCACGAACCGACATGGCGCAACAAGAAACACGCGGCGCAATTCATATCGACGCTGGAAACCTATACCTTCCGACGCATCGGCAAGTTGAAGGTGTCAGAGGTGACCACGGCGGACGTATTGGCCGTGCTGCAACCCATATGGCTGGAAAAGCCTGAAACGGCGCGGCGTGTACGTCAGCGCATTGGCACCGTGATGAAATGGGCCGTGGCAAACGGATGGCGACAAGACAACCCAGCGGACGCCATCGCCCAAGCCCTGCCCAAACAGGACAAGGCCCAAGCGCACCGCAAAGCCCTGCCCTATGACAAGGTGCCTGAATTTATCGACGCTCTTAAAACGTCTGATGCAGGGGACGCCACCAAACTGGCGTTAGAATTGGTTATCTTAACAGCCTCACGGTCTGGCGAGGTGCGTTTGGCGGAATGGTCGGAGTTTGATCTGGACCAAGCCATCTGGACCCGCCCAGCGCACCGCATGAAAGCCAAGAAAGAGCATCGCGTCCCCCTATCGCCCCGTGCTGTTGAGGTGCTGTCACAGGCCCGCAAATTGGGGTCAGGCGATGGTCTGGTGTTCCCCGGCACTAAATACGGCAAGCCGCTGTCTGACATGACCCTGTCAAAGCTGACCAAGGCGCTGGGCTATGATGTGGACGTGCATGGGTTTCGTACCTCGTTCAAGACATGGACCCAAGAACGCACCAACACGCCCCGCGATGTAGCAGAGGCGGCGTTGGCCCATACGGTGAAGGATAAGGCAGAGGCGGCCTATGCGCGGTCCGATTTCTTTGACAAGCGCAGGAAGCTAATAGAACATTGGGAACGTCATGTAAGTAATGGTGAAAGCGTGATAATTTCAATTATAGGCTGAAGTCGCCTGAATGAGCGAACATAACCCATAGATTCGATCCACGTCGGCCAGAACCCGAAAAAACAATTTAAATTTGTAAACACATGTAACTTAACGATAAAAAAACTGGACTCATGTTGGAATGGCTTCAGGGACCAATATACTCTGCTCTACATACATGTGATTTTTTTTACTAATCTTCAAAAATTACACACAACATATTGACGGAGACGCCTGAAAAAACCCTACATGATGTGGCGAGATACCAGTTCCGGTTATCCACAACTTATACAATTTGTGCAATCAGAATCAGTTGGTGTATCAAGGAAGTGCTTAGCATAGAGCGAAACTCTAAGTGGCTGCCAAGACCGCGTCAACGATCAAGGCAACCGGAACAGGATGGAATAGAACTCCCCATTCATCGTTCCTCTTTCGCAAAATTCGCCGTGAGTCGCAACGAATTTGCGAAGCGGCTGCGAACAGAAGGATTGCCGCATGGCAGAACAAAACTCGAAGCGTTCAATGATGGAACGACGTGAAACCGATCGACACTTACGCCGCCCAGCCGTTGAAGCCGCTACTGGCCTGAGCCGATCAAGCATTTACGCTATGATGGATACAGACGACTTCCCCCGCCCTGTCCGCATCGGCAAACGCGCCGTGGCATGGCCCGAAAGTGCCGTGACCGCTTGGCTGGCATCCCGCCCTACCGCTGAACGTGTCGGGTAAAGCAACGCCCACGCAGTAGCAAAACTGGCGCGGGCGCTGGGTAGTTTTCCTTCCAGATACCGCGCTGCAATCCATCAATCAAGGATTCAGTAAAATGAAAATCCGAGCAACACTCAATCTGAGTGAACAATCCCGCACGTTTGAACTTAAAGGCCGTTTAGGTTGGGCGATGGTGCAACTTGCCGAAGCTGGCGCAAAAGGCGTCACCGCCATCACACGCCCTGCGCCCCGGTGGAGCGGCTATGTTTTCGACCTCAGAGAACTCGGCATCCCGATAGAAACCATCATGGAACCACACGATGGCAAATACCCCGGCCAGCACGCCCGTTATGTCCTGTCCTGTGACGCTCAGGTGCAATTGCTAGGGTCTGAGGTGATGACATGAGAACGGAACCCACACCACCACCCGTTGCCCCTGTCACACCCTTTGAGCGGCATCTGATCCACAAGCACAACTATCCTAGTCATTGGGCGCGCACCTATGACGAATTGCGCGGGGGGCATCGCTGATGGCCAAAGGCAAACGCAACGACAATGACGGACAGTACACCACCTTGCCCTATGCCCAACTTAAGTCCGAAGCATGGCGGTCCCTTTCGGGGGCCGCTGTCAAGGTCTGGCTGGAACTGCACACCCGTTTCAATGGCGGCAACAACGGCAACGTCAGGCTATCTATGAATGAAGCGGTCAAGGCGCTGGGCATATCCAAAGGCACCGCCCAGCGCGCCTTTATCGAACTAGAGGAAAAGGGTTTCATAGCCCTGCAAAACCCTGGCAATTGGTATCACCGTAAGGCGCATGAATGGCGTCTCACAACAAAGCGGATGCAAACCGCCAGAGGCGTTCAAGTGGCAACGCACGATTGGCAAAGCTGGCGAGCAAAAACAAGAGGCGGTCCACCAGAGTACCCGTCACCCTCGCCAATGGGTCCACCTCGAAACCCAAGGCCCGTTTCTGGGTCCACCAGAGAACCCGTCAAAGCGATTTCAAAGGCCCGCTTGGGTACTAAGGTGGGACACTAATACTAACCACTCCCCTTAAGCGTATGCGCCACGCGTGATAAGCACGTCGATAGCGGGGGGCGGTAGAAAGTTGGGGCGTGATGATTTCGTGACCGGGTCAAGCTGCAAAAACCGCGCATCCACAATTTGGGCATTCCGGTTTTAGCGCACCGATAAAACATGAATTTGGTTTATGATTTCGGAAAATTACAGGAGACACCGCATGGGCGGATATGGTTCTGGACGCAGTGGCTACAGCCAGAAAGCCGAACACCTAAAATCGCTGGACGTGAACCGATTGCACCGCGAGGGCTGTCTAAGGCCCGGTAGGCGCGGGTATTGGATCTGGTCAAGGGATGGCATAGAAACAGGGCGCATCGCCTACCACGCAGAGGAGCGTCACCTTGTCTTGGATTACAAGGTGCGCCTCTACGGTGGCGAGTGGGAAACCATCACGCAATCCATACCCCTGACCTATGCAGAGTGCAACTATGGCGGCACTCGCCCCTATTTCAGGTGCAAGGGCATAGTGAATGGTCGGCATTGCACACGTCGCGTCGGCAAGGTGTTTGCAGGGGGCAGATATTTCCTTTGCCGCCATTGCCACAACGTCGCCTATGCCAGCCAGTCAGAGCCGCGCTATGACCGCATGTTAAGGCGCGCAAACAAGCTGCGCACCGCGCTGGGCGGCAAACCAGGCATCGCGCATTCGATAGCGGCCAAACCCAAGGGCATGTGGCAACGGACGTATCAAAGAAAGCGTTTTGAAATTGAGTGGTGCGAGAACCAAGCAACCCACCATTTTCTAAGCAAATTTGCACATCTTCTCAACCCAGAGGAACGTGAGATGTATTTCGGGCATTAGTGCAAATGCACTTAATCAAGCAACCGATTGAAGGTTAGTCGCCACGCATGAAATTCGCGGCACCAGCGACTCCGTTGCCCACGACTTCTAAGTCTTTTTCCTCAAATTTCCGAAACGCTCCCACAAACAGCGCTACGGTAATGGCGGTTATCGAAGTGATGGGGGCAACTATCATTGCAACCGAGAAGGCTGCATTGGCGAAAACGAACGGCCCCCAGATTACACTATGGACCATGTGCCAAAGCGCCCCTGACATACCAAGGATAACAATTACTCCAGTTGAGACGGCCACCCACTTAATGATATAGCGCTGCCCTAGTTCACGATGCGCCAGACGCTTTAGGCTCGCTTCAGCTTCAAGCAATTCAAATTCAAGTTCCTCCCTACCTGCGTGTTGGGATGATCCATCTTGAATCAAATCTGGATCAATCGGAGGGATATCGTCAGGCATTGGCTATATGCTTTTTCGCCTCAGTGCGCTTTAAGACGTAATGCTGCTTGATTAACTCATCAGGTATCTGAGCGTAATACCCCCCCGTCTTCGTAGCGATATGCCACGGCCCGCCGGGTACATGTGTAATATCCGAAAGCTGAAAAGCGGCAAGACTCCCATATATTTTGTAAATCTGCTCGAGAAAATCTTCATCTTGCTCGGTGAACGAGGCATCAGGAACGCTGTTCACTGGGGCAGAAACGTTGATGCCCTGTTTTCGGAAATCCCGGTAAACTTCAGGCACAACAGGTCCATACTGCCACGCCTCTATGCGGTTTGAGAACAGTGGCATGTTACGAGTCTCAAGATGCCATCCGTGAGAGATGTAGGTCAGCTTTAAAAGCGACATAAGTGACAAAGTCTTCCCGTCCCGCCCAGCGCGGTTTACAAACCAGTTAGCAACTTGGCGGGCGTCATATGTCATCAAATTCTTCCTCTCAGACATCTTATATAGGCATTCCTTAAGAAATGTGAATTTAAGTTTTTGATTGGATAACCCCGTTGGCTCCGAGAAAGTAAGCGGGAAAAAACGCGCTCCAACGCCTGAAGGGCTGGGGACCGCAACAATTTGTCAGTTTTGCTGACCGTCAAAATCAATTTAAAAAATCGGTCACTCAAATTGGAACTGGGGGTCAAATTGGGGGACGCCACAATCAAAACATTCTATAAGCACTTGAAACAACTTACTAATTTAAAGAAATATGGCGGAGGAGGTGGGATTCGAACCCACGGTACGCTCTCACGCACGCTGGTTTTCAAGACCAGTGCATTCGACCACTCTGCCACTCCTCCGCAGCAGGGACCGCATAGAGGGGTCTTGGCGATTCTGCAAACATCGAAATCGTATGGTGGCAACAAAGTCGAATGGGGAAATTTGCCTATCGTGAAGTGCTGGTCTTTTCACCGCAGCCTGCCCGCGTTACTGTGTGGGCAAGACCCCGCCAATGGGGCAATAAACATGCCGTATAATCGGCGCAAAGCTCTGGGTGGATCGCCGGGCTTGCAGGCAAGGACGACTGATCATGAACAGGCTAACGCTTCCCCTTCCCCACACAAGCCGGACCATAGGCGTATTGGTCGCGCTGACGGTGCTTGTGGGGTGCGAAGGCATCGGACCACTGGGACTGGGACAGGGAAATTCCGCGTCCGGCCAGACGGAGTCGACCAAACTGGTCGAACGCGATGTCGAAGCACCAGATGTATTTTCGGTGACCGACAAGGGGTTATGGGACGGTCGCCCCAGCCTGGGTGGCGTTTGGGTTGCGCATCCTGATGTCACAGAACCTGAAAGGGTGATCATCCGTAACGAAGCAAACGGCAAGTTCGTTATCGGTGCGTTGTTCCGTCGCGAACGCGATCTGCCCGGCCCCAAGTTGCAAATTTCGTCCGACGCGGCCGCCGCGCTGAACATTCTTGCCGGGGCACCCGCGCCGTTGAATGTGACCGCTCTGCGCCGCGAAGAAGTTGACGCACCTGTTCAGGATTCTGCACCTGATGCAACCATCAAGACACCTTCGGCGGTGACTGAAACAGCGCTGGCACCTGTTGTCGCGTCACCCCCGGCGACACCTGATGCCGAACCCGCATCCGCTGCTGAGGTAGCCGTAAGCGCCCCGCCGGCCCCGAAAGCCGCCGCTTTACCCGCCGCTACACCGAACCCCACGTCGACGCTGGCCAAGCCTTACGTACAGATTGGTATTTTCAGCATCGAAGCCAATGCCAACCGTGCCGCCAATCAGATGCGCAGCGCCGGCATGGTCCCGTCGGTCAAGCGCAGCGAGATCAACGGCAAGGCGTTCTGGCGCGTGGTTGTCGGGCCGGCAGCGACAAACTCAGAGCTGAATTCGTTGCTCAAATCCATCAAAACCGAAGGGTATTCGGACGCCTACGCGGTATCCAGCTAACCCAATCTAAAGAGGAGCCCGCCCATGATCCGCCTATTTGCAGCATTCTTGGCAACGATCCTGCTTTCCGTGCCTGCCTATGCATTCGAAACTCAGGCGAAAGCGGCTTACGTCATCGACCAGACGACCGGAACCGTGTTGATGACCAAGAACGCGGACGAGCCTTTGCCCCCTGCCTCGATGTCAAAGCTTATGACGTTATACATGGCATTCGAGGCCGTCGAACGTGGGAAAAGCAATGGTGGTCTTGACCTGACCGAAGAATTACCGGTCTCGCAACACGCGATGTCCTATGGCGGGTCGACGATGTTTCTTGATACGACAGACCGCGTCAAGGTCGAAGACCTGTTGCGCGGCATCATCGTGCTATCGGGCAACGACGCCTGCGTTGTGATCGCCGAGGCATTGAGCCCCGATGGCACCGAAGCCGGTTTTGCCAGGCTGATGACCCAGCGTGCACAGCAAATGGGCATGACGAATTCGACATTTGCGAACTCGAACGGGTGGCCTGCCGCCGGACATCGCATGTCGGTACGCGATCTTGGGCTGCTGGCAATGCGTCTGATTACGGATTATCCGCAATACTACCCGATGTTTGCGCAACAGGAATTCCTCTTTGATGGCCGTGCACCGCAGAACAAGTCAAATCGTAACCCGTTGTTGGGCTTGGGGATTGGCGCAGACGGGTTGAAAACCGGCCACACTCAGGAAGCAGGCTATGGGCTTGTCGGGTCTGCCAAACAAGGCGACCGCCGGGTGATTTTCGTTCTGTCCGGGCTCGACAGCACCGCGGCGCGGGCACAGGAATCCGAGGCTATCGTGAACTGGGCGTTCCGGCAATTCTCTCAGCGGTCGATGGGGGACAAGGGTACCTTGATCGCCGAAGCCCCCGTCGTGCTTGGTGCGCAGGGCACTGTCGGGATGGAGCTGGAGAACGATCTTTCGGTGCTTGTCCCGGTTTCTGGCGGTAGCGATGTGTCGGCTGAAGTCGTCTATACAGGCCCATTGCGCGCGCCCATCACCAAAGGGCAGAGCGTGGGTGAACTGGTCCTGACCCGTGGCGATTTACCCGAGGTGCGCGTCCCGCTTGTGGCAAAAGACAGTGTTGCCGCCGGTGGCTTCCTGGTCAAACTCGAAGCCGCAGCACGCCATCTTCTGACCCGGCTGAACGAAGGACCCGAGGCCGCTTCGTGATCTGCAAGGGTTTCTTCATCAGCTTCGAGGGCATTGACGGATCCGGCAAGTCCACGCAGACGAAACTGCTTAGGGACCAGCTTGAGGCGGCCGGTCATGACGTTGTTCTAACCCGTGAACCCGGCGGGTCACCCGGAGCCGAGGAAATCCGGGCATTGGTGTTGCAGGGTGACCCCGACAGATGGTCGGCGCACACCGAAATCTTGTTGTTCACCGCCGCCCGGCGCGACCACCTGGAGCGGACTATTCAACCCGCTTTGGCCAGCGGGAAGATCGTGATATGCGACAGGTTCGCGGATTCCACCCGTATGTATCAGGGTCTCAGCCGGGGTGATCTGCGCGATTGTGTGGACCGTTTGCACAAGTTGATGATCGGGGTCGAGCCTGATTTGACCGTGTTGATCGACATGGATCCGACCGAAGGCCTGAGCCGCGCGCTTGCGCGACACACGGTCGAAGAAAGGTTCGAGGATTTCGGCGAAGATCTACAGGTCGCCATGCGCGCCGGATTCCTGTCGCTGGCGCAAGAGTTTCCGGACCGGTTTGTCGTGATCGACGGATCCGGCCCAATCGACAGTGTCGCCGCAGATATCTTCAGCCAGACCCAGGCCCGTATCGCCCAGACAGGTCGGACCGGGGCCGATCCCCACGCATGTTCGGCGCAATGACGTGTTTCGGCATCGCCACGGCTCTTTTACTGACGCGGCAATCTGCTAGACCGCTCACATGACTGACGATCTGTATCAACCCGACCGTATAGACGGGGCGCGGCACCCGCGCGACACCGCGAGGCTGATTGGCCAGGAAGCGGCAGAGGCGGCATTTCTCGATGCTTTCAATTCCGGCAAACTGCATCATGGCTGGTTGCTGACCGGGCCGCGCGGTGTCGGCAAGGCAACGCTGGCGTGGCGACTAGCGCGTTTCCTGCTGGCGACGCCTGATCCCGATGACGGCGGCATGTTTGCTTCCGTTGCTCCCTCGACCCTAGATATAGACCCTGAACATCCCGTGGCCCGGCGGATCTCGGCCGGGGGCGAAGGTGCCCTGAAGGTCGTCACCCGGTCAGTCGATGAAAAAACCAAACGGTTGCGCAAGCAGATCGTGGTGGATGACATACGCAAGCTTAACGGATTTTTCCAGATGTCGGCTGCCGACGGCGGGCGGCGCGTGGTCATCGTTGACGACGCCGACCTGATGAACCCGAATGCCGCCAACGCCTTGCTGAAAATGCTCGAAGAGCCTCCGGCGCGGGCCGTCATCCTACTGATTAGCCATCGGCCGTCAGGGTTGCTGCCCACGATACGGTCGCGCTGTCGCACCTTGCGGCTGGGGACGTTGACCCCCGATCAAATGGCGCAGGCCCTTGAGCTATCTGGCGTGGATGTCACCGGCGACCCGACGGCACTGGCGGCGCTTTCCGGTGGGTCCGTGGGTGCCGCGCTGTCTTTGTCGTTGATGGGGGGGCTTCAACTGTATGCAGAGTTGGTTGCGTTGCTTGGCACATTCCCCCGTCTTGACCGGGCCCGGGCCCTTAAACTGGCAGAAGCGGCGGCGGCACGGGGGGCGGAAGAAAAACTGGCACTGCTCTTCGATCTCACCGACCTGTTGATGCTGCGCCTTGCCCGCACCGGCGCTTTGGGGCACCCTCCCGACGTTGCGGCCGCGCCGGACGAGCAAGCGATCCTGTCGCGTCTGTCGCCCACCCCTGAACAGGGCCGCGAATGGGCGCAAGCGGCACAGGGCATCAGCACCCGGGCGCGTCACGGGATGGCCGTCAACCTTGACCCTGCTGCACTGGTCCTAGATACCCTTTTCAAAATGGGCGAAGCCGCACCAAGGTAGCCCGCGTAGATCAACAGGCAGGACAGGCATGAGCGACACACCTCAGATCACCGACAGCCATTGTCACCTTGACTTTCCCGACTTCGAAGGGAATTTGAACGACGTCATCCAGCGCGCGTCCGACGCTGGCGTCACCCGCATGGTCACGATTTGCACCAAACTCACCAATGAACCTGCCGTGCGTGCCATCGCCGAAGCCCATGCGCCGGTGTTCTATGCTGCGGGCACCCACCCGATGAGCGTCGCCGCAGAACCGATGGCCACGTATGAGGACCTGCTGGCGCTGACCAAACACCCGAAAATGGTCGGGATCGGCGAAACCGGATTGGATTACCACTACACGGCTGACTCGGCTCAGGCCCAGCAAACGTCCCTGCGCACCCATATTGCAGTGGCCCGCGACACTGGCCTGCCGTTGATCATTCACGCCCGCGACGCGGATGACGACATGGCCGACATCCTGACTCAGGAACACGCCAACGGGGCGTTTCCCTGCGTGATGCACTGCTTCTCATCCTCAGCCAAACTGGGGCGCGCCGCCCTTGATCTCGGCTTTTATCTCTCCATGTCCGGTATAACCGCGTTCCCCAAAAGCCAGGACCTGCGCGATATTTTTGCAAACGCGCCGCTGGACCGTATCCTGGTCGAAACCGACAGCCCCTATCTGGCACCCCCGCCCCACCGCGGGAAACGCAATGAGCCGGCCTTTACGGCCCACACGGCACGGCGCGGAGCCGAAACCTTTGGCATCGACTACGCCGACTTCGCGGCGCATACCCAAGCCAATTTCGACCGGCTGTTCGCCAAGGCAGCCGCCTATCAGGCGACCTCGTGATGGAGCGGATGAAGATCACGATCCTCGGGTGCGGCTCCTCTGGCGGTGTGCCGCGGCTCGGAGGCCACTGGGGGGCCTGCGACCCCACCAATCCCAGGAACAATCGCCGACGCTGCTCGATCCTGGTGCAACGCCTCAGCGATTCCGGCACGACGTCGGTGCTGATCGATACCTCGCCCGACATGCGCAGCCAACTTCTTGATGCCGATATCGGCCAACTCGACGCGGTGCTCTATACGCATTCGCACGCCGATCACGTTCATGGCCTGGATGACCTGCGCATGATCGTCATCAACATGCGCAAGCGCTTGGCGGTATGGGCCGACACCCCTACCCGCCAGGCATTACTGGACCGCTTCGGCTACGTTTTCATCCAACCACCCGGATCCTCCTACCCCCCTATTCTGGAAATGAACCATATTCAGGGCGACGTGACCATCGACGGCGCGGGCGGCAGCCTGACCTTCACGCCGTTCACCGTGAACCACGGCAGCATCGATGCACTCGGCTTTCGCATGAACGACGTGGCCTACCTGCCCGACGTCGCAACCATACCCGATACCGCCTGGCCACTTCTGGGAAACCTCGAATGCTGGATCGTCGATGCGCTACGCCGGGATCCGCACCCGACCCATAGCCATCTCGCTCAAACCCTTGGCTGGATCGAACGGATGGCCCCGCGCACAGCGGTGTTGACCAATATGCACAACGACCTCGACTACCAAACCCTTGCCGATGAGACGCCCGACCACATCCAACCCGCCTATGATGGCCTTACCCTAAGCTTCCCCGCCTGATTTTCATTTTGCCAAATAAACTCCACGGGGGCGTGGGGGTGTGAAACCCCCACTCCGACCGACGCCACCTCCACTAAGGCCGATTTCCCAGTGCAAACCCTCCTAGACGTTATTCTTCCTGTCTTCTTGGTCATCGGTTTCGGGTACGTCGCAGTCTGGCGAGGCCTGTTCCCGGTGTCGGGCATCGACGGCGTGATGCGGTTTGCGCAAAGTTTCGCGATCCCCTGCCTGTTGTTTCAATCCATCGCAAAGCTTGATCTTTCCGCGTCATTCGACCCTGCGCTGCTCACCAGCTTTTACGCCGGTGCGGCCATCGCTTTCACTCTGGGCATCGTCGGGGCACGCTTCTTGTTCCAACGTGAATGGGAGGACAGTGTGGCAATCGGCTTTTGCTGCCTGTTCTCAAATTCGATCCTGTTGGGCTTGCCGATCACTGAACGGGCCTACGGGCCGGATGCCCTGACGGGAAATTTCGCCATTATCGCGATCCACTCCCCGTTTTGCTACGGGCTTGGCATCACGGTGATGGAATTTGTACGCAACCGGGACCAGACCGGTTTGTCGTTGCTGCGCAATATCGCCGTTGCCATGTTCCGCAACCCGCTGGTGCTGGGTATCGTATCGGGATTTGCGGTCAATTTCAGCGGTCTGCCGATCCCGGGTGTGGTCGACGATGCCTTGTCTCTCATCGTTCGCGCAGCACTGCCCGCCGCCTTGTTCGCCCTCGGCGGCGTGTTGATCCAGTACCGCCCCGAAGGCGATCTCAAGACCATTCTCATGGTCTGCATCATCGCGTTGCTCATTCACCCGGCAATCGTCTGGATGCTGGGGCGCAGCTTCGCGCTCCCCGATGACCTGTTCCGCTCGGGCGTGCTGACGGCGGCCATGGCACCCGGATTCAATGCCTACATCTTTGCCAACATGTACGGCCGGGCGCGACGAGTCGCGGCCAGTTCGGTGCTGATCGCCACCGGTGCATCTGTACTGACGGCGTGGATGTGGATATCACTGCTGCCATGACGCCGCTGCTCTATTCCTTCCGCCGATGCCCTTATGCGATGCGTGCACGACTGGCCTTGCTCCATGCAGCCGGGCCACAGGTGGCGCTGCGCGAGGTGGCTTTGCGCGACAAACCCGATGCTTTCCTGCGCGCCTCTCCCAGCGGGACTGTCCCCTGCCTTGTGCTGCCCGACCGTGTCATCGACGAAAGTCTGGATATCATGGTTTGGGCGCTCGGGTCGTCCGATCCGCAGGGCCTGTCAACCATGCAGCCCGAGGGCTGGGCTTGGATCGAACGCTGTGATGGCCCTTTCAAGCACAATCTGGACCGCACCAAATACAGCAGCAGATATCCCGAACTCGATGCCGCGGTTAGCCGCGACCGGGCCGCCTTGTTCCTCCAGGACCTGAATGACCAGATCGGCACCTTTATTCTGGACCGGCCGAGCTTGGCGGACCTTGCGATTGTCCCTTTCGTGCGCCAATTCGCCTTTATCGACAAACCTTGGTTCGATGCCCAAAACTGGCCGCGGCTCCAACATTGGTTGAACCGTTTCCTATCGTCCGACGGGTTTGCCTGTATCATGGAAAAATACCCGCCGTGGGCCGATTCAGGACAATCGCAGCTCTTCCCGCCGAATGACGCCTCCGGCCGGACCGATCCGCCGCCGCTGTGGTAGCGCGCGGTATCAATGCGGGGGCCCTGCCAAACCCTGTTCATAATCGCAGGTAAGATCAACGCCCCCCGGCTTTGGCTGTGGGGCAAGATGATGCTCTCTCCGGTTCCGGCCTATCCCGCGGCAGGCCCCGTGTGTTCACGCCGGCTCTGTCGCCGGAAAGGCTATGCGCACCGTCAAACCGGGCTTGTTGTCTTCAAGCGTAAGCCGCGCACCGTGCAGATCGCTTATCGCCGAAACAAGGCTCAGCCCCAGCCCGTTGCCCTCGGTCGTACGGCTTTGATCCAGGCGGTAAAGGCGTTGCAAAACCTTGCTCCGCTCGCTCTCGGGGATGCCGGGGCCGTTGTCGGAAACCGTCAGTATGGTCTCGCCTCCTGTGCGTGTCACCCCGACCACGACAGGCCCCCCCTGCGGCACGTGGGTGAGCGCGTTCTGAACCAGGTTGCCAATCAGTTGTGACAGCAGGTGCCGGTCGCCCCTGACGCAGGTCGCTGCATCTGGCTGAATCCGCAAGCTCAGTGCAAAGCCACGTTCTTCTGCCTCCACCTCGAGAAAATCAACGATATCGCGCGAGATTTCCGCAAGATCGACCGAATGCAATCTGTCGCGCACCGCCCCGCCTTCAATCTGTGCCAACTGAAGCAACGACTGGAAAGTCTGCACAATCCGTTCGGTTTCTCCGATCGCCTTCGACAACAGTTCCTCTTGACCTTCGGTCAATGTCGTCTTGTTCATCACCTGATCAAGCACGACGGCCACCCGTTGGATCGGTGTCTTGAGGTCATGGGCGATATCGCTCGATACCTGGCGTATCGAAGCCACCAAAGCCTCTTGGGCACGCGCCATGCGATTCACCTCTTGGCCGATACCGGAAAGGTCGTCGTTTTGATCTTCAACCCCCTCGATCCGCGCCGACAAGGTCCCGCCTTTCAATTCGAGCAGGGTATGCTGGATCGCGTCAATCTTGATGCGTGCGCCCCTGGCGACCCACAGGCCGGCCAGCCCCGCGATCAACAGTGCCGGCAACAGTCCTATAAGCAAAACCGCCAGAAAAATTTCGCCCATTTCCTCGACCTGCTCGCGACTTTGCGCGACGATCAGATGACCTGCGCCGACCCGAGCGCTCAGCGCGAGATAGCTGTCGGATACGCTGCCTGATTTGGCCCGGATATAGCTGTCAGACACGACCGTCACCCCGCTGACGGGGGGGAAAGACGCGACGTTCGAGACCACCGATCCGCGATCGGGCACATAGAACAGGATACGGACATCCGCGTCCGTTTTTGCGGCTGCTTCCGCCAGACGCTCTGTCAGGTCATCGCCGTCCCGGATACCCCGATATTCATTGATCGTTTGTTGCAATTCGGCAGCGACAGCGGCGTCAATGCTTGTTCGGGTGACTTCGAAAGCGACAGCAAGACACGCGAGTGCCGCCAGTGCGAAGATCGTCAGCAACAGGAACGTCAGGCGCAAGGGCGTCGACCTGATTTGGTTAAACCCGAAAACCGGGGTCATACGTCGTTGATCCGGTAGCCCGAGCCGCGCACCGTTTCGATAAGCTCGGTTTCATAGGGTTTGTCGATCTTGCCCCGCAGGCGACTGATATGGGTATCAACCACATTGGTCAGGGGGTCGTAGTGAATATCCCATACAGCCTCCATCAACATCGTCCGGGTTTGCACCCGGCCTTTTCGACGTAACAGATGTTCCAGCAGGGCAAATTCGCGCGGCAAAAGATCAAGCGTCTGCCCCCCGCGCGTCACCCGACGATGCAGCAGATCCATCTCAAGATCCGCGGCTTTCAGAATTGTGGGTTCCGCCTCTGTGCGCGGGCGTCGGCTGATCGCCATGATGCGGGCGCTCAGCTCTCCGAACGAGAAGGGTTTGACAAGATAGTCATCGCCGCCGGCAAGCAGCCCTTCGATACGGTCATCGACGCCGCCAAGCGAGGTCAGGAATAACACCGGCGTAAGATTCTTGGTGGCGCGCAGGGTTTTGACAACGCTCATCCCGTCCAGACCGGGCAACATTCTGTCAACGACCATTGCGTCGTAACTGCCCACTGTTGCCTGAACCAAGCCGTCAGCACCATCAGCAATCAGGTCCACCGAATGACCCTCTTCGCGCAGACCATCGGCGATATATGACCCGATGGCATTGTCATCTTCCAGCACAAGTATCTTCATAATATCCCTACAACCGCCCCCTGCTGGCAGAGATCTGCCCCCCGCCAGCATGATTTTCGTTCAGCGTGACAATCAGTTGTTGTCTGTCTCGCCCTTCTCGCCCTCGTCATCATCATCGGCTTCGTTACCCTGATCATGCGACTGCACCGCCACAACCTTGGCCGTACCGTTGTCAAAGCCTACTGCAACGGTTTTCGTGGTGCCATCGGTCATTGCGACTTCGACCTCGTAAGAACCGGTCTGACTGTCCTCATTGTCAAATTCCGCGCTCATCGCCTTGCCGCCCGTGTCGCTTTCGGCGGCCTTGATGGCATCCGTGATTGACGCGGATTCTTTCAAAAACGCCTGCACCTCGGCCTTGTCCTGCTGGTCAGAGGAGTCTTTGGCCAGAACAGCGGTGGATCCTGCTGCCCCTAAACCCAATGCCACAAGAATTGCCGCAGCGGTCGCCTTGGTTTTGGTCTGAGTAAACTTCATAGGTCTTCTCCTTGGTTGAACGTGGGCAACATCGCCTCACGACTACGAAGAACTTAGGAGGCCGTTGCGGCGCATGCCTGTCGCGTTCATTACAAATCATCCACGTTGAGCCACGCGCCCCGCCATGTGGCCTTTCCCCTGCCAAGACTAAAGCTTTGTGAAAATGCGCATACCTTGCGCAATGACATGGGCAAAGCATTCGGGCCGCCTATAGTATAGAAGATGACGCATGCGGCATTGCTGTTGCGACTATCACCTGCTGACCTGTCCGTTGGCACCCAGGGACACCATCGCCCACGAAAGGCTGACGTCACCACCATGTCTTATTCCATCGACCAGTTATTGCCCTCGCTCCAGTCCTTGGGGTTGTGGACCTATTGGGTTTTGGCGCTTTTTGCATTTCTCGAAGCAACCATCGTGACCGGCGTTATCGCACCTGGCGGGCTTGTTGTAATCGCTGGCGGCGTTTTGGCACAACGCGGCTATGTAGATTTTTTCGATATGGCGTGGTTTGTTGCCGCAGGGGCGGTAATTGGAAGCGAGTTGAGTTTTTATCTGGGACGGGTGGCATCCAACGGGCTGAAACGAACGACGGCGTATGCCAGTTCGCGCCACATTACCCGCGCCAGGGGTTTACTGGATACCTACGGAGGCTTCGCGATCGTTATCGGGCGGTTCTTCGGCCCGCTTTCGGCTTTCGTACCATTTTCCGCAGCTATGGCAGGCATGGGGCAACGGAAATTCCGGGTCTGGAACCTGCTGAGTGCGGTTCCCTATGCGCTGGTTTTGCCGGCGGTGGGGTATTTTTCGGGGCATGCCATCGGTATCTTGGGCGCTGCCGCACCGCGGCTTATCGCCGTCGGGGCGACCACGCTCATTGTCATATTCGTACTTTGGTTGATCATCCGACGCGTCTTTCGTTCACTGCCTCTGCTGGCCGAAATCGGCAGGTCTCTGACCGCCGGGTTCGGGAACAGGCCGTTTATCCGCGCAAGGCTCGATCAATATCCCGGAGTGTCGTCTTTTGTATCAGCCCGCTTTAGAACGGGGCAATTTCTGGGCCTCACGGCAACCTTGCTCGTCCTGCTATTCATATATATCGCGGGCGCTTGGGCGGAATCTGTCTTTGATTTCATGGGGTCCGGTGGCGTCATATCGACCGACACCCGCATCGCCAACATTCTCTACACCATGCGCGACCCTAACCTGATAACCGTATTCACCTGGATCACCGATGCGGGCGGACGACACGGGGTCATACCGATGCTGGTCGGTGCGACCGTTGCCCTGTTGATCCTGCGCCGGTTCGATCTGTTGACTGGGATGTGGATCGCCGCAATCGGCAACCAGGCCACAGTAACCTTGCTGAAAAGCTTTTTTGCCCGCCCCCGATCGACCTTGGGGTATTTCGTGGAAACCTCGGGCAGTTTTCCCAGCGGGCACGCGGCCGGGTCGGTGGCCGTTTGGGCCATGCTGTTTTACCTCGCGTGGAGGTTGCGGCTTCTGACGGCCGCAACTGCGGTGACGCTCGCCGTGACGATGGTGTTTCTGATCGGCCTCAGCCGCATCTACTTGATCGAACATTATGTGTCCGACGTGGTGAATGGATACCTCGTCGGCGGCGTCTGGCTTATTCTTGGGATCGCCTTTTGCGAATGGCGCCGGACGGCACCGGTCGCGCCTGTCGGGGTTATGCGCAAAAGGATTGCGGCGGTCAGCGTGGCCCTGGCACTGGCGACCACCGGATATTTTGCCTTCAACACTGCCAATCCGTTGAACCCAACGCTTGAACCGGTATTACAGACGACGGCGACCCCGGCGACGTTGATACAAACCGGCATGCTGCCCGCCACCACGCAAACCCTGACCGGAGTAGATCGACAAAAGGTGAATTTGATCGTCACCGTGCCCGATCAGACAGGATTAAAAGACGCGATGACCGCGGCCGGGTGGGTCTTGGCACCGTCCCCCGGACCGTTTCGCATGATGACCGCCGTCGTTGACGAATGGACAGGACGGCCAGTCACCGACCCCATCGTCGTTCCGACTTTTTGGGATAACCGGCCGAACAAGCTGGCGTTCACACAGACGACAACCTCGGATACCGCTGATACACCGGTGCTTCATGCGCGGTTCTGGGACAGCAGGTTCAGGTTGGAGAGCGGCGCGATCGTGTATGTTGCAACCATCACACGAGAGCGGCAACTGGACGGTGCAGACGAGGAAAGCATCACCCCCGATACCGGCGCGATGAGCGATAAGGTTCTGGGTCAACTGGCGGCGGATTTGACTGCCGCAGGGGCTGGTACACACGTTCTGCGTTGATGTTGCGGCATGATCATTGCACGGATTCAATGTTTCGGAAAAACGCCTGCCTGTTTGTCTGGCTAGGTTAGACAGCACAAGGGCGGGCATTTCGCCGTAAGACCCATGGACTGTACCGGCCAGCATATCATGCTCGCCAAATGATCGGAGCTCCCCCTCCCATGCGAAATTTTCTTCTCAGTACGGTATTGATTATCGTGCCCGTCGTTGTTTTTGCCGCAGGGTACGCGGCGTTAACCCCTGCCACTGCGACACCTCAAGCAGCCTCTGCACAGGCGGCACAACCATTGGGGGATATGTCGGCCTTCGTCGCGATCACGACTGATGTGCAAAAACGCGCGTCGCAGAATGACCTTCCAAATGCGCAGGCCCGCATCACGGATCTTGAAACCGCATGGGATGAACAAGCCAAAGCCCTGCGGCAGGCGAACGCCGCGGCCTGGGGGAATGTCGACGAGGCGATAGACAACGCGTTAAGCGCGATACGTGCGAAAACGCCTGACCCTGCGAAAGTGGACCAGACGCTGACGACGTTGCAGGAAAAGCTGGCCAACCCTTCAGGTTCAGACGGTATGAAGAAAAACGGCACACAAGTCACTGTGGCCGGCATTGTCACCACAGACGCGAACGGCCGTGCCCTGCCTTGTGAGGTGATGCTTGATCAGTTCCGCACTGCTCGCGCTGCAGCGCATATCCTGCCGGCCAATGTCGATCGGGTTGATACTCTGGAGGTGAAAGGTACCGAACGCTGTAATGCCGATGACGATACCCGCGCTGACGATTTCTTTGCGCAGGGCATCGCCCTGATGTCGAACTGAGCCTCGGAAAGGAGCTTTACCATGACCTATGATCTTGCACATGAAGACACGCTAGCATCCGCCTCATCCTCGGCTGATCACCTTACACACGCGGCCAACCGCGTGCCCGACGTAACGGTGGATTTCTGGCTTATCAAATTGATGGCCGTGACGATGGGGGAAACCGCGGCTGATTTTCTTGCCGTGAACCTGGGGTTCGGGCTTACCGCCACCTCGTTACTGATGGCCGCCGTTCTGGCGGTGGCATTGGTTTTTCAGTTCCGCCAAAAGCGCTATGTGCCCGCTTACTATTGGCTTGCGGTGGTACTGATTTCGGTTGTCGGGACTTTGGTCACCGATAATCTTGTCGATAATTTCGGGGTCTCCCTGGTTACGACCACCATCGTCTTTACCGTCGCTTTGGCGGCCACGCTGGCCATATGGTACGCCGTCGAAGGCACACTTTCCATTCACGAGGTCACCACCACACGCCGCGAAAGTTTCTACTGGCTGGCGATCTTGTTCACATTCGCGCTTGGCACCGCAGCGGGTGACCTGGTGGCCGAACATTTCGCGTTGGGCTACATGGCCAGCGGCATCCTGTTCGGAATGATCATCGCTTCGATTACCTTTGGCTACTTCGTGCTAAAGCTTGACGGTATCCTGGCGTTCTGGCTAGCCTACATCCTGACCAGACCGCTTGGCGCATCGTTTGGCGACCTGTTGTCGCAGCCGGTCGAATACGGCGGCATGGGGTTGGGGACCACAATTACCAGCGTTCTGTTTCTAGCGGTCATCGTGGGGATCGTCCTGTACATGACCGCACAGAATTCACGCCGCGATGGAATAACCGCCGCCTGACACGGTACGCCCAAGAGGTTCGGGGCGATAACCAGCGATGGCCACCGCCCCGTACTTTTGTCACGTCACTGCGCGGCAAATCGAAGCGGTGCGACGTGGCGCGCCACCAGCCGTCGCGACCGGTTGTCTAGTCCTGGCGCTTCTGCAGCAACAACGACGCCAGTCCCAAGGCGGCGGAGACCACGATCAAGAGCAGTGAGACAGCATTCAGCACCGGCGTGGAGCCAAGCTTGAGCCTGTCAAACATCGTGATGGTCAAGGGTGCGTCGGACCCGACGAGCATGAGGGTGGTGTTGAAATTTTCAAAGCTCATCAACACCGACACCACCGCAGCCGCCCCCATGGCAGGGTACAGGAACGGCAAGGTTATCGCGCGCACCGCACCCCATCTGGTCGCGCCGAGGTTCAACGCGGCCTCTTCGAGGCTGGGGTCGAACTTTTGCAGGCGCGCCGAAATCACCAGAGTTGCAAAGGTGGTGATGAACGAAAACTGCCCCAGGATAACCAGCACCAGCCCAGGACGCAGGCCGTCGAACCACATGCCCGTCGCATCCTCAAGATAGTTGGCGACAGAGGACGTGAATACCAGGATCGAAATACCAAGGATGATGCCGGGGATAATCAACGGAAGCAGCATCAGGATGTACAGCACCCCCTTGCCCCTGAAATCGTGCCGCACGAACAGAAAGGCATTCGTCGTCCCAACCGCTACCGCAAGCAGCGACACCCAGAACGCGACCACCCCCGAGGTCACGATTGACCGCAGGATGGCCCGTTCGTGAAACACGCCGATATAGGGGGCGTTGTCGCCAAAGAACCATGCCCAGGTAAATCCTTCCCAAGGGAGCGAAGGGAAAACGCTGTCGTTGAAGGCGAATACGCAGACCGTGGCCAAGGGCAGTGCGAGATAGATAAAAAACAGCGTCACATAGGCCCGATAGGTCCATTTGAACGCGCCACTTTGCGGGATGCCCGTGATCATGCCTGCCCCATCGTCTTGGTCAAGGATTGACGCGAAAGCTTGAGACCGACGAACACGATCAGCGACGACAGCCCCAGCAACAGGAACCCGAACGCCGACCCCAGTTCCCAGTTAAATCGGGTGATGAACTGGCTGTAGATCAGGCCGGTGAACCACAGGCTATCCTTGCCGCCCAGAAGGATCGGTGTCAGATAGTTTCCCAAGCTCAGCATAAACACCACGATACACCCTGAAACGATCCCCGGCATCGCGTGCGGAATGATGATTTCGCGCAGGATCGCAAAGCTGCTGGCCCCCAGATCATATCCCGCTTCGATCAGGCTATCGTCAAGGCTGTCAAGCGTCGTCACCAGCGGGACCACCATGAACAGCATCGAAGTATAGACCAGCCCCGTCATGATCGCGGCGTCGTTATACAACATCTCGACCGGGCCGCTGACCAACCCGAGGTATTGAAGCACGTTCGAAAATACGCCGGTTTCACGCAACAAGATCATCCAGCCAAAGGTGCGTACCAGTTCGCTGACCCAAAACGGGATCAAGCACATCAAGAATAAGGTGGTCTTGGTACGCCCGCGTGTCAGTTTGGCGATGTAATAGGCAATGGGAAATCCAATTCCCAAGGTTAGCGCCGTGGCAGTGATCGACATATACGCAGTGCGCGCGAAGGTGTTCCAATACAGCGGTTCGTTGAAAAACACCTCATAGTTGGCAAAGCTGGTCTGGTATTCACGCACACCGATCTTTTCGCGCATGCTGACCAAAAACATCCCCACATGCGGCAGGACGATCAAGGTCACCAGCCAGATCAACAATGGTGCCATCAGCAACCAGAACGTCAGTTTGGATTTATCAGAGACCATGCCGCCCCCGTGCGCTGCTATATACCCGCGTTTGCTGAGGTTCCCAACCATAGGCTATGACGTCACCTTGTGTCAGATCGCGAAACTCTCCGGTTTGAGGCATGGCGATGTTCATCTCTGCACCAGAGGCCTGATCGCGCAGGATCAACTGGCTGTTCGCCCCGTTGAAAAGGATGTTTTCGACCTTGCCCGCACCGCCATTTCCCAGCTGTCCGGTTTGGGACACGTCGCGCGACAGGCGCACGGCTTCGGGGCGGACGAACACATCGACAGAATCGCCCCGTTGAACACCCTGCCCCGCGTCGACACCGCGCAACGCCTTGCCCTGATCGGTGATCATCTGCACGTCCGTCCCGGTGACGCTTTCGACCGTGGCGGCAAAACGGTTTGCCTCGCCGACGAAGCCCGCGACAAAAGCAGTCGATGGTTCGTAGTAAAGCTCTTTGGCGGTGCCAAGCTGTTCAAAGACCCCGTGATTCATGACGGCGATCTGGTCGCTCATCACCAGCGCTTCGGACTGGTCGTGGGTGATATAGACAAAGGTTGTGTTGAACTCGGACTGAAGCTGTTTCAGTTCGATCTTCATATGTTCGCGCAGCTTCAGGTCGAGCGCGCCAAGCGGTTCATCCAAAAGCAGCACATCAGGTTCAAGCACCATGCAGCGGGCGATGGCGACGCGTTGTTTCTGCCCGCCCGACAACGACGCAACCGGTCGGTCGGCCACGCCGCCAAGGCCGACACGTTCAAGCACCCGTTCAACCTGTTGCTTGATATCAGTCTTGTTCACGCCGCGTTGCCGCAGCCCGAAACCGACGTTCGCCCCGATATTCATCATCGGGAACAGTGCAAGGTGCTGGAACACCATCGAAACCGGGCGCTTGTTGGGCGGTACCTCCAACACCGAATTTCCCTTGATCAACAAGTCGCCGCTTGTGGGTTTCTGAAACCCAGCAATCATACGCAACAACGTTGTCTTGCCGCAGCCCGATGGCCCCAAGATGGAAAAGAAGGTGCCTTGGGGCACGCTGAAGCTGACATCTTTAACCGCCTTGAAATCATCAAAGCTTTTCGAGATTGCGCGACATTCTAAGTCGGGTGTCTGAGACATTGTTAGGCTTTCAATAAAAACGGGAAGCGCAATGACCACGCTTCCCTTTCGTCATATCGTTAAGATTACTTTGCCGCGTTTATTCTGTCCAACGCTGCGCCTTCCAGCGCCTCTAGACCTGCAGGCACCGACGGATACCATTTGATGTTGTCGATCGCCTCTTGCGGAAAGCTGGCGTTGTACTTGGCTTTCAGCGCTTCATCTACATCGGCATCCCCGCCCTGAGACGCAGTGAAATTGCCCGCCGATTTCGTGATCATCGCCGCGATTTCGGGCTGCATGACAAAGTTGATCCATGCATAGGCCGCTTCATCCGCACGGCCCCGTGCAGGCAGAGCGAACGTATCAATCCACCCCAATGCGCCAGAGGTCGGAGCGACAAAAGTGATGTCTTTATTGTCGTCGTTAAGCTGCCAGCCGCCTGTGTCCCAGGCCATCGACGCCACGACCTCGCCCGAGCGCATCAGGTTTTTCAGCTCATCACCGCCATCCCAATACGTTTTCACATTAGGTTTGCATTCGGCCAGCTTGGCTTCGACCTTGTCCAGAATGTCCTTGTATGCGGCTTCGTCCGCATATGCGGCAAATGGGTCCATGCCCATGGAAAACGCAAAACCGATCAGTGTTGGCCGCTTGAGGCGATAAGAAACCTTGCCCGCATAGGCAGGGTTGCACAGGTCGACATAATCTTTGACGTCGCCCGCCGCGGCGGTGTTCACCACCAGACCCGAGGTTCCCCAGATATGGGGCACGGCGTAAACTTCTCCGTCGACGGTCGTGTTGCCCTTGGTTGCTTCCAGCATCGACGGAATAAACAGGCTGGTGTCGATCTTGGACATGTCGAGCGGTTTGTAGATGCCAAATTCGGCCTGCGGGCCTGCGATTCGATCCTGGCTCGGTTGCGCAAGGTCAAACCCGCCGCCATTGGTCGCGCGCAGCTTGGCGATCATTTCTTCGTTGTTCGATTTGGTCACTTCAACCTTGTGGCCGGTTTTCTCTTCGAATTTGGCGATGACTTCATCGGGGGCGTAGCCACCCCATGTTAGCAGGCGCAGGGTTTCTGCATGTACCGCCGCAGATGACAGCATCATCGCCGCCGCCGTGGATAGGATCAGTGTCGATTTCATAATGATAGTCTCCATTGTTGCCCGCGTGAAAGTAACATCCACATTACGCCACACAGGAGTCCCCGATTATAAAGAGCCGATGCGACACGGATGTGACAGTCGCGGCCTGTTCGGGTTTCATGGAGCGATTACTGCATTATTCCCGTTCCAAGACAATGATTTTCACTTTTGCCGAACTTTTGTGAAAGCCGGGGACAGACCCCTGAGGCTTCTACACACCGAGATGGATCACCTGGCAGCGCCAAGCTGTAGTTAGTGAACGCAGCCCTGTCGTGATGATGTTGCTGGGGAAAATGCTGGCGATACATTTGCGTCATTGGCGATGGGCCAAAATAGGCCAGCCCGCGGCACGGGTATCCCGCGCCAAGGATCGCAAGTCGGCGGACGTGCTCAATCCGAAATGAAATGGAATTATTGGGACACGGCAAGGCTGACCGGGCTATCCGTGTGGACTTTGCCAAGGCCGGGCTTGGGATGTCCCGCAGGCCAACACCTGCGAGACAACGGAGCTTGATCGGTATCAGAAGAACAGGCGCGTACCGATAACGAACGAAATGTTTTCGGTCGGGCGACCGGCTGCTTGCAGCAAGTCTCCCGTCCCGCCATAGGACTTTTGATAGTTGACACCGATATAGGGCGAGATCGCGCGATCAACGAGATCATAGCTTAGCCGGGCACCCGTTTCTACGGTGGCACCCCCGGCAACCTGCCCCGACGCAAGATCGTCAACGAAGGGCATGGTGATCTCGATACTCGGGGTCAATATCACCCGGTTGGTGAACAGCACTTCGTATTCCGCTTCGAACCGACCGAAGGAATACTCCGAAAGATAGAGATCGGCGTCGATTTCAAACCATTGCGGTGCCAGCCCCTTTACCCCGAGCACCACGTTGTAACGCTCGGGTGCGTTGGTCGGCGTACTTGCCCGCACCCCAACGACCGCGTCAAAGAACGTGGAAATCGGCTTTTGCAAGCGGATCTGGTTTTCGAGCGTTTCGAAATCCTTGGTGGCTGTCTCCATTTCCGCTTCGCTGCGGTAAACCAGGCGTAATTCGTCGTTACCGACGATCACATCGAAATCCCAAACAAGAATTTTCTCGTTGTTCTTATCAATCCGGTATTCGAGCTGTTCAGCCTGAAGCCCATAGATAAGCGGGCCTACACCCGGCTGGGCAATGGCGGCACCGCCACTCAGCAGCGCCAAAGACGCCACCCCACTTGCAAGAAGTTTGTTCATTGATCTAGCCTTTTTGAATGTCTGATTGATCATGCCGGTCCCCCGACGACGACGACCCGGCGGAACATGCCCGCTTCGGCGTGATAGGACAGATGGCAATGGAATGCCCACTGACCCGAAGCGTCAACTTCGGTTTCGGTATAAACGGTGGTACCCGGGTTGATGTTGACTGTGTGTTTGATGGGGTTCCACTTGCCCTTACCTGTATCAAGCAGTGACCACATGCCGTGCAGGTGCATGGGATGTGCCATCATGGTTTCGTTGACGAACTTGAAGCGAACGCGTTCGCCGTAACGCAGAATGATCGGATCGGCGTCTTTCATCTTCACACCATTGATCGACCAGATATAGCGTTCCATGTTGCCGGTCAGACGCACTTCGATCGTGCGCGCTGGCTCGCGATCGGCAAACATCGGAGCGCTTGCTGTAAGATCGCTGTAGGACAAGAACTTACCACCGTTGGCAGCTTGGGGTATCAGGCCGCTTCCCGCTGCGAAGAACGGATTTGCGTTGGACGCGCCGTGGTCCATGCCTTCCATCCCCTTCATGCCTTTCATGGATGACTTGGACATTTTCTTGCCGCCCATATTCATGCCGCTCATGTCCATTCCAGCCATGTCATGACCAGCTTTGGCACCAGCTTTCTTCTTGGGCATCTTCATACCGCCCATGTCCATGTTCTTCATGTCATGTCCGGCTTTGGCATCGGCCTTCTTGGGCATCTTCATGCCGCCCATGTCCATGTTCTTCATGTCCATGTTTTCCATGTTGTGACCGGCCGCTGGCGCGGTTTCCTTGGACATGTCCATCGTGCCCATATCCATGTTTTGCATGTTATGGCCCGCGTGAGGATCAGCCTCGGCGGCTGGCTTTTCCATACCTGGCATTTGCGCCATTTCGGTATCCATGAGGTTCATTTTCATGCCGCCCATGTCCATGTTACCCATGTCCATACCGCCCATGTCCATGCCGCCCATATCCATACCCATGCCGCCCATCATGCCTGACATGTCAGCCATCGTGAGCAGTGGTTTTTTACGCAACGGTGGAACTGGTCCTGCAAGACCGGGCTGCGGTGAAAGCGTACCACGAACCAATCCTGTGCGACCCATGGATTCAGCGATTACCGAATAGGGCATGTTCTTGGTAGGTTGAACAATAACGTCATAGGTTTCGGCAACTGCGATACGCAGTTCGTCAACCACGACGGGTTTGACATTGTTGCCGTCGGCCTGAACCACTGTCATCTTGAGACCAGGTACCCGAATATCGAAATAGGTCATCGCCGACGAGTTGATCAAGCGCAAGCGCACCTTTTCGCCCGCTCTGAATATCCCTGTCCAGTTTTGCATGGTGCTCTGGCCGTTGATCAGGGCCGTGAAACCTTGGACATCCTCGATATCTGTCGGGGTCATCCGCATCTTGCCCCACATCCGGCGTTCTTTCAGAGTGGCCTTGAGCCCATCTGCACGGGAATCCTCGATCAGGTCCTCCAGCGTACGCTGGGACCGGTTGTAGTAGTCCGCCGAACGTTTCAGGTTGCGGAAGATCTTGTAACCGCTGTGGGGGTGTTTGTCAGTCAACTGAACCACATAATCGCGGTCCGCGCGGATCGGATCGCGGCCCTTTGGTTCAATTACAATGGCACCGTAAGCACCATCGGGTTCCTGGAAACCGGAATGGCTGTGAAACCAGTACGTGCCCGATTGCTTGATCGGAAAGTTGTAGGTGTGCGTCGTGCCGGGCTTGATCCCGACAAAGCTGATATCAGGCACCCCATCCTGTTCGAATGACAAAATCAGCCCGTGCCAATGGATCGATGTCCAGTCACGCAGGTTATTCTTGACCCTGATGGTGACGTCTTCACCTTCTTTGAATCTCAAGACGGTCGGAATCTGGCTGTTGTTATATCCGACGCCTTTCTTAACAAAGTTGCCTGTATTGATGCGGATATTGTCAACAGAGATGTCATAGGTTTCAGCTGCAGCACTGAAGGCACCTACCGCAGAGACCGCCAGCGCAAAAAGAGCTGTACGGAATATGGATTTGGAACTCATTTCCATTCCTTTCAAGGTTATAGGGCGAAGCGTTGCGCAGAACACGCAGCGTTCAATGTCTTGTTATTGGAGTTTTATGGGCTGAATACCCGCTTCGATACCGTGCCGGCCTGAAGACAAGCCAATGCACCGACAGTAACGGTCAGCAATTTAAGTCGATGTCACGCCCGTGGTGGAGGAGTGTCGATCGAGTTAAAACTGGTATAGGATTTTACGTGAAATGGGGGGTGAGTCACGTCAAACTGAATCTCGAACAGCTCTGTCATCACGTAAGCGTCACAGGACACGGTCTGACAATGCCCCGCAGTCGCCCCGCAGGCGTTTGCTTCGTCAGAAGGACCCTGCGGCAAGCCACATTTGTTCATAACGTGATCAGCGTTCGCCTCGGCCAACCGGTTTTCTTCCAGCATGGCAGCATGGGAAACCGTTTCGTGCAGCATCGCCCCTTCAGAAGCGGCGTGCGTGGCATGTGACATCAACGCGGACACCGAAAGCGCCAACGCGAGTATGTAACCCATAACTGGATTCAAAAACCTTGTCATATGCTTGGCGCGAAGACTTCCCATCCTTGGCTCGTAGCACGGCTGTTACAAATTTCAAAGACCATTTGCGCCCGAAACGTCACCTTAGGTTGAAACTCACGATCCTGTGTAGTGGACCGGTCAGATATTCGCGAGACTGGTGGAACCTTGGCGCGGACGCGCTACGTGGTTGATCCGTAGGCGCTGATTACACCTGCGTCTATGGATTATTTCAAGGAAACTTCCCTTGCATCATGGTAGCAGATTGATGGTTAGAACGTTCTGCAACAGGCAAGACATGTCTCTTGTTTGGCTTACATGATAAGCATAGCATCACAGAAAATTCATCAAGGTAGCAGATTATGGCGTATAATAACCCCTCGTCTCGTAGTCACAAACACCAAGAGAAACATGGGCTGATACTACGACTGGCCCATGGCGGACTGGCCATCGCGGTTATCAACCAATTACTGACCAGTTTGGTCCTGCAGGCCCCTGCCCCGGATGCGACTGGAAACTGGTATTTCGAGGTCCACGAATACGGGGGACTGATCGGCTTTGGTTTCGTGATATTGTTCTGGTTGCGCCTGTTGGTCAAAATGCGCGAGACGTCGTTTGGCCTGCTGTTTCCGTGGTTCTCGGGTGAACGGCTGGCTGCACTGTGGGAAGATATCAAACACCACGTCAGATATCTCAGCAAGTTTCGGTTTCCGCCCTTTGAGAACCACGCCCCCCTCGCGTCGGCTGTGCATGGGCTGGGTCTGCTGCTTATTACCGCAATGGCCGGTTCGGGAACGGTGTATTACTTCATAAACAACGACAACCCGGATGCGGGCGGTCTGGTCGGTGTCGTGATGTTCATTCACCTGACGCTGGCCAACCTGGCCTGGGCATATCTGATCGGGCACGCCGGTCTTGCACTGATCCAGCACTATCTAGGCAACATCAGTTTGTCGACGATGTGGTCGTTCAGCCGCGACTAGGTCTCTGGGTCAGATCCCCAAAGAAAAACCCCTGGACTTTCATCCAGGGGTACCGGGTATTCATGGAGTACGGTGCACACAGGACAACTGGAAACACGGCACCCGTTGACTGCGATGCGTGTCAAAAGCGCATGCGGATACCGACGTTCACCGACGTATTGTCAACATTGTTGCCAGCAGCCCGAGCGAGATCAGCCGTATTTCCGAAAGAACGTTTCCACGAGACCCCTACATAAGGTGCAAACTGTCGGGAGATCTCGTAGCGTAGACGGAGGCCGACACCAACATTGTTCAGCCCCGAGCCTATGTCGAATTCGGGGTCGGCCTTTGTGGCGGCCATGGTTTCAAACCGCCCTTGCGCAATGAGCCTTTGGGTAAACAACAGATCATACGTCCCTTGGAACCGGGCAGCGACGTTGCCTTTGTCACTGATGAAAATCGCTGGCTCCGCCTCGAACCAATAGGGCGCGAGCCCTTGGAAACCCACCACCGCGTAGGTACGCGTGGCATTGGGACCGGGGCCGAATTTCAAATCCTGACGCACACCAAATTGCATATCCCAGAACGGCGCAACCATGCGGCTGTAAAGCAACTGCAATTCCGCTTCGCCTTCCTTGTTGGAATTCGTGCTGCTTTCCCCTTCGGTTTTGACCCAGAATTTGTCGCGGTCGCCCCCATACCAGCCCTGGATATCCCAGTTGATGGTATTTGATCCTGATTTGTTGTTTCTCAGCTCAAGCTGATCGACGGTAACGGTGCCAAAGGATACGTCGTCCATTACCTGCGCATCTGCGGACCCGGCCGCGGAAAACGCGCCCAAAAGTCCAAGACACAGAACCGAGAACACCAAATTCCGACCGCTTCTAGTTTTCATATTTCGCACTTTTGAAATCCTCATTCTTTCAGGAAACCGTGACAACGCGGAACATTCCCATTTCGAGATGATAGAGAAGATGGCAGTGGAACGCCCAGTTTCCAGGCGCATCGGCCGTCACCAGAACAGAAACACGTTCGGCAGGTTTGACGTTGACCGTGTGCTTGCGGGGCAAATGTTGCCCCTGCCCGTTTTCCAGTTCCATCCACATGCCGTGCAGGTGAATGGGGTGTTCCATCATCGTGTCGTTTCTGAGAACCAAGCGCAGCCGCTCCCCGTAGCGGAACTGGATCGGCCCGTTCACTTCCGAGAACTTCTTGCCATCAAACGACCACATGTACCGTTCCATGACCCCGGTCAGGTGCAGTTCGATCTCACGCGATGGCTTGCGCTTGTCTTCGTATGGGACAAGCCTGCGCAAATCGCTGTAGGCAAGCACCCGACGACCATCTTGCCCCAGGCCGATTCCGGGGTTGTCGGTCTGATCGGTGGCGTACATCGACACCATAGCACTGCCTGGCAGGTGCTTGTCCGGTCCGTGCTTATAGGATTTGCCCGCGGGTTTGGACGGCATCGCCATTCCAGCCATTTCCCCGGCTGGCACAGGCTTTTTGCCTTTCATGTTTTTCATTCCAGCGGATGGCATTTTCATGCCTTTAGCCATGCCGGACATATCGTGGGCGGGCATCGACTTCATGCCGCTCATGTCCATATTGCCAGCCGATTGCATATCCATGCTTGCACCGGTCATATTCTGCATGGGCATTTCGTTCATACCGTCCATCGACATGCCACCGGGCATCATCCCCATGTCGGCCATGGTTCTGACCGGGCGAACACGGCGTGCCGGGATGCCTGCCTGCATCCCCATCTGCGGGGCCAGTGTCCCGCGCGCAAAACCGCTGCGGTCCATCGTTTCGGCAAATACCGTATAGGCCTTGTTGCTGTCAGGTTCGACAATCACGTCAAATGTTTCGGCAACGCCAATGCGGAATTCGTCGACACGCACCGGTTTTACGTTCTGACCATCGGCCGCGACGACCGTCATCTTCAGGCCGGGGATACGCACATCGAAATAGGTCATCGCCGACCCGTTGATGAAGCGCAGGCGGATCTTCTCGCCAGACCGGAACAGCCCGGTCCAGTTCTCTGCACCAGTCATACCGTTCATCAGATAGTGATAAGTCGCGCCGGTGACATCCGCGATATCTGTCGGATCCATCCGCATCGCGCCCCACCGCATACGGTCGGCAAAGGTCGCGCGGGCACCGTTTTTCCGGATATCGTTCATGAAGTCGACGACGGTCTGTTTTTGAAAGTTATAGTACGACCCCATCGTCTTGATCTTGCGCAGGACACTGTACGGGTTTTCGAACGTCCAGTCCGACAGCATGACGACATAGTCGCGTTGGTACTTAAAGGGATCGGGGCGGATCGGATCAATGACCAATGGACCATAATGACCCGATTGTTCCTGCAATCCCGAATGGCTGTGGTACCAGTATGTACCGCTTTGGCGAATGGGAATGCGGTATGTAAATGTCTGTCCCGGCTTGATGCCGGGAAAAGTCACCTTGGGGACCCCGTCCATCGCGTTTGGCAAGATCACACCGTGCCAGTGAATGGACGTATCTTCGCTTAGGGTATTGCGCACGTTGATCGTGACGTCGTCGCCTTCCCTGAAACGGAGAAGCGGGCCAGGGATGCCACCGTTAACTGTCACGCCGCGGCCGTTTTTACCGCCCACTTTGACGCGCGTTTTTGCAATCGTCAGGTCGTATACACCCGGTGACTTTTCCGCGGGCGCACCCGCTGCCTGCGCTTCGCTCGATATTACGTTCTGAAGCAAGGCTGCTGACCCTAACCCCAATGCCCCGGACACAAACCCTCGTCTATTTAAAAACGTCAGCTTATCACTCGACATCGCCATTCCTTCGCTAAAATGAAATCTGCTTAGGCCTACCGGCTACGCCTAAAGCATATTTCAGTAAACGGGTTCTATAACTGGAAGGTTGTGAAAAGTTTTCGACCCAATCGAAAGGTCAACCGAAATGCGTCGTTGTGCGCCTTGTAGTCGGCAATGCGAAGCACTAAGACCTCGCGTCACCATATTTAGCCAGAACGGAAGCCGATATGCAAGCGCTCACCGATGTATTGAATTGGATCAGTACCCAGCTTGGCCATGAAATTCCGGGTGATACATCGTCTGCTTTTTATGCATTGTTTCACGTTGTCCTTCTCTGGGCCCCGCTTGCTCTTTTTCTAGTTTTATTGTTGGGCGGCGTGAGAGCTGTTCTAAGATTCGCCCGCCGTTTTTTGAAAAAGGCAAACGCCCTGACGCAATCGGGACTTCCCACTTCGGTCTTTCAGCTTATCTTTCGCCATACCCGACGCGATCAGCTTTATCTTGTGATACTGGGGCTGATCTCGTTGCCGGTGCTTTACATGACGCTCGAGCTTCCAAAGCGCATCATCAACAGGGCTATCGACGGGCCGGAACATACGACGATCATTTTCGGAATAAAGCTTAGTCAAACCGAACATCTGTTCTTTCTGTGCGGGCTGTACCTGTTCGCGATCATCATAAGCGGGCTGATGAAATTCAGCCTGAACGTCTACAAAGGAAAAGTCGGTGAACGGCTTTTGCGGCGGCTCCGGCTCGAGATATACTACCGTTGGAGATCAGGGTCAGGCACCGAGCAGCGATCCGAGGTTATCCCGATCGTTACCCAAGAAGTCGAACCGATCGGTGGCTTCGCCGCCGAGGCTTTCGCCCTGCCGGTGTTTCAGGGCGGCACATTTCTTACCATCCTTACGTTCATGTTCTTGCAGGACCCTTATTTGGGGGCTGCGGCGATTACACTGCTTCCGCTTCAACTTGCGCTTATCCCCAGGCTGCAACGAAAGGTAAACGTACTTGCACGAAGCAGGATGATCGAGGTGCGCAATCTGAGCGGTCAACTTGGGTACCAATCGGGGTCGTCTGAACTGCCCTCCGGCCCGTCAAAGGCGGTGGGAACCAGCCTGAAGGAAATGGAGCGTATCCGGCTCAGCATCCATCGCGCAAAGTTTTTTGCCAAGAGCCTCAATAACTTCCTGTCTGCTCTTACGCCATTCTTCTTCTATGCCATCGGGGGCTATCTTGTGATCAATGGCAAGCTGACCCTCGGTGCACTGGTGGCGGTCATCGCTGCGTACAAAGATTTCTCCGCGCCCCTGAGCGAACTGTTTCGATATTACCAAACCCGCGAGGATGTCAGGATCCGATACGAAGGTATCGACGAATTCCTAGGAATAAGCTCGCGTCCAAATACCGCGCAAACCAAAGCAGCCGCGGGCTAAGCCGAGGCTGGAATAGCCGGCGGTTCGGGGCGTTTCAAACTGCCGCCATCACAGTGTCGACAGCGCGGGATAGTCTCTCGACCATCTCGTCCAGTTCTTTCTCAGTCGCGATAAACGGCGGAGCGAGCAAAATGTGGTCGCCTTTACGGCCATCGCGTGTACCGGGCATCGGATAGCAGATCAGCCCTTCGGCAAACGCCGCTTTTTTGAGCTTCCCTGCCAGACCCAGCCCCGGGTCCAAGGGTTCCTTGGTGTCGCGGTCGGCCACGAATTCCAAACCGCGAAACAGTCCGCGCCCCCGAATATCGCCGATGTTGGCGTGGTCACCAAACCGGGCATTCAAAGCCTCGTGCAGATAGTCTCCTTTGGTTTGAACCTGCGCAACAAGGTCCCGTTCCAGCAGTTCCGACACCACGGCAAGACCTGCGGCAGCCGCTACCGGGTGGCCGATATAAGTATGCCCATGTTGGAAAAAGCCGGTGCCTTCGGCGATCGTATTATACACTTCTTCAGAGCACAGCATCGCACCTATCGGCTGATACCCTGCACCCAATCCCTTGGCGATACACAATATATCCGGCGCGACATCTTCTGCGTCACAGGCAAACAGATGCCCGGTTCGGCCCATGCCACACATGACTTCATCGAGTATCAGCAACACCCCGTAACGATCACAAATCTCGCGGATACGCTTAAAATACCCTGCGACCGCCGGCACGGCCCCCAGCGTGGCCCCCACCACCGGTTCGGCAATAAACGCCATGACGCTATCTTCTCCCAACCGGAGAATTTCCGCCTCAAGCTCATTCGCGACGCGCTCTCCATAAGCCTCGAGGCTCTCATCCGGTCGACGCTCGGCATATTCATAGCAGGGTGCTATATGGCTCACCTCGACCAACAATGGTGCGAATTGTTGTCGCCGCCAAGCGTTGCCACCCGCAGACAGTGCCCCGATGGTGTTGCCGTGGTAACTTTGGCGACGTGCGATAAGGTGTCGGCGTTGCGGTTCGCCGCGCTCGACGTGATACTGACGCGCGAGTTTGATCGCGCTTTCCACAGCCTCAGAGCCACCTGAAACGAAATACACCCGGTCCAGATTTCCCGGCGCATTCGCAATCAACAGATCGGCAAGTTGCTCGGCCGGTTCAGAGGTGAAAAAGCTGGTATGCGCAAATGCAAGCTGATCCATCTGCGTTTTCACCGCGTCGCGCACACGTTGGTTGGAATGACCAAGGCAAGACACCGCGGCCCCCCCCGACCCGTCGAAATAACGCTTGCCATCCGCCGCGATGAGATAGCAACCCTCGCCGCCGACCGCTTGTGGTAGGTCGACGTGGCAATGACGTGGGAATACGTGACTGGAGCACTGATTCATGACGGGGATCTCTCGAAGGGCTAGGTAAGTTTACGCCAAGCATAGGCAGGTTTCGTGCCATCGGTAAGGCAAATTTATCATAAGCTGAACATTAAAAGGACGCTGATTTCGGTGTTCGACTTTTCCGAGAACTTCGCAACCCACCTGCCCGTGGGGTTCATCAAAAAATCTCCAGGAACAGTTGCCCGAAAAGGACAATACGGCGACGCCCAGTGTGATCAATTGCGCAATCTGCGCCAGATGGGGCGCATGATCGGTAAACGTCGCCGGATATCAGGGTTTGTCACCGGACGGCTAATTTCAAAAAAAGGTTTTTTCGTCTTGTACTACCTAGGTTTGCTTGGCTATACGCGTCAGCGGAGATGTGGCCGAGTGGTCGAAGGCGCTCCCCTGCTAAGGGAGTAGGCCCGGAAGGGTCTCGAGGGTTCGAATCCCTTCGTCTCCGCCACTTTCCCAATCGATCAAAAAAACCGCCACATAAACAAGGCGTAATCGCTTTGATCTCGCCCTTTTTTTTTCTAAACGTGTCTCGCCCCTTTAGGGTTCTTTGAACGCTTTGAGAGCGGGGGCACGGGTATCGAGAGCCGCAGACGCTGTGCCGGCACGCTGGGACGGGCGGTAATGGGGTCGTCGAAGGCTAGGAAATATCTAATTTTCAGCCCGTTCCAGGAACCACGTCACCACAGCATCGATCGCGGCATTCTGCTTGGATTGTCGCTTGGCAAGCAGATAAAAATCCTGCTCGCCCGAGAGGGTAAGTGGTGTGATCTGGAGCAATCGCTTGGCTTCAAGCTCTGTCGCCACCAGAAAACGGCTAACCAAAGCAACACCTTGACCAAAGATCGCGGCATCCACGGCCAAGGATGTCTGACTAAGGCGCAGTCCGCGACCTCCCCTATCCTCGACTTGTAACAATCCCAGAAATTCCGGCCACAGATCATGCGCGTCGTGAACCTTGGGCATCGATGCGATGGCGTGTGACGTGGCAGGCAAAGCATACTTTTCAACAAGGCTTGGTGCCGCCACGGCGATAATTTCCTGACGAAACAGAAGATGAGCATTGAGGGAAGCACCGAAGGGTGGTTTTCCCTGCCTTACAGCAAGGTCAATCCCGTCGCTGTGAAAGCTCGAAACCTTTTCTGTTGCCATAATGCGCAGATCGATATCGGGGTGTTTGGCCGATAGGTCCGGCAAGCTAGGGATCAACCATTTGGCGGCGAATGTTGGCGTGACACTGACAAGCACTTTGCCAGGTTCCGGTCTCAGTTGATCGGTTGCCCTACGGAGCGCGTCGAACGCGGCACCGATGGTTACGTGATAGCTCCGCCCTGCTGAAGTGAAAGCCAACCCTTTGGGCAGCCTTTCGAATAGTGGCACACCCAAATACGTCTCAAGCTGACGCACCTGTTGGGCGACCGCACCTTGAGTGACGCCCAGTTCATCCGCAGCGGCACGAAAATTCAGAAGCCTACCAGCCACGTCAAAAGCGCGTAGTCCGTTGAGAGGAGGAAGTTGGGACATATGACAATAGTATTCCTACAGGCACGACACATCAATTCTCAGGCAGAACATCACCCCACGTATAGCACTTATACGCCAACACACAAACGGAGAGAACAATGTCAGTAGAAAAAGTAGCGCTCATCACCGCAGGCGGGAGTGGCATGGGGGCAGACGCCGCCCGTCGATTAGCCGCAGACGGATTTAAGGTTGGTATCCTCTCATCGTCGGGGAAAGGCGAGGCGCTTGGCGTCGAGCTGGGGGGCTTTGGCGTCACAGGTTCCAATACCAGTCCCGAAGACATTTCCGCATTGGTGCAAGGTGCCATGGAACGTTGGGGTCGGGTGGACGCGCTGATCAATTCCGCTGGCCATGGCCCCAAAGGGCCGGTGCTGGAGATTTCGGACGATGATTGGCACATGGGCATGGAAGTCTATTTGATGAACGTTATCCGCCCGACACGGTTGGTCACCCCCGTGATGCAGGCGCAGAACGGCGGTACTATCATCAACATTTCGACATTTGCGGCGTTCGAGCCTGACCCGCTCTTCCCGACTTCGGGCGTATTCCGGGCGGGCCTTGCAGCTTTCACCAAGCTTTATTCCGACAAATATGCCGCTGACAACATTCGCATGAACAATGTGCTGCCCGGTTTCATTGACAGCCTTCCGGAAACCGAGGATCGCAAGGCGCGCATTCCGATGCAGCGCTATGGGCAGACGCAAGAGGTCTCATCGGTGATTTCGTTTCTCGCCTCTGAAGGGGGCGGCTACATCACTGGGCAAAACCTGCGTATCGACGGGGGTCTGACCCGTGCCGTCTGATATCACCATTGGACGCCCACGATTGGACCGCTTGGTTTTCGGGGTTAAATGGGGCGCTTCGATCATCCAGATCATGGGCTACACCGCTACGGGCTTCCGATGGACGCCATGGAACCTCTATCTGTTTTTGATCGGCGTATTGGGGTGGTTTGCTGTTGGTGCCTTGTGGAATGACAAGGCGTTAATGCTGGTCCACCTTGTCGCACTCGGCGCGATGATCGCGGGAATGACCATCGCACCACCGTCATAGGGCGAACATCAAGACAGGGCGCAGCACCGCGTCGATCAGGCCCCAATTACGCAAGACAGCAATGTTCGACACAAGCCGCAGGTGCGGCGAAGATTGCTAGGCTTCGGTTTGAAACAGGTCTATTGATAGGAAAACGAACGAGGTTAAATCATGCAGCGCAGCACCATTTCGGTAATTTTGACTTTCATGCTCGCGTCAGGTTGCAGCAACATTGCCGCCGACCGCACTTTGGTCGTAGGTACCGGCCCAGACGAATTGCTGAAGCTGCGCGCAGGTCCGGGGCTTGGATTTAGCGTTATCTTGGGCCTGCCGGACGGAACCGCGCTGAATCGCCGGGACTGTGTCACCGAAATAGGTCAATTGTGGTGCCGTGTCTCGCTTACCGCCGCACCTCAAATCACGGGCTATGTGTCGGCCGATTATCTTTCGTCACGTTAACCTGGACCTATGGATGCCGCGCTGTGTTTACCCACATCGGTCGGGGCAAATAATATTGGTCACTGCAAGGCGAACGGCGCAGTTCGACCTCAGCGGTAGCTTCCAGCCCTCCCAAGACCTGTCGGCTGTGGGGCCGCGATGGGTTGAAGTGACGGGCCTCGCCTGACTTCATCCCTATACACAAAAGACCGCATTGACGCTTGTGTCTAACGCCGCGGCATTTGTACCGGGGGCACGCAACCCCATGCACACGGGAAAATCCGGGCGCACCGACGCGAGAGGTGCACGGCTCTTTGCCTTATTTAAACCGGCGACCTTCGGGCACCTTTTATGCATGTAGGGTCACAACGGTGCCGTTACGGTAAATGTCTGGCGTCACTGGGCGTCAGACAAAATCTCGATCAGTTCGGCTTGGGATAAGGCGAACGGGTTTGCCTTCATCGACGAAGCCGTTCCAGCGGCCTTGGCGATCTGGGCATGCAAAGCCTCCCCCACCCCGAGCGCGCCGAGGCTGCGCAGACCCATTTGCCGCGACCAGGCGTCAAGCGCCTTCAGGCCAGAACCGGGTGCACTGGTTGTTGCGAATTGATGATCGAGTTCGGTCAATATGAAATCCAGGCGACGATAAGTTTCGGAACCGGGCCTGGCCTTGCGCAGGTGGGATGCCAGTACGGCAGGCAGCAAGGCACCGCATATCTCGCCGTGCGGTGCCCCGGTCAAACCGCCGATTACTCCGGCAAATCCATGCACCGCGCCTAGTCCCGCATTGGCCAGGGCCAAGCCCCCGCAAGTGCTTACCCACGCCATATCGTCCCACGCTTTGGGGGTCCCGTTTTCGACCACGTCTCGCAGGGCCGACAAGCCCACAGGAATTGCAGCGCGGCACAGGGCATCGGTCATCGGATTGGATTTCGACGATACGTATGGTTCAATGACCTGAGTAATCGCATCCAGCGCCGCCGCGAGGATCACCCGACGCGGGGCACCCTCCATCAGCGCGGCATCGACGATGGCGATATCGGGGATCATACGCGGGTCGCGCAGGCTGACCTTGACGTTATGGGTCGGCACGGTAATCACGGCGTTCTTGGTGACCTCCGCACCGGTTCCAGCGGTCGTTGGTACGGCAATCATCGGTATGGGCGCGCACGGCAGCGGCTGGCCCCCGCCCACCCCTTCAAGGTAGTCAAGCGGCGTGCCATCGCAGGGGATCAAGGCGGCGAGCGCCTTCGCAAAGTCGATGACCGATCCGCCACCCAGACCGACGACCACATCAAACGATTGCTGTTTCAGACACGCCAATGCACCTTCAATCGCAGGCAAGCTTGGTTCTTCCGGACAGCCCTGGGTTTGCACGTCCAATCCAGTATCAATACAGCTTTCGATCAACCAAGCGGCACGGGCTGGGTTCGACCCATGGACGATAAGCACACGATGGCCAAAACCTGCGGCCAACGCCGCGGCCTGCGCAGCTTGCCCGCGCCCGAAATACAGTGCCTGGGGGCTAAAGAACGAAAACATCGGCTTAGCTGTCAGTGGCGTCTTTGTGGTAGCTGTCAAGCACGGCAACCTCGTCGCGCGAGCCAAGGATCACCGGAACGCGCTGGTGCGGTGCCGTGGGGGCGACGTCCATGATCGCGCCCTGCCCTGTCGACGCAGCACCGCCTGCCGCTTCGATCACCATCGCCATCGGGTTCGCCTCGTACATCAGACGCAGCTTGCCGCCGGTTTTCTGGTTGTTGTTGTCAGCGGGGTACAGAAAGACGCCGCCACGCGTGAGGATACGGTGCACATCCGCGACCATGGACGCGGTCCAGCGCATGTTGAACGACCGGCCACGGGGCCCTTCCTTGCCCGCGACGGCCTCGTCCACATAGCGGCTGACGGGCGCATACCAATAGCGTGCGCGCGAGGTGTTGATCGCATATTCCGAGGTCTCGGCCGGCACGGTCATCTTGGGGTGCGTCAAGCTGAATTCGCCAGTGTCCGGATCGCTGCTGAAGCCCGCCACCTCGTCGCCCTTGGTGACCACAAACATGGTCGAGGGACCGTAGATCGCATAGCCCGCGCAAATCTGGTTGCGCCCGTTGTGCAGCACGTTGCGGTCGCCATCGGCCTGCACCTGCATGACCGAAAAGATCGACCCCACCGACAGGTTCACATCAAGGTTTGACGACCCGTCCAGCGGATCGAAATACAGCAGGTAGTCGCCCTTTTGCGGCTCTTTCAGCCAAGTGACCTCTTCCACCTCTTCCGACACAAGTGCTGCCAGCCGCGGGCTGTTGGCACACTCACGCTCGAACACGTCATTGGCCATGATATCGAGCGTCTTTTGCGCCTCGCCCTGCACGTTGATCTCTCCGGCGGCACCAAGGTTGCCCTCGAAGGCACCACGACGCACGAGACCGGCGATCAGTCGCGACGCCGAGGCGATGTCTTCCAGCAGAAACACCAGATCGGGGTCAAAGCTGTTTTGGGTCAGATACCGGCGAAGTGTGGGAGCGGTCATAAAGGTGTCCTTAAAAATTCAGGGTCGCGTCAACGGCCTTTTTCCAGAGCGCGTATTTCGCGTTGCGCTGGTCATCGTCCATTTTCGGCGTGAATTGGGTTTCCTGTGTCCACGATTTCGCGAACTGTTCCTGATCAGGATAAACGCCCGCGTGCATCCCCGCAAGCCACGCGACCCCGAGGGCGGTGGTTTCATGCACCGTGGGCCGGTCAACGGGCGCGGCGATGATGTCGGATAGGAATTGCATGGTCCAGTCGCTGGCAGACATGCCGCCATCGACGCGCAAGGTGGGCTGCACGCCATCGACTTTCCAGTCGGCGGCCATCGCTTCGAGCAGATCGCGCGTCTGGTAGCCGACGCTTTCCAGCGCCGCGCGGGCCATTTCGGCGGGCCCCGTGCCGCGGGTCAGACCAAAGACCGCGCCGCGACAATCGGGGTTCCAGTATGGCGCACCCAGCCCGACAAAGGCCGGCACCAGTACCACGTTCTGATGCGGGTCCGCCTGTTCGGCCAGCCCTTGCGTCTCGGCCGAATCCTGAATGATCCGTAAACCATCTCGCAGCCATTGCACCACGGCCCCCGCGACAAAGATCGACCCTTCCAGCGCATAGGTCGGCTTGCCGTCGAACTGATAGGCAATGGTCGTGAGCAACCGGTTTTCCGACCGCACCGGCGTGTCGCCTGTGTTCATCAGCGCGAAACAGCCCGTGCCGTAGGTGGATTTCAGCATCCCCGGCTCGAAACACGCCTGCCCCACCGTGGCCGCCTGCTGGTCGCCCGCGACCCCGTGGATCGGCACGGCAGCGCCCAGAATATCGGGATCGGTATGGCCGAAATCATCGGCGCAGTTCTTGACCTCTGGCAACATCTCCATCGGTATGTCGAGCAGGTCACAGATCGAACGGCTCCACCGGCCCTTGCGGATATCATACAGCATGGTGCGCGCGGCGTTGGTGGCGTCTGTCGCATGCGACGCCCCGCCGGTGAGCTTCCAGATCAAAAAGCAATCGACGGTGCCGAACAGCAGCTCGCCCTTGGCGGCACGGTCGCGCGCACCTTCGACGTTGTCCAATATCCACGCCAGCTTGGTGCCCGAGAAATACGGGTCCAGCAGCAGGCCGGTGCGGTCGGTGAACATCTCTTCGTGGCCCGCATCGCGCAGGGCGCTACACTGGCTGGCGGTGCGGCGGTCCTGCCAGACGATGGCGTTATAGATCGGACGGCCGGTTTGCTTGTCCCAGACCACAACAGTCTCGCGCTGGTTGGTGATGCCGATGGCGGCGATATCGCCCGCCGTGATCCCTGCCTTGTCGATCGCCCCGCGGCAGGTCGCCTGCGTGGTGCGCCACAGATCATCGGGATCGTGTTCAACCCAGCCGGACTGGGGGAAATGCTGGGGGAATTCTTCCTGGGCGCTGGCAACGGACTTCATCGCGCCGTCATAGAGGATCGCCCGAGTGGAGGTGGTGCCCTGGTCGATGGCAAGGATGTACGTCATGCGCGGCCCCCGTAAAATAGTAAGCGTCAACTGCGGCCCAGCATATCAAGGGACAGCAGGCCCGACCAGATGGCCCGGTCATCAGTGAAGGGTGAAAAAGATGGTGAAAGATGAAAAGTCCGGGGCCAGATATCCGGCCCCGGACGATCGGCTTACTGCCAGGATTTGATCAGCTCGTCATAAGCGATCGTCTTTGGCTCTTCGTCCTCGTTTTCCAACTTTGGCTTCGGCGAACCGGGCTGCTCCAGCCAATAGGATGGATCACGCTCTTCGTTCATCTTGGGGCCGATGTCGCCCTGAACGCCTGCGCGCTCAAGCCGGATCATGACCTTTTCCTGATCGGCGCAAAGTGCGTCCAACGCTTCCTGAGGGGTCTTTGCACCGGACATTGCGTCGCCGATGTTCTGCCACCACAGCTGCGCCAGCTTTGGATAGTCAGGCACGTTGGTGCCGGTTGGCGACCACTGAACCCGTGCTGGTGAGCGGTAGAATTCGACCAGACCACCCAGTTTCGGCGCACGCTCTGTAAAGCTTTCATGCTGGATCGTCGATTCACGAATGAAGGTCAGGCCAACGTGGCTTTTCTTGACGTCCACAGTTTTGGAGGTGACGAACTGAGCATAGAGCCAGGCCGCCTGTGCACGATCAACCGGCGTGGATTTCATCAGCGTCCACGATCCGGCATCCTGATACCCGATCTTGGTGCCTTCGGTCCAATATGCACCGTGTGGCGAAGGTGCCATGCGCCACTTTGGCGTGCCATCTTCGTTCATCACAGGCAAACCCGGCTCTACCGACGCGGCGGTGAACGCGGTGTACCAGAACATCTGCTGGGCCACGTTGCCCTGCGCCGGAATTGGGCCCGCCTCAGAGAAGGTCATACCCGCAGCCGCCGGAGGCGAGTACTTTTGCAGCCATTCGATCGCCTTGGTCACGGCATAGACTGCTGCCGGCCCGTTTGTGGCACCGCCACGCGCAACGCAAGAGCCCACAGGCTGCGAGTTTTCGTTGACGCGGATGCCCCATTCATCGACGGGCAGTCCGTTTGGTTCGCCTACATCACCGGCACCGGCCATCGACAGCCACGCATCGGTGTAGCGCCAGCCAAGCGACGGGTCTTTCTTGCCGTAGTCCATGTTGCCAAAGACTTCGCCTTCGACGCCAAGACGCGACAGGTCGCGACCGGTGAAGAATTCGGCGATGTCCTCGTATGCCGACCAGTTGACCGGTACACCCAGATCGTAGCCATATTTCTCTTTGAAGTCAGCCTTGTTCTGTTCGTCGTTGAACCAATCGTAGCGGAACCAGTACAGGTTCGCGAACTGCTGGTCGGGCAGTTGGTAGACCTTGCCATCGGGACCGGTGGTGAAGGACAGGCCGATGAAGTCTTCAAGGTCGAGACCGGGGTTGGTCACGGCTTTGCCATCGCCCTCCATCCAGTCGGTCAGATTGCGGGCTTGCTGATAGCGCCAGTGCGTCCCGATCAGGTCGGAATCGTTGATATAGGCGTCATAGATGTTCTCGCCCGACTGCATTTGTGTCTGCAACTTTTCAACAACGTCACCTTCGCCGATCAGGTCATGAGTGACCTTGATGCCGGTGATCGCTTCGAAAGCCGGAGCCAGAACGGTAGATTCGTAGGTGTGCGTGCCGATTGTCTCGGACACGACGTTGATCGACATGCCTTCAAACGGTTTTGCAGCGTCGATAAAGAACTGCAGTTCGGCTTCCTGGTCTTCCCGCGACAGCGCGGACAGATCGCCGATTTCCTTATCAAGGAAAGCCTTTGCGGCCTCCATGTCGGCGAACGCAGGTGCGGCAAACATGCAAGCCGCAAGCCCGATCGCAGTCGTTCCCTTTAAGCGCAAGTTCATGATGTTCCTCCCTAGAATTGAACATTTGAGAGGTCCGGTTCTTGCAGGCCGGCCCCCCTTATTTTCCTTTCCTAGACCCAGCGGAAAACCGCGATGGCATAGAAAAGGCAGACAACCAATGCCCCCCATTGGGGCGCATTTAGCAGCCCGAGCCAAGCCAGATTGATAAAGGCCGAGCCCAGAAGCGTGATGAACAACCGGTCACCGCGCGTCGTTTCCATCCCCAGTATACCGGCGCGCGGCACTTCGGGGAATTTGATTGCAAGGATCGTAAAGGTGATCAGCGTCACCGCGATGATCCCAAAGAAAGCGGCGGTGGGCCAAGTCCAAGCCATCCAGTCCATAATGTTTCCTCCGGTCTTTCTTTGTTAAACGCGGCCCAAGGCAAAGCCTTTGGCGATGTAGTTGCGCACGAAATAGATCACCAACGCCCCAGGCACGATTGTGAGCACCCCTGCCGCGGCCAGCACACCCCAGTCGATCCCGGCGGCACCGACGGTGCGGGTCATGGTGGCGGCAATCGGCTTGGCGTTCACACTGGTCAACGTACGGCTCAGCAGAAGTTCGACCCAGCTGAACATGAACAGGAAGAATGCGGTCACCCCGATCCCGGATGCCACCAGCGGCGTGAAGATACGGATAAAGAACCGGGGAAAGCTGTAGCCGTCGATATAGGCGGTCTCGTCGATCTCTTTCGGGACGCCGCGCATGAACCCCTCGAGGATCCAGACCGCCAGCGGCACATTGAAAAGTGCATGCGCCAGCGCCACGGCGATATGCGTATCGAACAACCCGACCGAGCTATAGAGCTGGAAGAATGGCAGCGCAAAAACCGCAGGCGGGGCCATCCGGTTGGTCAGCAGCCAAAAGAACAGGTGCTTGTCACCCATGAAGCTGTAGCGCGAAAAGGCATAGGCCGCCGGCAGCGCCACAGCGAGCGAGATCACCATGTTCATCACCACATAGGCCATCGAGTTCAGATAGCCCGAATACCACGATGCATCCGTGAGGATCGTCACGTAGTTGTCGAACGTCAGATCACGCGGCCACAGGGTAAAACTGTTGAGGATCTCTGTGTTGGTCTTGAGGCTCATGTTCAGCAGCCAATAGATCGGCAGCAGCAAGAACAGCAGATAGAGCGCCATGACAATCGCGTTGCCCTTGAACCCAGGCAGGGCAAACCCACGTTTTTGTGCAAGATCAGACATCAGTGGCCATCCCTTTTATCAAGGTTCGTCATCACGGTGTAGAACACATAGGAGATCAGCAGGATCACTAGATAATACATGATCGAGAACGCCGCCGCAGGGCCAAGGTCAAACTGTCCGAGGGCCATCTTGACCAGATCGATCGACAGGAACGTGGTAGAGTTACCAGGCCCCCCGCCCGTCACGACGAACGGTTCGGTGTAGATCATGAAGCTGTCCATAAACCGCAGCAGGATCGCGATCATCAGCACGCCCATCATCTTGGGCAGCTCGATATAGCGGAAGACTTTCCAGCGGCTCGCCTGGTCGATCTTGGCCGCCTGATAATAGGCATCGGGGATGGATTGCAGACCGGCGTATGCCAGCAAGGCAACCAGTGACGTCCAGTGCCAGACGTCCATGATGATAACAGTTACCCAAGCCGCATAAAAATCTTGGGTGTAGTTATAGTCGATGCCCAGTGCCGCCAACGTATAACCCAAAAGCCCGATATCGACGCGGCCGAAGATCTGCCAGATGGTGCCCACCACGTTCCACGGGATCAGCAAAGGCAGCGACATCAGCACAAGACAAAGCGATGCCCAAAACCCCCTTTTCGGCATGTTAAGCGCGACAAAGATCCCCAGCGGAATTTCGATGGCAAGGATGATTGCCGAAAATGCGACCTGCCGCCCCAAGGCATCCCACATCCGTTCAGAGGAGATCATCTCGCGGAACCACTCAAGGCCCGCCCAGAAAAACTGGTTTTTTCCGAATGTATCCTGCACCGAATAATTCACCACAGTCATCAGCGGGATAACGGCGGAAAAAGCCACAAGCAGCAGCACGGGCAGCACAAGAAGCCATGCTTTTTGATTGACGGTCTTGTTCATGACACGGTCCTTTCAGCAGGGGTCAGGACGGCGGAAGAAAGTGCATGCCTCATCTCAGGCCCCCTGCGGCGCGACGCGCCAGCTGTTTGAATAGACGTTTACGCCCGCAGGATCGAAAACAATGCGGTTCATATCGGGTGAAATCTCGGCACCTTCTTCGGCTATCACGTTGATTGCAGTCCCCTTGAAGTCAGTGCGCACAATCTTGTGTCGCCCTACGTCTTCGACCCGCTTGACAGTGACCGGCAGCCCGACATCGCCGGATGCAAGCGTCGTAAATTCTGGCCGCACGCCGACTTCTACTTTGCCTGTCGGGGTCCCGAATCCCTGCCCAAGCGAGATTTCGGTCCCGTCGATCACTGCCTTGTCGCCCTGCACGGATGCATCCAGCACGTTCATGCCCGGTGAGCCGATGAAATAGCCGACAAAAGTATGCTGCGGCGTCTCGAACAGTTCTTGGGGTGTGCCCATCTGCACCACGCGGCCGTCATACATGACGACAACCTTATCAGCGAAAGTCAGTGCCTCGGTCTGGTCGTGGGTCACATAGATCATCGTGTGACCGAATTCATGGTGAAGCGATTTCAGCTGCGTGCGCAGCTCCCACTTCATATGGGGGTCGATCACGGTCAGCGGCTCGTCAAACAGCAGCGCGTTCACGTCCTCACGCACCATCCCCCGCCCGAGCGATATCTTCTGCTTGGCGTCCGCCGTCAGCCCGCGCGCCTTGCGGTTCAGCATGTCTTCCATGCCGATCATCGTGGCAATTTGCTGAACGCGCTCGGCAACATAGGCAGCATCGGCACCCCTGTTGCGCAGGGGGAACGCCAGATTATCACGGACAGTCATCGTGTCGTAAACAACCGGAAACTGAAAAACCTGCGCGATGTTTCGCTGGGTCGTGGGCTCATGGGTGACATCACGGTCGTTGAACAGGATGCGCCCTTGGCTGGGATGCAGCAGGCCCGAAATGATGTTTAGCAACGTGGATTTTCCACAACCCGACGCCCCGAGCAGCGCGTAGGCCTCACCGTCCACCCAGTCGTGGTTCAGCTCTTTCAACGCGAAATCATCTTCGCCCTTGGGGTTGGGCAGATATGAATGCGCCAGATTGTCGAGGGTTATTTTTGCCATGAGTTCAGGTCCCCCTCAGGCCGCAATTGCGTAGGATGCGGCGGCGACTGATGTGCCGTCTTCCGCAAATATATAGACATGTCTGGGGTCAAGATAGACTTTGAGCGGCGCTCCGATCTGAAGATTTTTTACGCCGTGAACCAGCCCCACCCAGTTCTCGCCATGGTGATCCAGGTGGATGAATGTCTCTGACCCCGTGATCTCGGTCACATTCAGCTTTCCGGAAAATTCCAACGCATCCGAGGACTTTCGTGCCAGTTCAAGGTGGTTAGGCCTGAAGCCTGCAACATATTTCCCGTCTGAAAGCCCCTTGAACCCCCCGAATGCCGCCGTTGTCTGGCCGTCATCAAGAACCAGGTTATCCCCTGATTTGCGGACATTAAGAAAATTCATCGGAGGGTCGGAGAAAACCCGTGCCGTTGTCGCATCAACCGGCTGGCGATACACAACCGGTGTCAGGCCAAATTGCGTTACCCGACCCTCCCACAAGGTCGCCGTATATCCGCCCAGCAACAACGCCTCTTCCGGTTCGGTGGTGGCGTAGACAAAGATCGACCCGGCTTCTTCAAAAATTTTCGGAATTTCGGCGCGCAACTCTTCGCGCAGTTTGTAATCGAGGTTCGCCAGAGGTTCATCCAGCAGCACCAGCCCCGCATCCTTGACCAGCGCCCGAGCCAGCGCACAGCGCTGTTGCTGGCCCCCGGAAAGCTCAAGCGGTTTACGGTCCAGCATCCCGGAAAGCTGCATCAAATCAGCGGCTTTGCGCACGGCGTGGTCGATCTCGGTCTTGGATTTCCCCAACAGGCGCATCGGGCTTGCAATGTTGTTGTAGACCGTCATCGAGGGATAATTGATGAACTGTTGGTAAACCATCGCCACACCACGGTCCTGCACCCGCATGCCCGTGACATCCTGACCATTCCAGATGACCTTGCCCCGGTTCGGCACATCCAACCCCGCCATCAACCGCATAAGCGAAGTCTTGCCCGAAGATGTCGGCCCCAAAAGCACATTCATCGTTCCGGACCGGAGCTCAAGATCTGTCGGGTGGATATGTGTCTGGCCGTTCACGACCTTCGACACACCCTCTAAAAGCAATGACATTTCAGTCTCCCTGTTCGCCGTTTCAGACGGCGTATTTCTGTGACGGCGCGGCGGCATTTTCGGTCAGCCAAGCGTCCAGTTCAGCTATTTCCTGTGCGCTCAGGCGTAGACCCAATTTTGATCTGCGCCAAACGATATCATTTGCGGTATGCGCGAACTCATTTCGGACCATCCATTTCACTTCGCGCTCGGTCAACGTCGCCCCGAAATCGCGCCCCAAGTCCTCAGCGGTCTTGGCGTCCCCCAACATATCAAAGGCTTCGTTGCCGTAGGCTTTGATCAGCCGGTCCGCCCAACGTACGCTCAGGAACGGATATGAGTCACGCAGGCGGTCTTTTAAGGCGTGAGCCCCGTCAACAGGGAAATCCCCGCCGGGCAGAGCAACCCCGGCAGTCCAGGGTTTGTCGTTCTTGCCAAAAAACGGCTCGATTTTTTGGAGCGCCGTTTCCGCCAGGCGTCGATAGGTGGTGATTTTGCCACCAAAGACATTCAGGACAGGCGCACCTGCCGATTGATCAACCTTGAGAACATAATCACGGGTCGCTGCGGTGGCGGAACTGGCACCATCATTATAAAGCGGTCGCACCCCCGAGTAAGTCCAGACAATGTCGTCGGTCGTGATCGGTGTCTTGAGGTACTGTGATGCGAAGTTAACCAGATACGATTGTTCTTCCGGTGTGCAGACCGGTTTCGTCCGAACATCTGCATGGTCGGCGTCGGTGGTGCCGATCAACGTGAAATCGGTTTCATAAGGTATGGTAAATATGATCCGCCCGTCTTCGCCCTGGAAGAAATAGCATTTGTCATGATCGTAAAGCTTTCGGGTCACAATGTGGCTGCCCCGTACCAACCGCACACCTTCGGTCGTGTTGATGCGCACCGTGTTGCGGATCACGTCCTCAACCCAGGGGCCACCCGCGTTTACCAACATCCGCGCCCGCACAATTCGCCGAGGGCCCGTGGCGGGCTCCAGCGTGATCTGCCACGCCCCGTCAACCTGTTCGGCGGATACAACCTTGGTGCGGGTGTTGATCTTCGCACCGCGTGACTGGGCATCGCGCGCGTTCAAGACCACCAGTCGACTGTCTTCGATCCAGCAATCGGAATATTCATAGGCTTTTTCAAATTGATCCTGCAACGGTTCCCCTTCGGGGGTACCGTGCAATTTCAGCGACGTGGTGCCCTTTAATATCTGTCGGCCGCCCAGATTGTCGTACATGAACAGACCCAGCCGGATCAGCCAGGCAGGGCGTCGGCCTTTCATCCACGGCATGACCACGCTTAGCAGCTTCGAGGTCGGCGTATCCCCCTCGAACCGCATATCCCTATGATATGGCAAAACAAATCGCATCGGCCACGAAATATGCGGCATCGCCCTAAGAAGCGTTTCGCGTTCAATCAACGCTTCGCGTACCAGCCTGATTTCCCAATATTCAAGATAGCGCAGTCCACCGTGAAACAGCTTGGTCGAGGCCGAAGACGTCGCAGAGGCGAGATCGTTCATTTCAGCCAGTTGAACACTGTAACCGCGACCGACTGCATCACGGGCGATACCACACCCGTTGATACCGCCTCCGATGATGAACAGGTCAACAGTTTCTGGTGTTTCAGACTGGCTCAATGAGGCCTCCCAACATCATTAGCGGCCCGGACAAAGCCGCCCGTGGCGTTTGGTCACAAGACACCAAGCCTCGTATTATTTCAAGAAGGAATGTTCGTTTACTTTCGCTTTTCGCTATTACCTTGAATGCAAACAGGTTTTTCTTTCGGTTTACCCACGTGAACCTGCAGAATTGGGCCAATTTCACGATTCGCGGCCTTGACGCGCATGACGTAACGTTGATTGTGATCTTCTATGGCGGGCCAAAGCGCAGTCGACGGCGGTCCGATACGGGGGGATTGATGTCAAACTTCAGACAACGCGAGATACTTGAGCTGGCGCGCAAGGAAGGGAAAGTCACTGTCGATGGTTTGGCAGAAATCTATAATGTCACCGTACAAACCATCCGCCGTGATCTTTCGGAATTGGCCGACAGCGGTCGCCTTGAACGGGTGCACGGTGGTGCTGTCATCCCGTCGGGGGTGGTGAATATCGTCTATGATGAACGCCGCCGGCTTAACGAAGACGGCAAACGGGCAATTGCAAGTCGTTGCGCCCAAGCCATCCCTCATGGCGCGTCTGTTTTCATGAACATCGGCACCAGTACAGAAGCCGTGGCCCGCGAGCTGCTGGATCATGACAACCTGTTGGTGGTGACCAACAATCTTAATATCGCCAATATTCTGGCATCCAACCAAAGCTGCGAAATCATCCTGACAGGGGGTGTTTTGCGCCGCGCAGATGGGGGAATGGTCGGCGGTCTGACTGCGGAAATGGTCCGGCAGTTCAAGTTCGATTTCTCCGTACTGGGATGTTCTGCCATAGATGCGGACGGCGACCTGCTGGATTTTGATGGACAAGAGGTATTGGTCAGCCGCACTGCCATCGGACGGTCGCGCACCGTTATGGTCGTGGCCGATCACCTGAAGTTTCAACGCAAGGCACCATTGACCATCTGTTCACTCAAGGACGTGAATATTCTTTTCACCGATATGCCGTTGCGGAACGGGTTAAGCGGCGATTGCGCCGGTTGGGGAACCGAAGTGGTAACGGCCTAGCCGATGACCCAGCGGCACAGCGGATTTAATCCTACAAAGCCCGCCAGCAGCGGCGGGTGGGTGTATGTGCTTCCCTCTGTCGTGGTGCTGGGGGTGGTAGGGCTCATCCCGCTGATTACCGTCGTCAACTATTCCTTGTTCGAGATTTTCACGTTGGAATCGCGGTTCTGGGTGGCAACAGAATGGTACAAGGCCCTAGTGACGTCATCGCGATTTTGGGCCAGCTTTGGCCGCAGCTCTTTATTCTCGCTTTTGGTTCTAAGTATACAAATCCCGCTTGGCATCGCCCTCGCCCTGAGCATTCCCAAACGGCGATTGTGGGCGGGGTTATCCTTGGCCGTGCTGTCCCTGCCGTTGCTGGTACCGTGGAATATGATCCCGGCCTTATGGTTAAGCCTGCTGAACGCCGACACGGGTATTTTAGGTCAGCTCCTTACCCACTATGGCTGGCCGGTGGCATGGAAGGATTATACCGTACTGACATGGATCGTGATCCTGGCCATGGACACATGGCATTGGACAAGCCTCGTGGTGATCTTGAGCTATTCCGCCCTCAGCACCATCCCGGCACCGTATTATCAGGCGGCGGCGATAGACGGCGCGCGCCCGTGGCAAGTGTTCCGGCATATTCAACTACCAAAATTGCTCCATGTTTTGCTAATGGCGGTTCTACTGCGCTTCATGGACAGCTTCATGATCTACACCGAGGCGTTTCCCATCAACGCCGGTGGCCCCAACGACGCAAGCCTGTTCCTGGCCATCGATCTGGGCGAAGAAATCAAGGCCTTTAACTACGGCCCATCAGCGGCGCGTTCGGTATTATATTTCCTGATCGTTTTGACGATTGCGTGGTTGTTCGTAAAAGCACGGGCCGGGCTGGATGACCCGCAGCCGGGACGCGTATGATGCGGGTGCCCCACCGGGCGCTGGCGTGGTGCAAGCTGGTGCTGTTGCTGGCGTTCATGATCTTCACGATTTTGCCGTTGGTACAGATGACGGCGCTCAGTTTCATCGTCACCCTGCCCCGACCGGGCGTCACTGTCGGCGACACGACCTTGCGCAACTTTGCCAATATCATCAAAGACCCCGCCTTGCGTTCGGCCTTTGGTAATTCCATCGCCTATGTACTTATCAATATCGCCCTGACCATCCCGGTGGCCCTGCCCGCAGCATATGCCTTTGCCCGCCTGTCTTTCGTCGGTGACAAACATCTGTTCTTCAGCTTTATCGCGTTCCGGATCACCCCACCGGTGGTACTGACCCTGCCGGTCTTTCAACTGTTTTCGACGCTGGGGATCGTGAATTCGGTGTTCGGCATCGCGTTGGCGCATACCTTGTTCAACTTGCCCGTCTCGATATGGATATTGCAGGGATTCATAGCGGCTGTGCCAAAAGAGATGGACGAGACCGCGTTTCTGGATGGGTATTCCCGCCCGCGTTTCATTTGGAAAATTCTGCTGCCGCAAATCGCGCCGGGCATCGCGGTGACCGCTTTTTTCTGCTTCATGTTTTCGTGGGTAGAGGTCGTCTTTGCCCGCATCTTAACGACGACCAATGGCAAACCGATCAGTATGGCGCTAAGCGCGATGTTTGGTTTTCAGACCGATATCGGGTTGGTCATGGCGTTTACCCTCGTTTCGATGCTTCCCGGTGCGGTGTTGTTGTTCGCGATGCGCAACCACCTTTCTCGGGGGTTTAAGGTCGGTCAGATTTAGCGACTATCTGCCCTGCCGATCGCCTGACGCGACATTCGGCGCGTCACCACCAGGCGGTTTATGAACGCGATGACAAACAAGCCGGTCAATATCAGCACAATCGTCGGAGCCGGCGCGCTGTCGATGAAAAAGCTGAAATAGGTACCCGCGAACATGGATGCTGTGCACACGGCCACAGACACGATCAACATTCGCCCAAAGCTGCGCACCACCAGAAAGGCGATGGCCCCGGGGGTAATGAGCAACGCCACCGCCAATATCAAACCGGTCGCTGTCAACGTCGCCACGATGGTCAAGGACAAAACCGCCAGCAGCCCATAGTGCAATGTCTTGGTGTGCAGCCCGCTTGCCTGAGCCTGAGCAGGGTCAAACGCATGCAACAGCAGGTCTTTCCACTTGACCACAAGGGCACCCGTAACGAAGACCGAGATTATGCCAGTGGTCCATAGGTCGTCGGGGCCGACGCCCAGCATGTTGCCAAACAGGACGTGATCCAGGTGTTGATTGGTCGTGATCGACGTGTACATGATGATCCCGATCCCGAACATGCCAGAGAAAACGACCCCCATAACCGTATCCTGCTTTACCCGGCTGTTATGGCTTAGATAGCCTGTTAACAATGCGCAGGACATCCCGGCCGCAAATGCACCGATGATCAACGGGATTCCGGTGATCCATGCCAATACAACGCCGGGCAGCACCGCATGGCTGACTGCATCCCCCATCAGCGCCCACCCTTTGAGCACAAGAAAGCACGACAACAACGCCGCAGGCGGGGCCACCAGCAACACCACCCAAAACGCGTTCTGCATGAAGGGAAACTGAAACGGAAACAGCAACGTGTCGATCATGAGGACACCTTATCGCGCAAGGACTTCAGGGTATCGGCTGCTTTGCGGCGTGCCGCCAACACGCCGTGCTTGGGGGCAAGGACAAAGGCCAGCAGGAACAGAACCATTTGCATCGTGACGATGACACCCCCTGTGGCACCATCCAGAAAATAACTGGCATAGGCCCCGAGGAAACCGGTAAGCGTGCCGATTGCCACCGATACCACGATCAGCCTTGGGAACCTGTCACACAACAGATAGGCCGTGGCACCCGGCGTCACGACCATCGCGATCACCAGAAACGCGCCCACCGTCATCATCGCGGCGACGACAGCCGCCGAAAGCAACATGAAGAACACGGCCTTTAGCAGGTCGGGTTTCAAACCGATCGACCGCGCATGATTTTCGTCGAAGAAGGTGACCATCAGATCTTTCCACTTCAGCAAAAGCACAGTCAGACAGATGGCCCCGATGATCGTAAGCTGCACAATATCCTGCGGGGTGATGGCAAGGATATTTCCCATGATGATGGTCTGGATGCTGACTGACATCGGCGAAAGCGACACCATGAACAGGCCCAGACCGAAGAACGACGTAAAGATGATACCGATGATGACGTCAATCTTCAGACCGGACCGCCCAGACAGGAACAGCATTGCTCCGGCGGCCAACCCCCCGGCCAGAAATGCGCCAAGTGCAAAGGGTAGCCCCAGCATGTACGCGCCGGCAACACCCGGAACGACCGAGTGGCTCAGCGCGTCACCGATAAGCGACCACCCCTTGAGCATGAGATAGCACGAGATGAACGCGCATACTGCACCGACCATCGCCGACACCCACATGGCGTTGAACATATAGCCATATGCGAAAGGCTCGATCAGTTGGTCGATCATGGGTTTTCCTCGGGGGGTGTCACGCGCTCCCCGTAATGCACGAACGGACGTTCGTCGTCGGTGATAATGCGGAGCTCCCGACCGTCATCGTCATCGTGCAAATCAGTCCCGCCAAGGGTGAATTGACGCAGGACGCCGCCGAAAGCGCTTTCCAGATTGTCATGGGTAAAGACGGTTTCGGTTGGCCCATAGGCCAGCACCGTGCCCTTGACCAGGACGGTCCGATCACAGAACTCGGGCACTGAGCCGAGGTTGTGAGTGGACACCAACATGACCCGGCCTTCATCCCGCAATTCGCGCAGCAGACCGATAATCTGATCTTCGGTCTTCACGTCGACACCGGTGAACGGTTCGTCAAGCAGGATCACCTTGCCATCCTGGGCCAGAGCACGGGCCAGAAACACCCGCTTGCGCTGGCCGCCTGAAAGCTCTCCGATCTGTCGGTGGCGATAGTCTGTCATATTCACCCGACGCAGAGCGTCCGCGACGGCCGCATGGTCCGCAGCCTTTGGGCGACGCAGAAACCCCATGTGACCATAGCGCCCCATCATCACCACGTCCTGAACCAGCACCGGAAAGGCCCAATCGACCTCTTCGGATTGCGGCACATAGGCCACGAGGTTTTCGCGCAGTGCTTGTTTCACGGATTTTCCCAGCAACGTGATATCGCCTTGCGCTGCCGGCACAAAGCCCATGATCGCCTTGAACAGCGTGGACTTGCCCGCCCCGTTCACCCCGACCAGCGCAGTGATCGTTCCGCGCGGAATGTCAAAGCTTGCGTCGTACAGCGCGGTGTGCCCGTTTCGATACGTCACGGTCACGTTGCTGACCACAATGCCCCCGGTGTCAGTAGTCGGGTCCGTCGTCTTTGCGGCCATGGTTGCCAAGATCATACGCTGGATCCATTCACTTGAGGTTGTCGGTAAGCCCGTCGACGACGGTCTGGGATGTCACACGCAGCAAATCCAGATAGCTCGGCACTGGTCCATCAGGGGTGCTCAGGCTGTCGACATAAAGCACGCCACCATAGGCGGCACCGGTTTCACGGGCGATCTGCTCCGCGGGTGAGGTGTTGACGGTGCTTTCGCAAAACACCACCGGGATGTCATGATCCCTGACCGCGTCGACCACCTTGCGCACCTGCTGTGGGGTTCCGGTCTGGTCGGCGTTCATCGGCCACAGATAAAGCTCTTTCATACCGAAATCCCGAGCCAGATAACTGAACGCGCCCTCGCAGGTTACCAGCCACCGCTGGTCCTCTGGAATCTGGGCGATCCGATCCCGCAGCGGTGCTATGGTGGCGCGAATTTCATTTTTATAAGCCTCTGCGTTTGAACGATACTTTTCGGCATTCTCGGGATCATATTTGGCGAAGGCAGTGGCTATGTTATCGACGTAGATCAGCGCGTTTTCCAAACCCATCCACGCATGGGGGTTGGGCTTGCCTTCATACTCCCCCTCTCCGATCGAAATCGGAACGACGCCCTGGGTCAACGTGACAGAAGGAATGTCGCCAAGGTTGGAAAGGAACTGTTCGAACCACCGTTCAAGGTTCATGCCGTTCCACAAGATCAGGTCGGCCCCCACGGCCCCTACTATATCGCGCGGGGTCGGTTGGTAGCCGTGAATTTCTGCGCCGGGCTTGGTTATCGAAACCACGTCGACCGTATCACCGCCGACATGTTTCGCCATATCCGCAAGGACAGTGAACGTTGTCACGACCTTGAAGTCCGCGCCGTACACGGGCAACCCAGCTGTGAGGGCAATAATGGCAGATGCGACAAGCGTGCGTTTCAACATTGGTATTCTCCTCACCACGACGGATCCTATCTGTTAATGCGAATTATTCGCAAATGTCAAATATGCAATTGATAATGACTTGCATCAACTTGCGAAAGCCCCCCTGCTCGCTTAAAGTCGGGCAAGATAAAATGGTGAACACTTTGAACAATGAACCCGACTTTAAACAGGTCTTGCGCGACGCCGGGTTACGCGTAACGCCGCAGCGTGCGTCGGTCATAACCATCCTGTCCGAAACTGATGACCACCCCAACGTCGAAGAGCTTTACGAGAAAGTCCGTAAGCTGGATGACACTATTTCCGTGGCCACCGTGTACCGTACCCTGTCGGTGCTCGAAAATGTAGGGCTGGTGCGCAAGCTGGTGTTGAACGATGCCCCCGCCCGGTATGAAATGATGCCACCGACCAATCACGATCATCTGGTGGACCTTGAAAGCGGCGAACTGGTGGAAATACCGGGCACAGATATTGCAGATGTCATGAACCGTGTGGCCTCGGAACTGGGGTACGAGATCGTCAGTCACCACACCGTCATCCGTGCACGCAAACGTTAAATCGCTTCGTCAGGCACCAAAGATCGGACCATCGCAGCCGCGCCGGCGGCTATGGTACGCAGGATGACGTCATCTGGGATATCGCGATTCAACCAGTCGCGCATCGGGCCAAAAGCCGACAGGAACACTATCAAGTTCGCCACTATGTCCAGGCGCTGATCGTTTTCGTTCAACCCCAGACGCACGACCAACTGGTCGGCTAGATCCTTCATCACCGCAAACTCTCGCGCCTGAAGTGTGGCGCGGTCCTGCGCCTGCATGTGCGGGACGCTGCGATACGCCAGCAGCGTTCCATCACGTTTGGTGGTCCAGCTTTCGCGAAAGTATTTTTCAAACGCCGCCTCCAGCGAAATGGAGGGGTCCAACAGAATGACCGGCAACGTCAGGGCATCTTCGCGAAACCAAAGCTGGTTCAGAAGGCGGCGCAAGATGTCATTCTTGTTGGCAATATAATCGTAGATGCTGGCCTGATTTACCCCTGACCGTGCACAAATATCGCGAATGGTCGTCGCAGCGAAACCTTTTTCAAGAAATAGGCTTAACGCAGCATCACAGATTTGTTCCCTTCGGTTCTGGATCAGCGACTGATTTTGAACACTGGTGATATCGGCTTCGACCAACACTTTCGTGCGCAATGCATGCAGCCGATCCATACGATCAGGGGATAGGGTGGTGTCGGGCATACAGGCTTCCTTTTCACAAAAACCTATCGCCTTTCGATATTCGGAACAATAACGAACCACGACCCCTGGATAAACCAAAACCCCCGCCGATGCGTGACATCGACGGGGGTTAAAGCAGCTTAAATTGGTAGGGTCAGTCTATTCACCAAGACTTAGCGCGACAAAGCGCGGGTCGCCTGCGCGGCGTATCAGCAACAACAGCGATTTGCGCCCGGCGTCGCGGGCAGACTTAACCTGATTTTCCAGCCCATCAATTGTTTCGACCGCTTCCTGTCCGGCTTCGGTGATGATGTCTCCTATCCGCAGCCCCTTCTCAAAGGCTTCCGATGTTTCATCAACTTCGGTCACAGCAAGACCGGTTGTTGCGTCATCCGCACCAAGCTCGGCCCGGATGTCGTCGGTCAACGGGGTCACGGTCAGACCCAGCAGCGATTTACTGGCCGGAGCCATCGGCGCGTTTTCGGTGTCCGAATTCTCCGCGGGCATACTGGCGTTTTCGGCATCTTCGCGGCGGCCCAAGGTAATTTTCAGGGTTTGCGACTTACCATCGCGCAGAATGGTGACACGTACTGCAGCGCCGACGGTGCTGTTGCCGACCTGACGCACCAGCCCGCGCGTATCTTCGACATCCACACCGGCAAAGCTAAGAATGATATCGCCGGTTTTCAGCCCGGCTTCTTTCGCTGGTCCTTCGGGGACATCGGTAATCAACGCACCGGACGCTTTGGCAAGGCCCATCGCATCCGCAACGTCCTGGGTCACGTCCTGAATGCGCACGCCCAACCAGCCCCGGCGGGTTTCGCCGAATTCCTTGAGTTGATCGACAACGCGGGTCACCACATTGGATGCCATCGAAAACCCGATGCCGATGGACCCGCCATTAGGCGACAAAATAGCAGTGTTCACGCCGATCACTTCGCCGTCCATGTTGAACAGTGGGCCGCCCGAATTACCGCGGTTGATCGCGGCATCGGTCTGGATATAGTCGTCATAGGTGCCGGAAAGCGCACGGTTGCGTGCCGACACAATACCAGCCGAAACCGAGAACCCCTGCCCCAGTGGGTTACCCATCGCGATCACCCAGTCACCGACGCGGGCCGCGTTGCTGTCGCCAAAGCTGACAAACGGCAAAGCATTGGGGGCTTCGACTTTGAGAAGGGCGATATCGGTGTTCGCGTCCGTACCGATCACGGTCGCCTTCAGTTCTTCGCCGGTGAAAAATTCGATCGTGATCTCGTCTGCGCCATCAATGACGTGATTGTTGGTAACGACAAACCCGTCCTCGGAAATCACGAACCCCGATCCAAGGGCGGCGGATTTGCGGGGTGCCGGGGGGGCACCATCGTTGTTGCGGTCACGAAACTCCTTGAAGAAATCCTCGAAGGGGGATCCTTCGGGGACGATGCCGCGGGGGCCGGTCCGCCCCTCGACCGTTGTCGAAGTGGTGATATTCACCACCGAGGGGCTGATTTTCTCGGCCAGCGGTGCCAAGCTTTCAGGCTTTGCCAGAGCCATGACCGATTGCAATAAAACAAAGGCCAGTGCCAACATACCCATCATTAAATATTTGAGGTTGGGCGTCATTGCATCGGATTTCGACAGGGACACGGCCTTTGGCTGCATGCATCATCTCCAGATCATAAGACGGGCGTAGGGGCCCAAGAATGGTTCAACAGCAGAGTGCATCTGCAATTCCCCCGCCGCAAGCTGAAAGATGGGTATCTTCACGCGCATGTCAACTGGGGTTGATCCCCTGCCAAGATGTCGCGGGACATTTACCTTAAGATTTCCGACGTTTGGTTACCCTGATATAGATTTTGACGTGACACAAAAAAAGGGCCGGCGCACTGGCCGGCCCTATCCAAAACAATTTCGCCTCGAACCTAGTTGTTCACCGCATTGTCGTTCACCGCGTTGGGATCCGTCGGAGCGTTGTTGTTCGCTGCCCCGTTGGTCACAGCGTTGGTGCTGGCTGCACCGTTGCTTACAGCGTTGGTGTTCGCCGCCCCGTTGTTCACAGCGTTGGTGTTGGCTGCGCCGTTGGTTGCAGCGTTGGTGTTGGCTGCGTCTGTATTGCTCGGCGCGTCGGACGGCGCGGTGCGATTGGTAAAGCCCAGGTAGTCGAAAAATTCGCTATTCGGTGACAGAACCATCGACGAATTTTCACCTTTGAGAGCTTGTTCATACGCGCTCAGAGAACGGTAAAATTCGAAGAATTCCACATTTTTACTGTAGGCTTGCGCGAAGATCTTGTTCCGCTCGGCATCCGCCTCACCTTCGGTGATGCGTGCATCACGTCGGGCTTCAGACAGGATTTCTTCATAGGTACGATCCGCCAGAGCAGTCACGCGGAGAGCCGCTTCACGTCCGCGGGCACGTTCATCCGTGGCCTCGCGCGCGCGTTCCGCAATCATCCGCTGAAGCGTCGCGTCAAAGTTCTGCTCGGGCAGATTGGTCTGGCGCAAACGCACGTCCACAACGTCCAACCCCAAGGCCTGCGCCCGGGCGTCCGAACGCTCCCGGATCTGATCCATCAAGGCAGAGCGTTCCGGAGACAGAATAGTGTTCGACGTCACACCCTGCGATCCGAGAACCGCACGGATCTGACCATCCAGAATACCGTTGAGCTGGATTTCAGCCTGACGGCCGCCGTCGACACCCAAAGCCTGACGGAACTGGCGCACGTCGGCGATACGATACAGAACAAACGCATCAACCTCGAGCCGGCGATCATCGGCGGGCGTGACTTCGATCATCGGGGTTTCCAGCGACAGGATACGGTCGTCGTAACGCACAACCTCGTCCAGAAGTGGAATCTTGAAACCGATGCCGGCTTCCTCGCGCACCTGCTTGATTTGGCCGAACCGCAGCACCAGAACCTTTTCACGTTCATCAACGATGTAAATCGAGGACAAGGCAGCAATGAGGGCAATGATCACGACAGGAATGATAATGTTGAGTTTACGCATCAGTTTGATCCTCGATTATTGTTACGAAGCTCGTTGAGAGGCAGATACGGCACGACACCCTGCGCGCTCCCCTCGCTCCCTTTTTCAAGGATAATCTTGTCGACATCACCCAACACTTTTTCCATTGTCTCAATATACAGGCGTTTGCGTGTAACTTCCGGGGCAGCGTTGTATTCCGTCAACACAGCCTCGAACCGGCTGGCCTCACCCACGGCGTCATTCACCACCCGCGCGCGATAGCCTTCCGCGGCTTCCAGAAGCTGGGCGGATTCACCACGTGCTTCGGCGGTGCGGCGGTTCGCGTAAGCATCAGCCTGACGTTCGGCGCGGTCACGTTCCTGCTCGGCGGCCTGAACATCGCGGAACGCGTCGATAACGGATTCCTGCGACACGCGACCTTCGTTGTCGGTGATGGTGACGGTCTGCCGCGGCGGATCCACCTTGTTGAAGTTGACACGAATGATGTTGATGCCGGTCTGCCGGTTGTCCAACGTGGACTGGATCAACTCGCGCGCATTGGCTTCGATCGCAGCACGGTCACGGTTCAGGATCGGTGCAAGCTCTGACTGAGCAATGATTTCGCGCATCGCGGATTCCGAAATCGCGCGGACCGCGACCTGAGGATCACGGAGCGAAAACTTGAAGTTGCGGGCATCCTTGACGTTCCAGACAACCTGGAAATCGATATCGACGATGTTTTCATCGGTCGTGAGCATCAGGCCTTCGTTGTCATCGCCACCGCGCCCCGCGCCGATGGTCTCTGCCCGGTTGGTGGTGACATCGAAAACCTCGGCAGTCACGAACGGCCAAGGGGCAAAGTTCAAACCTTCGGTACCGACACCCGAAAACTTACCTAGAAACAGTTCGATCGACTGTTGTTCTGGACGGACCGTATAAAAGCTGGCCATCCCCCAGAGCACGACAGCGGCCAAAGCCCCAAGACCGACGGTGCCACGGGTAAGCCGCGGGCCGTTGCCCATTCCGCCACCGGATGGACCACCGGCTCCATTGCCGCCGCCCTTGCCACCCATCAGAACGCGCAACCGTTCTTGGCCTTTTTTCACAAGATCGTCTATCTCTGGTATCTGCGGCTTGTCCGAGCCGGGGCCACGATTGCCCCCCGTGGGTCGGTTATTGCCTGGCTTTTTCTGGTTATCACCAGAATTGCCCCCGCCTGAGTTTCCTCCGCCGCCCCAAGGACCGCCTGTATTTCCAGTCATTAATTCTTCCCTATTATGGCCATGCCATTGGCCTCGTCTTATTCAGATTTGGACATGATTGCCCAGAAATCAAGCAGTGCGTGTTGGGTTACGCATGGTTACCAGTTCTTCAGACATCGTCGGGTGCACAGCGCAGGTCGCATCGAACTGCTCTTTTGTAAGCTGTGCCTTGACGGCGATGCCGACCAACTGAATGAGCTCGCCCGCGTTCGGTGCCACGATGTGACACCCAAGAACGACACGTGTCGCCTTGCTGACGATCAGCTTCATCATGACGCGTGTTTGCTTTTCAGCGAAGGCCGTCTGCATCGGTCTGAACGACGTAGAATAGACCTCGATCGGCTCTTGCTCGGCGGCTTGTTCCTCTGTCAGGCCGACCGTGCCGAATTCAGGCTGGGTGAACACCGCAGAAGGTACCAAAAGGTGATCGACCGGGGTGGGCACCCCGCCAAACACCGTCTGCACGAAAGCCATGCCTTCGCGAATTGCAACCGGGGTCAGGTTGACGCGGTCAGTTACGTCGCCAATAGCGTAAATCGACGGTACCGCGGTCTGGCTGTATTCGTCGACCTTTATCTCGTTGCGGCGCCCAAGTTTTACCCCGACGTCTTCCAGTCCCATGTTGTCGGTGTTCGGCACACGGCCAGTCGCGAACAACACCATATCGAAATACTTCTCTGCACCATTGGTGGACTTGACCCAAATCGGGCCCAGCGCACCCGCGCGTGAAACGTCGGCGTGTTCATTCAGCTCACCGGGACGCGAGGCCAAAGCCCCTGTCGCGGCGTCAGAATGGCTTGGCATCGGGACTTTTTCGCGTTCGCTTTCCAGGGCCATTTCAACGATGCTCGTACCGCAATGAATATCAATGCCCGCGGTCCGCATCGAATCCGCGATAAGCCCGCGCGCTTCTTCGTCAAAGCCCCGCAAGATTTGTGCGGCGCGATTGTACATCGTTACCTCGACGCCAAACCCGTTCAGAATTCCGGCAAATTCGCAGCCGATATACCCACCCCCGACTATAAGGATGGATTTGGGCAGGCTTTCGAGGTGAAAGATATCGTCAGAAACGATGCCCAGGTGCGCATTCGCCAGATCAGGGCGGATGGGCCGCCCGCCCGTCGCCACAAGAATGTGCTTGGCGGTGCGGGTTTCGCCGTTTGCCAATTCGATGGTATGCGCACCCTTGACCCGGGCGCGCTGATCGAACATTTCAACATCGGTGTTTGCCAAAAGCTTGCGATAGACCCCTTCAAGGCGGTCCAGTTCGCTGTTCATCCGGTCCTTGAAAAAATGCCAGTCAAAGGAACCGTGCTTAATGTCCCAGCCAAAAAATTTGGCTTCATCCACCGTTTCGGCATAGCCCGAAGCAAAGACCATCAGCTTCTTCGGCACGCAACCGCGGATGACGCAGGTTCCGCCATATCTATCGTCTTCGGCCAAGCCTACCTTGGCCCCGTATTCACCCGCCGCGACACGTGCCGCGCGTACGCCACCTGAACCTCCGCCGATGACAAACAGGTCGAAGTCAAAATCACTCATATGGTCGGGGCCTTTCCAGCTTCAGTCGCTAAGGTCGGAGAACAGGTTGTCGGTTTCGACGAAATCCAGACGATCACGGTCGACCGTGCCCTCGTTGATATCTCGGACTTCGACACGGCCATCGCCATACCCGATGACAACCGCATCACAGATATCAATGAACAGCCCGTTTTCAACCACGCCCGGCATTTGGTTCATCACCAGGGAAAGCTGACGCGCGTTGCCGATCCGGTTCAGGTGCAGGTCCAGAATGTAATTACCTTCATCCGTGACAAAAGGAATGTCGCCATTCATGCGCAATGTAGAAGTACGGCCCAGTACATCCATCGAAATCAAGGTTTCCTCGACCAGAGCCTGGGTGGTTTGCCACCCGAAAGGAATGACCTCGACCGGCAGCGGAAACGCCCCGAGAGTTTCGACTTCCTTGCCGATATCAGCGATCACCACCATCTGGTCAGACGCTGTTGCCACGATCTTTTCTTGCAGCAGGGCACCGCCGCCGCCCTTGATCAGGTTCAGCTCACCATCGAATTCATCCGCACCGTCTATGGTCAGGTCCAACCACTTCGCCTCATCCAGGCTGATGACCTCGATGCCGACCTCGCGCGCCAGCTGCGCCGTCCGCGTCGAAGTCGGGACACCCTTGATCCGCAACCCGTCGTCACGCACCATCTCTCCCAAACAGCGTACCAGCCAGGCGGCAGTAGACCCGGTACCCAGCCCGACGCGCATCCCGTCTTCTACAAATTGCGCAGCGCGTTTAGCGGCGACAAACTTCGCCTTATCGATAGGAGACAATTCTCCGGCCATAGTTGCGACTCCTCGTTGATCGGAGCCCTTATAGCGGTGGCGGGCGTCACGCGCGACCCCTGAAAACCGTGTTATTTATCGACTATGCGTTCAACTTGGTTACCATAGCGACAGGTTCGCCGGATAAACGCTGGCCGACAGTGGATAACACCGGGGCGTGGGCTATGTCGTGCAGACAAATATAATTGCTCGCGGGGCGTAACGATGCTGCAACTGACCAATCTGCCAATGCCCGCGGTGGTAGACAAAACTGTCGTAAGCCTCGCCGGTCTTGGCACTGCACTCCCGCCGCACCAGCTCTCTCAGTCCATGGCGAAAACCTATGCAAAAGCGTTGCTTGGCCCGCGATACACCCATTTTGACCGGCTTGCGCCAGCGTTCGAGAATGCGGGCGTCGACACGCGCTATCTGGTACAACCGGTAAGTTGGTACGAACGCGATCATAGCTGGTCCGAACGTGGGAGCGCCTATCTTGAGACCGCGCCCGACCTTTTCATCCACGCGGCGCGGTCAGCTCTGGCCGATGCCGGGGTCGCTGCGGAAGATGTTGACGTAATTGTTACTGTCTCATCCACCGGCATCGCGACTCCATCGCTCGAGGCGCAGGCATTCAAGGCCATGGGTTTTCGCAATGATGTGCAACGTGTGCCGGTGTTCGGGTTGGGTTGCGCCGGCGGTGTCAGCGGCCTGTCACTGGCAGCGCGGCTTGCCAGCACCCGTCCGGGCCAGACGGTACTTATGGTTGCGGTGGAAACATGTTCTTTGTCGTTCCGCACGGACCGCCTTCAGAAAGCCGATATCATCGCAACCGTGCTGTTTGGCGACGGTGCCGCCGCGGCAGTCTTGCAGTCAGGACCCGCGGTGACCGCTGGCAGGGTCACACTGGGCGAAGGGCAAGAATACCTGTGGCCTGACACCCTGGCCATCATGGGCTGGGATGTGGACGATAACGGCTTGGGCGTCGTGTTTGACCGGTCCATTCCCGGTTTTGTCGAAAGTCACTTTCGCGAGGCGGTGGAGGCGATGCTCGACCGCGCCGATCTGACATTAGGGGACGTCGACCGGCTGGTGTGCCACCCCGGCGGGGCCAAGGTGCTGGAAGCAATCGAGGCCACGATGGGACTTGCACCCGGCAGCCTTGATGCGGAACGCGACACCCTGCGCGCCCAAGGAAATATGTCCGCGCCAACGGCGCTGTTCGTTCTGGACAAGGTGCTGAAGTCAGGCCAGTCCGGTCAGCTGGCCCTGTGTGCCCTGGGGCCGGGTTTCACTGCGTCGATGCTGCCGCTGACGGTGGCCCCGTCGTGACCATTGGCACCTTTTCATTCCTGGCCTTTATTGTCTTGCAGCGCTTGGGTGAACTCGTACTGGCCAAACGGAACACGGCGGCGTTGCTGGCCCGAGGCGCACACGAAGCCGGTGCCGGGCACTATCCGGTTATGGTCGCGCTCCACACCGCATGGGTGCTTGGGTTGGTGGCGTTCGGGTTTGGCGAACCCATCAATGCGATCTGGCTTGCGGTCTACGTTGTACTGCAATTCCTGCGCGTCTGGATATTGGCGACCCTCGGCCCGAGGTGGACAACACGGATCATTGTCATTGACGAACCGCTGGTCGCAAAAGGTCCGTTCCGGTTCTTGCCGCACCCCAATTACACACTTGTAGTATTCGAGATTTTCGTCGCGCCCATGGTATTGGGCTTGCTTTGGCTTGCCGTGCTGTTCAGTGTCTTGAATGCCCTGATGCTCTATCATCGCATCCGGGTCGAAGATCACGCCTTGCGGCGCAGCTAGCTCCTGCCCTATTTCGCAAAGCTCCGCTATCAGCGAGATTATGTCGTTTTCGTTCGTGCCGAAAAATTTTAATGAGGTACGACACCGACATGAAACCCTATATTCTCCACTACGCCCCGGATAATGCATCCGTTATCGTTCGCATGGCTCTTGATGCGATAGGGCAGCCGTTTGACGCCGTTTTGGTGGACCGGTCGCGTCACGCCCAAACGTCGCCGGAATATCTAAAGCTCAACCCACATGGCCTGATCCCCGTGCTGCAAGGCGCAGCGGGGGCGATGTTTGAAACGGGTGCCATTCTTTTGTGGCTGAACGATCGGCATGGCGAACTGGGCCCTTCGGTCACCGATCCGGCCCGCGCCGATTTTCTCAAGTGGCTGTTCTTTGTCTCGAACACCCTGCATCCGGCCTTGCGGATGTGCTTTTACCCCGAGAAATATACAGGGGATCAGGCGGCACACCAACTGGCGCTGTATCAATCCACGTCGAAAGCCATCCAGACCCACCTCGGGACGCTTGACCTGCGCGCGTCCCAGGGACCTTTGCCGTTGGCGCTTCAGCTTTATCTGGCAGCCCTGTTGCGGTGGTGCGCGCTGTATCCGATTGACCGCGATCGCAGTTGGTTTGCACTGGCGGACACCCCACATTTGCACGCCATGTGCCGTGCCGTCGAACAACTGCCCTGCACCGCCGCGGCGCAAGCCGCCGAAGGGCTTGGCCCGAACCCATTTACTGCGCCGGTTTACGCCGCGCCTGAAAAAGGTACCGCTACCTGATGTTCTTGTCCGTGTTCGATATGTTCAAAGTGGGGATCGGCCCATCGTCTTCTCATACCATGGGTCCGATGGTGGCCGCAGCGCGCTTTCTGGACCTCATGCGGGCCTCGCCTTTCAACTTTGCCGGACTGCGCGCATCGTTGCACGGCAGTCTGGCCTTTACCGGTGTGGGTCACGCCACTGACCGTGCCACGATACTGGGTCTTGCCGGGTTCACGCCCCATGATTACGACCACGAGAAGGCCGAGGCCGTGCTTGCCCAGATACACAGCACCGGGCAGATTGCCCTACCTGACCTCGGGACCCTGAAATTCGCGCCCAAGACCGACATGATCTTTGACTATGAAACCAAGCTGACCGGTCACGCAAACGGAATGATGCTGATGGCCACGGACGCCCAAGGCGATGTCACCTTGCGTGAAACCTATTACTCGATCGGCGGTGGTTTCGTGATGACCGAAGCTGAACTGGCCGCAGGCAAGGACACGGACGAAGGTGCGCCGATCCCCTTCCCGTTCAAATCGGCTGCCGAGATGCTTGAGATGGCAGACAGGTCGGGGAAAACCATTGCGCAGATGAAACGGGCAAACGAAGAAGCGCGCGGCGGTGCCGTCCACCTGCGCGACGGAACCAGGCGACTGTGGCAGGTGATGAACGATTGCATCAATCGGGGCCTTGAGACCGACGGGATCTTGCCCGGCGGCCTGAACGTCAAGCGCCGCGCCAAAGACATCCATGACGCGCTGTTGGCTGAACGGGGACAGAACCACCGCGCGCCCCACACAATCAACGACTGGATGAGCGTTTACGCCATGGCGGTGAACGAGGAAAACGCCGCAGGTGGTCAGGTGGTCACAGCGCCTACCAATGGAGCTGCAGGCGTGATGCCCGCAACCTTGCGGTACTATCTCGATCACGTTCCCGGCGCATCCCAAAGCCATATCGAAGACTTCCTGCTTACCGCCGCCGCCATCGGTGGGCTGGTGAAGTTCAATGCGTCGATATCGGGAGCCGAAGCCGGATGTCAGGCCGAAGTTGGCTCGGCTGCTGCGATGTCTGCGGCCGGGTTGTGTGCGGTGATGGGGGGCACGCCCGCGCAAATCGAAAACGCCGCCGAAATCGCGCTCGAACATCATCTGGGTATGACGTGTGATCCGGTGCGCGGCCTGGTGCAGGTACCCTGCATCGAACGCAACGGCCTTGGCGCGATCAAGGCGGTGTCCGCCGCATCGCTTGCCCTGCGCGGTGACGGCACGCATCTTGTGCCGCTGGATGCCTGTATCGAGACCATGCGCCAGACCGGTGCGGACATGTCTGAAAAATACAAGGAAACATCGCTTGGCGGCCTGGCTGTGAACGTCCCGAATTGCTGACCTGACGCTACGGAACGGCCCAAGGCAACGCTTGACCCCGCGGGGTAACTGCCACAATCTGACGTCTGTCAGGCAAATGGGCGGGAGCGGCACGATGGACTTACAGCAGGCAATGCAGGAACGGCGCAGCATCAGAGGTTTCAAGAAAGACCCGGTTTCGCGCGAACTTCTGGAAGAAGTGATTGCGCTTGCAAACCGCGCTCCGTCGTCGATGAACACGCAGCCCTGGCACTTGCACGTGCTGACCGGAGAGCCGCTGGAAAAAGTCCGCGAAGGCAATTCGACCCGCATGTTGCAAGGCATTCCCCCGGTGCGCGAGATCAGCGACCATGGGGCCTATGCCGGGGTGCACCGCGACCGGCAGGTCGGCATTGCCAAGCAACTATTCGCGGCCATGGGCATCGAACGAGATGACAAGGAGCGCCGGCAAGACTGGGTCATGCGCGGATTTCGCCAGTTCGACGCACCGGTTTCCATCGTGGTGTGCTTCGACAAGTCGCTCGATGATAACGGCACCATCGCGCATTTCGATCTGGGTGCGGTGACCTATGGCCTTGTGCTTGCGGCATGGAGCAAGGGTCTGGGGTCCGTCATCAATGGCCAAGGGATCATGCAGTCACCCGTCGTGCGCGAGCATGCACAGATCCCTGACGATCAGGTTATCATGACCTGTGTGGCACTCGGCTGGCCCGACGAAAGCTTTTCGGCCAATGAGGTGGTATCTACGCGTCGCCCGGTTGAGGAACTGGCCCGCTTCGTCGGCTTTGACGACTGAAGTCCGGGGGCGATCGCGACGCTACAGCACCTGATGAGCGACCATCCATCGACGCAAGCCTTCCACGTTTGGGGAAAGTCTGCACTTCAAAATCAGCCGTTGACGTTGGCCCGCACTTCGTAACCGCGCTCTTCGGGTTCATCGTCCACCAATTCCTGCGGGAACCCGTCGGCGAGGATCTTGAGGCCCGTGGCGTCTTCAAGCCTCTCGATGATCCGGTCGGACTGGGCCCGCATGCCATAGCGTTTCTGGCCATCCGCAATGATGTCGATGATCATGGGCGATATTTCGAGCGGGACCGAAAACTGATCGGCGAGCTTTTGAAACAACCCGATGTCCTTTTGCACCAGATCCATCGTGAAATTCACATCGCGCGCCCCCGATAGTATGAGCTGGCTTTCGGTTTCATGTACAAAGGACGTCCCCGAAGACATTGAAATCGCCTGAAACGTTGTTGCAAGATCGATATCGGCGGCTTTCATCACCGTCATCGCCTCGCAGACCGAAATCAGGTTCACCGTCGCCAGGTAATTCGTCATGACCTTCAGCACCGAAGCCGTTCCCAGATCGCCCGTATGCAGGATCCGACGGCCCATCACTGTCAACAACGGCAATATCCGTTCGAACGTGGGACGGTCACACCCGGCGAAAATACTGATGTTGCCGGTATCTGCACGGTGACACCCACCCGAAACCGGGCAATCGACCGCCGCACCGCCCGCGTCGATGACCGCGCGGCCCAGACGCGCGATTTCAGCGGCGTCGGTGGTCGACATCTCGAGCCAGATTTTGCCTGGTCCGACATGCGGCAGCATGTCCGCCATGACCGCTGCTGATGCGGCAGGGCTTGGCAGACACGTAATCACCACGTCGCACACTTGCATTAGGTCGGCGGGTGTCATGCCGTCCTTCGCCCCCTTGGCCACCTTGCCTGCAACCAACGCCGGGTCGAGGTCGTGCACATACAGGTCAACGCCGTTGCGCAGCAGGCTCCCGGACAATTTGCCGCCCACATTGCCCAGGCCGATAAATCCTACCTTCATGTCGTTCGCTTTCCATTGTTGTTTGGACCAGTGAACCTTGACACGCTGCAAGGTGCCCGCCTGTTTGCGACGGCGTACCTTCTGTCTGCGCACCGTCGGCCTGTCGGTGCGCGGGGGACGATGACGGTGCAATCACGCACAGATGGCGTTCGTCGTCCGCGTATTGCGGTGATACCGTGCGGTTCCTATCTTCGGGGCAAGCAATCAATGGAGAGCATACCATGTCGATCCGACCTACATTGGAAACCCGCGCCGCAAAGCAGACCCTGGAAGGCGCAGGTGTCAAGCTTTACCGCGCGTTCGGGTTTCAGGACCCATCAGAGCTTGACCCGTTTCTGCTGTTCGACGACTTTCGCAACGAGCGTCCGCAGGATTTCGAGAGGGGCTTTCCGTGGCACCCCCATCGCGGCATCGAAACAATCACCTATGTGCTGGAAGGAACAGTGGACCACGGGGATTCGCTGGGCAACGTCGGCACACTTGGCGCGGGCGACGTGCAGTGGATGACCGCAGGGTCAGGTATCTTGCATCAAGAGATGCCCCACGGAAACGCCAAAGGCCAGATGCACGGGTTCCAGCTTTGGGGTAACCTGCCCGCGTCACAGAAAATGACCGCGCCCCGGTACCAGGACGTGACGTCGAGGGATATCCCGGTGGTCACCGATGACGACGGTACCACCGTACGTGTGATCACCGGAGAATTCTGGGGAAAGAAAGGCCCGGTCGACGGCATAGCAGCCGATCCTCAATATCTTGATATCACTGTTCCGGCAGGCGTGCGCAAAACCTTCAGGATCGACACATATCGTCGGGCCTTCGCCTATGTGTTCCAAGGTGAGGCGGCGTTTGCTGATGCGTCGGCACCTTCAGGCGTGCTGCTGGAAAAGGAAATCGCCGGGGCCGAGGTAAATATCCGCGACTTGAGCGGGGATCGCACATTGATCCGCTTTGGTTCCGGTGACGAAGTAACCATGCAAGCCGGCCCCGAAGGTGTGCGGTTTTTGCTGATTTCCGGTGCGCCTATCGACGAACCCGTTGCATGGCACGGTCCGATCGTGATGAACACCCAAGCTGAGTTGCGCCAGGCAATGCAGGATCTGAACAACGGTACGTTCATCAAACCCGCCCACTAGGCCCGTTAAAGACTGGATTCCGGGGCGGGGGCCTGAGGCCCCTGCCCCTTATAGGACCGCTTTGCGTACCATGTCCCAATACTGCGCGATGACCTGGTCCAACGACAGCCGGCCACCACTGCGAAACCAGGTGTTCACCCCGGTTAACATCGCGATAACGGCCAGCGTCGCAATCTTGGTGTCGGCGATCACGAAGTCACCCGTGGCCGCGCCATGTTGCAGAATGGTCTCGAGGCGATCTTCATAACTGCGCCGCAACGTTTCAACGACATTGAAATTCTCGGCAGTCAGGTTCCGCAATTCCATATAGGATATGAATACTTCGTCAGGCCGATCTGCGTGAAACCGGATATGAAAATCGACGAAATCGCGCAGCCTGTCGAGCGGGCTCGTGGTGATGTCGTCGCGCTGCGCCTCGAGCAGTTCTTCCATGTGATCGTGGAGTAGATTGAACAACAGCGTTTGCTTGTCGGGCGTATAATTATAAAGCGCACCGGCCTGCACGCCGACTTCGGTTGCGATGGCGCGCATCGAAACAGCGGCGTATCCGTTTTGCGCAAACAGACGCAAGGCTGCATCGCGCACCTTGGGGCCAGTGATATCAGAATGAGAGCCGGTCGTACGTGCCATATCACGAGGTTAATTGAACACGTGTTCAAACGCAAACCCCGCTTGCGCCGCAAACGCGGCTGGTGCAAAAGTGATCCATGATCAGGCGCATTTCATTTTGCATAGTTGCATCGACGATTCTGCTGATGGCCGCGTGCACCCAGTTCCCTGCGCTGGATCGCCGGGCCACCCCCGAGTTACTGGCGGCAGATTACCCTAAGCTGGTACCGATCGATCCCTTGCTCGCGTCTGCGACTGCCGGACAGATTGACGCTGTCAAAACCGAAACGGCATTGACCGGTCGTGTCGCTGGTCTGCGAGCCCGCGCCACCAGGTTGCGCGGGTCCGTTCTGTCGCGCGCGGAAAAACAGCGGCTGGCACAGGGGCAACGCTAGGGAAATTCACGATGCCGCGTTGCGTGCACCATGTGAAACCGCTACATCGCGGCGCAAGCAACCTTGATCGCCCTCTGCGCCGTCGCGCATTACCACAAAGGATTTCACCATGTCACAGCCGCTTCGTCTTGGGATTGCCGGATTGGGCACTGTCGGTGTCGGCGTGGTCCGGATCATTCGCAAGCAGGCTGCGCTGATCGAAGCCCGCACCGGCAGACCGGTAACGATATCGGCAGTTTCAGCGCGGAACCGCGACAAGGATCGCGGGGTCACGCTGGATAGCTATGCATGGGAGAATGACCCCGTGGCGCTGGCCAAGCTTGACGATGTCGATGTGTTCGTAGAACTGATAGGCGGCGACGCAGGGCCTGCCAAGGACGCGACCGAGGCAGCCCTGGCGTCGGGCAAGGATGTCGTCACCGCGAACAAGGCGATGCTGGCGATCCATGGGCAGGCGCTCGCTGAACAAGCCGAAGCCGCCGGTTGTCTGATCCGGTACGAGGCGGCCGTGGCCGGTGGTATCCCGGTTATCAAAACCCTGACCGAAGCCCTCGCGGGAAACGAGATCAGCCGGGTCATCGGCGTGATGAACGGGACCTGCAACTATATCCTTACCCGGATGGAAGAGACCGGCAACACCTATGAATCACTCTTCAAAGAAGCAGAGGCGCTTGGCTATCTTGAGGCCGATCCCAACCTGGATGTCGGCGGTATCGACGCGGCCCATAAACTGGCGATTCTGTCATCCATCGCCTTTGGCACTCAGGTCGATTTTGCCGGGATCGAGATCGAAGGCATTCAACGTGTCAGCATAGAAGACATTCAGGCCGCCGCGAATATGGGCTATAAGATCAAGCTGCTTGGGGTGTCGCAGATGACCGGTCGGGGTCTTGAGCAACGCATGCAACCCTGTCTTGTACCCGATACGTCGCCGTTGGGGCAGCTTGCTGGCGGCACCAACATGATCGTACTGGAAGGCGACGCAATCGGTCAGGTCGTCCTGCGCGGGCCAGGTGCCGGAGAAGGCCCTACCGCAAGTGCCGTGCTGTCTGATATTTGCGATATCGCGCGGGGTTGGCATGGTCCGGTATTCGGGCGCAAGGCCACCACTTTGGCATCGGCGACTTCCGCATTGTCGCAGCGCCCGGCTGCGTTTTACCTGAGGATGGGCCTGCTGGACAAACCCGGTGCCCTGGCGAAAATTGCCACCGTGCTGGGAGAGGCTGGCATCAGCATCGATAGAATGCGCCAGACCGAACATCGCAGTGATCTGGCACCGGTTTTGATCGTTACCCATAAAACCAGCCGCAGCGCGCTGGACGAAGCCTTGGAGGCGATGACGCGAACCGGGGTTTTGGCCACCGACCCTGTCGCGTTGCGGATCGAGGATTTGTAGCGCCCGCGCTTTCGGCACCCAGCCGTGGTTGGACATGAGCCGATGCCGCCTGTTGTAAATGCGGGAGCCTTCGGCGAGGATTTTTTACCATTTGGAATGGAGCGCGCGTGAGCTTTTTAGATGTTGAGATGTCCTTGAGCGGGCGACGGTGGGTGGGCCCCGGGGTCGAGACCGAGCGTGCAACGGAAGTGTTGGTTCAGCAGACCGGTTTACCACTTGCCCTGTGTCAGGTGCTGGCGCGGCGCGGCGTCACAGCGGACGAGACCGGTCCGTTCCTTGAGCCGTCACTGCGGGAATTGTTGCCCGATCCGAGATCGCTGCGCGACATGGAAAAGGCCGCGAGGCGGTTTTTGGCCGCGGTGAGAGCGCGGCAGCGGATTGCTGTGTTTGCCGATTATGATGTGGACGGCGGCAGCTCTGCCGCGTTGCTGTTGGTTTGGTTGCGCCAGATGGGCTGTGCCGCCACGCTTTACGTGCCCGACCGGATCGACGAGGGATATGGACCCAATGACGCAGCGATGGCAGATTTGGCGATCAGCCATGATCTGATCGTTTGTGTAGATTGCGGAACGCTTTCTCATGGGCCGATCGCGGCGGCCGTCGGCGCGGATGTGATTGTGCTTGATCATCACCTGGGTGGTGAGACGTTGCCCGGGGCCGTTGCCGTAGTGAACCCGAACCGACAAGACGAAGATGGCGCATTGGCGCATCTTTGTGCCGCGGGCGTGGTTTTTCTGTTGCTGGTTGAAGTGGGACGTCAGTTGCGCGACGATGGGTCCCAAGGTCCTGATTTAATGGCGTTCCTGGATCTTGTCGCGTTGGCAACGGTGGCGGATGTTGCCCCGCTGGTCGGGGTTAACCGTGCTTTCGTGCGGCAAGGGTTGAGGGTTATGGCGAGGCGCGACCGCGCAGGATTGGCGGCCCTTGCCGATCTGGCCCGTATGGATACGGCCCCAAATGCATATCATCTCGGCTTTTTGCTGGGGCCGCGCATCAATGCGGGCGGGCGCATCGGACAGGCTGATCTGGGTGCCCGGTTGTTGGCCTGTAATGACCCGCATGAGGCTGCGGCCCTGGCCGAGCGACTGGATCTTTTGAATAGCGAACGTCGTGAGGTAGAGACCCATGTGCGTGCTGTCGCGTTAGAGCAGGCGAAAAAGCGCGGATTTGACGCGCCTCTGGCCTGGGCGTCGGGCGCGGGGTGGCATCCCGGTGTGGTCGGCATTGTGGCGTCACGCCTCAAGGAGGCGTCGAACCGGCCCTCGATCGTGATCGGCTTTGAAAACGGAATCGGCAAGGGATCCGGCCGGTCTGTCAGCGGTATCGATCTGGGAGCTCCGATCCAGCGGCTGGTTGCCGAGGGTCTGTTGCTGAAGGGGGGCGGGCACAAGATGGCCGCAGGCTTGACCGTGGCCGAAGACAAGCTTGACGCGGCCATGACGCGGCTCTCAGAGCTGTTGGAAAAACAGGGTGCACATCTTGGCGGTGCAGCGGATTTGCGTCTGGACGGTATGTTGATGCCCGCAGCGGCCACCGTAGAGCTTGCCCAACAGATAGATCAGGCGGGTCCCTTTGGTGCCGGTGCCCCCGCCCCCCGCTATGCATTTTCCGGCGTGCAAATCCGTCACGCCAAGCGCGTCGGAGAAAGCCATCTGAAAATTAGCTTTGGTGACGGCGGAGGCACCTACATCGATGCCATCGCATTTGGGGCGTTCGACGGAAAACTGGGCCCTGCTTTGGAAAATCATGGTGGGGCTCGGTTTCATCTGGCGGGCCGTTTGGACATCAATAGCTGGCGCGGCCGTCAATCAATACAACTGCGACTGGAAGACGCCGCACCGGCTTAAATGTTTTTTCATTTCTTGGCGATTTCTGCTTGCGCCCTTTGCCAGCTTTGCTTAAAGAACCGCTCACAAGCTAAGTGGCCCGTTCGTCTATCGGTTAGGACGTCAGGTTTTCAACCTGAAAAGAGGGGTTCGACTCCCCTACGGGCTGCCACTTTATTTATTCCACATGAAATCATAAACTTAACGCTTTAGTTGCGTTGCCTTTACCCATAGATTTTTACCATAGGTTTGCTTTTGCATTTTGGATGCGGCACCTACCAATTGCATAATCCAACACCAAACCTACGTCGAATCTTCGACCTAGAGACGGTGCAGGTAGGATAGATGGCCTAAAGCATCACCAACGCCTCAGGAGCTTGGGGACTTGCCTAATGTGAGGCCATCCAGTTCCACACTTGCACTTAGCCCTACGCTCGAAGTCATGGCGTGTGATCCCCATCGGCACGTGCTCAGGGGTTAGTTCGACAGAGTGCCCACAGGACCAGCAACGAACTTCCACGTGGGTCACACCTGCTGAAAACAGGAGGTCTTGGGGCTGGTCGGGCATGTCGTACCTCTAGCTTTGGCAGATTGCGGTTGCAGTCGTCCTTCCTGCACCTAAGCTACTGGAAGACGTTAAAAAAGGTCTAGCCGATGCCGAAGTGTACTGAATGCGGAAAGAAACTTGGCCTATTCGATCCGGGGTCAGACGGACTTTGTGGTCAATGCAACCTTGGGGTAGAAGCTGGTCGCACAACGTTTCAAGCTCAAGAAGAGCAAAAAACATTTGCAGAGCGTGACGAAGCGATAGAGGCAATCCTACTAACCACAGAAACTGCTCCAAACCTGCCAATCACAGAGCGCATCGAAATTGTGACTGCTGAATGTGCTTTCGGTATGAATGTCTTCAAAGACCTGTTTGCTGGCATCAGAGACATTGTAGGAGGGCGCTCAGAGGCTGTTCAAAGCACTATGCGGGATAGCAGGCGCACGGCTCTTTATGAGCTTAAGAAAGAAGCCCACAGGGTTGGAGCCAACGCGGTTGTCGGTGTAGATTTGGATTATGTGGAACTCAGTGGGGCGGGCAGTATGGTGCTTTTGGTCGCCTCTGGCACTGCTGTGAGGATTGATGAAGCATAATGTTTTTTAGGAAGAAGACCTGTGCCTCGTGTCAAGAAAATGCTGCTGAATTGAAGCGCGTGCAGGAGTTGCTTTCGGCGAGCAACGAAGAAATAGAGCATCTTCACAAAGCCATCGCTAAACTGGAAGCTGAAATCGAAAACCCGTCTGAGACTCGCCTTTCTGAAAGTGAAATCGAACAATCGCGTACCCCTGAGGATATCACAGAAAGAGACGAAAGAAGACAACGGGCTGCTTTGGCTATGGAAGGCTCTGCTAATCAAGTTACTTTGAGAGAAGACATATCGTCTGACGAAGATCGTGAGCTGGTGCGCAGAGAAGAGGCTGGTCTGAATCAACCCACCGAGAATGCAGGCGGCAAAGAGGGCCGTTCTGATCACAAACCCCAAAAGTATGTAATGTCTGAGAAAGATCGAGAGCGACTTCGCAGAAAGCGGGCTGGCTTGGATAGAAATCTTTCGAAGACCTACACCGAATCTGTTGGTATAGAGAACAAACCAAAAAAATTCACTATGTCCCATGAAGACCGTGAGCGGTTGCGTGAAAAACGGGCTAAGTTGGTTCAGAATGCAACCAAGGCTAACCACATATATCTGAATTATCAGTGCAAAAAACATTTTCCTGCCTTGCAGCGCAACATGCGAAACAGCGTGAAGTACAATGATTATGGCGCACTAGTACTCGATTTAAGAAGAAGAGTTGCTAGAGAATTTTTGAGCAGTATCGGAATCCCCTATAAAAGGGTCGATTTTGCGGAGTCTATCGATATCGTTCTGAAAACTGTTGCTAAGTTAGATGAGGAACAAAAGGCCAAAGGTTTCTCCACCGTAGACCTACCCGCAAATGGTCACGAATTTGAGCACTGGGTAGCGGAAGCTCTTCAAGGATTTGGCTGGGAGGCCAGAGCTACACAAGGAAGCGGCGATCAGGGTGTTGATGTCGTCGCCATCAAAGATGGCCTGTCAGTAGGCATTCAGTGTAAACGCTATTCAGGGTCTGTAGGGAACAAAGCTGTTCAAGAGGCATTTTCAGGCGCAAAACACATGGGCTTAGATGTAGCTGCCGTGCTGACCAATGCCGAATTCACCCGTAGCGCCAAAGAGCTTTCTGCTTCTACTGGTGTGCTGCTGCTGTCTCCTGAAGACATCCCCACCTTGTCTGAAACCCTGAAGGCCCAATTTTGATTTTCCTCACGGTTTTTCAGGTTCGAATTGGCTGCTGAACTTGAGAAAGGTCCTGAGTTTTTTCTTTTTTTAGCGGGTAAAGGTAAGGTAACGTGGTGTATTGATCCCTCAGCCTTAGAATCTGGGGGAGCCTCATGGTTTTAGGCAACCTCACGAGCCAGCACATTTTTCACTGTTGTGGGGTGCCACTTGCCACCACGTGCAGTAGTAACCCCCGATTTGTTCAAGGTGTCTGCAATCTGTTGAAGGGTACGACCAGCATCACGCAGGGGTCTGATCGTATCCATCACCTTGGCAGCATGGTTGTCAGCGAGAGCAATGGCAGCGTCATTGGCCTTGTCGATATTCCCTCGGTTTCCACCTAGCTTGCCTGTACCCTTCAGAGGGGCCAATGCGGCCTTGGTGCGCAGAGAGATAAACTCGCGCTCTTGCTCAGCTAGGGCAGCATAAATGTGAAGCTGGAACTTATCGGCGTGAGGCATGGTGGCCACTGTGAGGCTCAGCCTCTTAAGGTCCATAACATTGGCGATGAAGGACACCTTCCTACTGAGGCGATCAAGTTTGGCTACCAACAGCGTGGCACCTGTCTTCTCAGCCAGTTCAATAGCTTTCCAAAGTTCTGGCCTATCATCGTCCTTACCCGACCTAACGTCTGTAAAACTACCAACCACCTCAAACGGGACGTCAGCATAGGTCTCTAGGTATAGGTCAACATCACGGCGCTGAGCACCAAGGCCCAAACCACTATCACCCTGACGGCGGGTGCTTACGCGGTAATAAATGACAAACTGTTTCATGGCCGATTCCTTCTGTTGATACCAACCTATCACTAGGTTTATATATATTCAACGTTGGACTCGCTTTATAAACTCGTAAACTTGGCTTACAAGGGGCTCAGTACTTACCATATCAATACTGACAGAGTGGAGTAGACCTTTACTTATCCTGCATCCGCGTAAGAAAGTTTGATAGATGACAATTCTAGCGACGCGGGACATTGCGATGACAAAATTTGACGACCTCCAACACCTTGCCAAGGACTATGGCAACCGCTCGATTACTCAAAGCTTCGAAAGCAAAAGGCTTGGTCATGAAATCATAGATCGCCTGCCAGATTTTCTTGGGTGCGATAAAGCGAATGTGCGTGCTATCCCCCCTCATGGGCCAATATCAACCGAGGGAGGCCACAATGACGCGGCATTTAGCACCTACGGCCAGCGTCTTTTGAACCTACAGCCCATAGAAATGGGGGTTGGCCTCAGGCTGAATGATCTTGAAGGTGACGGTTATTCGATGCTCAGATCAATTGTATCAATGTCCCTAAAATCGGACGGGTTCTCTGTAGCCGTAGGTTCAAGTGAGGATACCGTTAAGGTATCACTGGATTTTAAGGAAGGGATGCATAGACTGCTTAATCAGATATGCTTAGATTTTGAAGGCTTATTTCAACCTGATCTAAGCGAGACGGAACGAAGTAAGGGGGTTGGATTCCATTTGCCCAGCAATCCTTAACTCTATGGTCAGCTTCCCGTCCCCCCTACGACGAACACCCACAGCGTAGTCAGATTATCTTGTTGTTAGGACGGGGCGTGATGGGTCAGCCAAATTCGGCGATTTATTTAAGCCGGACAACCCATGCACTTGCGATAATCCACATGATCGAACGATAGGTAAGTACAGCCAGATCAGGGATAATGACTTGAATAGGCTTTCTTCTTTGCACAGCGTCCGCATGCATGTAACGTGATGAAATGAAAGAACTTTGGGCTACGGTTCTTGCCGTATTTGTATCAACACGATGACTGACATAGGTGAGATAGACGTTTGGCATTCTAAGCCCTTAGATGTGCATGTCTGGTCTGAGCACCCTGAGATCAACATGGTTGTGGATACGATCTATGACAGCCTGAGTGATGATAATCGCCTACAAATAAGTGGTAAGAGCAACAATTCTGGCAAGGCATCTGGAAAAGTTATGCTCAAAGTCGTTTTGATTGATCTCTATGTGGCTTGGAAGACTGACCCTCTGCTCTGCATTGGAGTTGCGCAAGGGAATGACGCCTACAAGGTGAACAGCAGATACAACGCTCTGCATATTTCAGGCAGGATCAGGAAGATTATTAAGGCCCTTTGGATTGAGGATTTCATCGATTTCAAACAGGGCAGCAACAACAGAACGGGTACAGGCTGGGGTAGCCATACTTCAAGAATAAGGGCAACGCATAAGCTCGGAGAAATGTTCTCCTTACTCGATATTGAACTTTATGAGTTAGACCTTCATCATAATCGGGAATGCGTTGTTCTAAATAATCTTGATGTTGATGAAGATGGGGAACCGATCAAGACTAAATCTGGGGCTAAGAAGAGCAAACCAATCGAATATAAGGATACGCCTGAAACAGAACGTATGAGGGCGGATTTAACAGCCTACAACGATCTTCTAATGGAAACTTACATAGACATTCCAAGTCTTGAAGAGCCACAAATAACCCGCACTAAGTCAAACGGTCAGGTTCAGGTCGTTCCAATCAATCAAGCCAACAAATTTGTTAGAAGGGTGTTTAGTCGTGGTCAATGGGACCTAAATGGCCGTTACTATGGGGGATGGTGGCAACAGGTTAGCAAAGACCTCAGAAAGCAGATAGCCATCAACAATAAACCGACTGTAGAAGTTGACTATAAAGGTCTTCATGTAGCTATTCTCAGTGCACAGAAGGGTATCCAAGACGACCCCAAGGACCGATACAATCTTGGCTACCAAATCCTTCCTCAGTTCAATCTTGAAGAGCAAAGGGCCATAGTCAAATTACTCGTACTAACGGCCATCAATGCCAAGACAGAAGACAGCGCGTTTAGTGCATTTAGAAATGATCAGCCGACAGGTACACCACAAAAGAAATTGGCCAACGATGAACTATCCCTATTCCTCTCTGCATTCATAGATAAACATCCACATCTAAGAGACGATTTATGCTCAGATCAGGGCATAAGATTGATGAAGATTGATAGTCAGATCACAACAGAAGTTCTCAAAGCAAGCACAGAACTTAAAGTCCCAATTCTGTCAGTCCATGATAGTTACATTGTATCAATCTTTGATGTTGGACTACTTCTAGAACTAATGAGAGATGCTTCATTAAAGGTTGTTGGCTCAAGTCTCGCCATGGAACAAGAAACTTTAAGTTATGAAGATATTATTGAGATCAAGGCACCAGACAGAGTAGCAGGACAAGACACCTTCATCGACCTCTATAATGAGACAGCTACTATCAATGATAAGACAAGCCAATATGAAGAACGATTATTAAGATTTATTCAATATAGAGACACTAAATACGAACACACCTACTGGCTACCACCTCCCTCCAATCATTACTAGGAAGAGTTGAGATTAGGACCCAATATCCCCATGCTACAAGCAGGCGCTGGGCGATGGTTTAAGCGCTATGAAATGTCTAAGCCAATGCCCTGAGCAGCCTCATTTCTAACAGCCACTATACTCAACGCTACCATTTGGCATTGTGGTATTGCAAAGGATAGCACCTTTCATGCTCGCACCATTCATGCTCGCACCAGTTAGTTCAGCGCCATCGAAGTCAGCACCCCGCAGGTCAGCACCCAACAGATTAGCACCCAACAGATTAGCACCCCGCAGGTCAGCACTCTGTAGGTCAGCCCCCCCAAGGTTGGCCCTAGTCAGCCTAGCACCCGGAAGACTAGCACCCCGCAGGTCAGCACTCTGTAGGTTGGCATTAGGCAGGGCGGCATCTGCAAGGTTGGCATTACGCAAGTCACAGCCAGCACAATTTCCAGTCTCTTTAAGTTGCTTTACATGCTCGGCATCGAAGGCTGATGCACCTGACCCTATCAGAGTCATTGCTATGGTAATCGCTGCTAGTATTTTCTTCATTCTGTGACCTCATCCGTTGAACTTGTCATTATGGCCTTACATGCCCAGCGCAAACCCTTATTCTGAGTGCATATATTTGCCCGTACAGCGCAAGGTCTGGGCTTAGGCGGGCTAACCCTATCAAATGACCTCACGCCCCTAACAGAGCAAATATTACAGCAAGTGCAGATTGTCAGATAGCGCAACCAGACACTAGCCCGTGCAAGGTGTTTTAAGTGGGCTACAATGGCCGTTTAGGGGGCGACTTAGGGGCTTAAGCGGGTACGGTGGCCTAGCGCAACTCAAGCCCCTAAAATCGCGTCATACTGGCTTTTTCTACCGCCTTTGATTTTGTTGGATCGCTGGAATTTTGCCTTATTGAGAGGCTATCCAAGACACAGGCGAACCTTCACCTAAAAGGCTTTCCTGAGACTCTGACCACTCTTGTTCACTTAATTCAGGTTCAGCAAGTTAGTGAAGGCATTGAATCTGTGCTTTATGGCGTCTGCTCTTTTTGGGGGCTTGGCCCAATTGATCCGCTTAAACAGCTTTTGCACATCGTGATAGACGGGGCTGACAGGATTGGTATCTTGCAAGAAATATCTTGGAACCGCAAAGGTGCCTTCAGTCTTTTTTGTTGCTGATTTGGCCGTCACTTCAAAATCCTTGCCCTTAAGTGGCTGCTTGCCGGTGTGAGAGGGCTAAATAGCCCCCATAGAGGCCCACTTACAGGTCTCTGATGGTGCCCTAGCCTAAAGACGTTGGTGGCCTTTAAAGCGTCGATTTAGCGCAGCCTACGGGTTTCTGAGTGGCTTTGCGTCGGTCATGTTATAAGATATGTTTTGAATAATCGCATTTTTGTCTGCAAACGACAGGCTGCCAGCATAAACGCCATATGTTATGGTTCCAACCTCATGCCCAATAATTGCAGCAGCCTTAAATTCCTCAACGCCATTCTCCTGCATCATTGTCGCAAGCGCCCTCCTGAAACTATGAGCGCCAACACCGTTCTTATAGCTGCCAACCTTTTTGATAAGCCTGACAAATCTCTTGCCCATTCGTGCTGTACGTTTGCCGTACACATTCGGGGTCTGATCTGTAAAAAGAAAACCATCCTTAGAGTGGGTGGCTAAGCGTTCGACAACTGGCCTGATCTCGTTGTGAATTGGGATTTCACGCCAACCGGACTCTGACTTGGCATCTTCTACAGTAAATCTGTCATGGGCAACGTCTTGCAGCTTGAAGTGCATGATTTCGCTGATGCGGCAACCTGTGTGTGCAGCGATCTTGATGAAGTCTTGCATCTCTTGATCTTGTGCGGCGTCTAGGAATTTTAAGTAGTCTTCGCGAGTAAATGCCGGACGTTTGCTTTGCGCTTTCTGAGAGGAAGCTTGCTTGCTCTTTGCTGCTTGAGGCAAGGGGTCTTTCTCAAACGGGTTTTCTGGGGGGAAATATCCCCGCTTCCTGTGACTACACCAATTCCAGTAACCACGGATGAAGCCAATCCTCTTCTTGATAGTAGGTCGTGAACGGGATTCCAGCATATCTTCAACCCAGTCCTCCACAGCATGACGAGTGATTTCTTCTAAATGTGGAAACCGCTCATAGAAGATTTTAAGGGCGCGCCTGCCTTCATCCTTCGTCTTATCTTCAGCTTCATATTGCTTCAAATATTCTTCGACGTAGCCTCCAGTCCATTCTTTGATTGCCATGCTGTAGGCAAGGTAAGCCTCTTCTTTCTCTTGTTCTGTGGTGTCGTGCCGTAGGGTAGGGTTATCAGCGCGATCCCTGCAGTCGTAGTCTCGCCAAACAGTTTCGTCCAGCATACCGAACAGATCGCCTTTTGCCTCTTCTGGGCCGTTTTGGTGACCTTGCAGCCAAAGAGCATAACGGGCTGCTTGTTCTGCTACGCTTTGGGGAACGTCCCCGCTCATTGTACGTCTTGCAAGTTCAATACTGGCCTTCCAGCCTTCGATGTATGGCCACTTCAGGCGGTTTGCTTCACCTAAGCTGCTAGTCTTTAGCGTAGCACTGAGGCGTGTCTTTCCTTGGAAATAACGTTGAACATCCACGGGAATCCTGAGCACCGCAAAATACGTATTATACTGCTTCTCAAGGTAGGAGTTTTGCTTAACCATAGACAATTTCCCATATGTTTTTACCATAGGTCTATGCATGATAACCAACACTGCAAGGAAAAAAGGCTGTTAAGGCAAAATGTCTTCTCGTCCCCTACGGGCTGCCACTTGTAACTCCCTGAGTGATGCCTTTGCAGGTGGTAAGACCGCGTGACCGGCCGTTCTGGCCAGTTTCCTAGCGGCCCGGGGCGGCATTTTCCGCCATTGCAACCGAAACGCAGCTCTGGGTGCCGTTTTGACCCCTACGACGTTCAACCGGTGTTCAACCGGTGAAGCTGGTAGGGTCATAGCGCGTGCTTGGCGCAGCGCGGGAGTTTGATCGGCAATGTCAGGTCGCGGGTTTGAGCGTCTTTCGCGGGTTGTGATTCATTGTCGAATTACCCCACCCCAGCGGCGCTTCGCAGGCTTCGAGCGCCGAAATAAAGCTGTTACACCAGACATTAACGTCGGTCTTTTCGACTTGATCCATGCAGGCCGTATAACGCCGCTTTCTTTCCTCGAGCGGCATATCCAAAGCCTGGGACAACGCGTCTGACATGCCTTCAATATCATAAGGGTTTACCAATAGCGCTTCGGTAAGATCCTCGGCAGCACCCGCCAGATGTGACAATACCAATACGCCCGGATCGTCGGGATCCTGGGCGGCGACATATTCTTTGGCGACAAGGTTCATTCCGTCAGCCAAGGGCGTCACCATCCCCACGCGCGCACCCCGGTAAAGCTTTGCCAGCAGGTTACGATTGATATTTCGGTGAATGTAGCGCAGCGGCGTCCAGTCCAGTTCGGCATGTTCGCCGTTCAGCCGGCCTGCCAGTTCCTCCAGTTCGGACCTGATTTGTTTATACGCCATGACCTCTTCGCGGGTCGGCGGTGCGATCTGCAACAGGCTTACGCGCCGGTCCTTGTCGGGACGTTTTTCAAGATATTGCGCAAAGGCACGAAACCGGTTTGGAAGGCCTTTGGAATAGTCGAGGCGATCCACCCCCAGGATGTATTCGCCGCGCATGTCGGGGCCAAGATCGGCGCCGGTAGGGGTTTGGCTGGCAGCCCGGGCGAACGCCGTCACGTCTATGCCGATCGGGAAGGAGCGGACGGAAAAAACCTGTGCGCCGTACTTGATTCGCCCATCGAGCATGACTTCGGCTTGGTTTTGCGAGCGGAACATTTCAAGGCAGCGCGCAACATCGGCACGGGTCTGCAACCCGACCAGGTCGTAATCCGCAAGCCAATCAGCCAAGTTGGCGCTTTCCGGCAACGCCCCCAGATCCCCCAGGGTGGGAAACGGGATATGCAGGAAAAAGCCGATACGCCCCGTGAATCCAAGCTTGCGCAGTTCGGATGCCAAAGGAAAAAAATGGTAATCCTGTATCCAGATCAGGTCATCTGGTTCAACCACATCGACGATAAGCCGGGCGAGGCGTTTATTCACCTCCATGTAGGCGTTCTGGAAGCTGCGCTTGAAATCAACCAAATCCCCGCGGCGATGGCAGACTGGCCACAGGACAGAGTTGGCAAAGCCAAGGTAGAATTCTTCATGTTCACGTTGAGTGATCTGAAAGGCCAGACGCGTGTATCGTTGTTCGTTACCGATTGGTTGCAGTTGGGCGGATGGCGCTTCGGACAAATCGGGATGTGATCCGATCCAGATGCCGCCTTTTGCGCAAAGCGCGCTGTGCAACGCAACAACCAAGCCGCCAGAAGGTTCTGCCTCGGTTGGAATGCGGTTTGAAACGACGACTAATCTACCCCCCATGGCGACCTCTCAAAGAACCGTTAAAAAGCAAAGTCACCGCCAGAACGTGATGTTCATTGCGATAATTAACCACAAAGTGACTATAGTAATATAATTACCCCGCTCGCGTATGGTTCCCCTCCACGGGGATTTTAGCACATATTCCTAGAGTTCTTCCTCCCAAGGCCGCGATAACCGCATTGCCCCGTTGATGATACCTGCCATCGAATAGGTTTGCGGGAAATTCCCCCAAGCCTCGCCAGTCGCAAATGATGTGTCCTCGGACATCAACCCCAGAGGGTTGCGCGCATCGAGCAGCGCCTCGAACAAGTCGCGTGCTTCGTCTTTGCGCCCGATGCGGGTTAAGGCGTCGACGCGCCAGAAAGCACACAGGTTGAACCCGACTTCCGGAACGCCGAAATCGTCCGCTTCTTCATAGCGCAACATGAAGGGACCGCGACCCAATGTGGCAGACAGGGTTTCGACCGTCGCCACGAACCGCGGATCCTGAGGAGGCAGAAAACCGACCTCGCCCATCAATAATACGCTGGCGTCGAGCGTGCTGCCGTCGAAGCTTTCGACGAAGGACTGACGCTTTTCCGACCAGGTGCGTTCAAGGATCTTGGCGCGAATGATATCGGCGCGCTCTGTCCAATATGTCGCCCGCTTGGGTAGCCCCAGATGCGCTGCGATCTTGCCCAACCTATCGCAAGCAACCCAGCACATCAGCGAAGATGACGTGTGTATGCGCGAACGACTGCGCAGCTCCCACAAACCGGCATCGGGTTGATCATGAAGGAGCCAGGCTTGTTCCCCCAATGCTTCAAGATGCTCGAAAGCGGCTTTGCCGGTGTTCATGAACAACCGCTTGTCAAAGAAAGCGGGAGCGGCGCCGAGGATGATGTTGCCATAGGTATCGTGTTGAAAATGTTCATGGGCCTGATTGCCGATGCGCACCGGCCCCATGCCCCGATACCCCTGAAGCGCCTCGGCGATGGTCTCGGTCAGTTCGGTTTCCAAACCCACGCCGAGCACGGGTTGAATGTGCCCGCCTTTGGCGTCAGCCACCAGATTCATCAACCACTGAAAGTAGTTTTCCAATGTACGAGTAGCGGCAAGGCTGTTCAGTGCCCGTACAGTAAACAACGCATCACGGACCCAGCAATAGCGATAATCCCAATTTCGGGTACTGCCGGGTGCTTCGGGCACCGACGTCGTCATCGCAGCGATGATGCCTCCGGTCGGTTCATAGCTGCACAGCTTTAGAGTGATTGCGGCGCGGATGACGGCCTCTTGCCATTCACAAGGGATAGCCAGTCTTTGCACCCAGCGTCGCCAATAGCGTGTCGTCTGGTCACAGAAGTCTCGGGCGATGTGCTGTGGGCTTTCGGACAAGGTTTCATCCGGGCCCAGAACAAATGACATCTCCTGGTCGAGGTTGATCAACCTTTCGTCCAGCACGTGGTCCAGCGGTGCATCGGTTGTCAGACGTACCACTTGATCAGGACCGACAAACCGCACGTGGCTTGAACCGCGCGTCATCGAAGGGGGTACCGTGCCCCATTCAAACTGTGGCCTGATACAAAACCGGACGCGCGGTGCCCCGTCCAACGGGCGCACCTGACGGATCAGCATCTGCGGTCTGAAGGACCGGCCGCGCGCTTCGAAACGCGGGCAGAAATCAATGATCTCGACCGCACCCGATGCGCTGCGCAGCACGGTGCGCAAAATGGCTGTGTTGGCCAAGTATGATTGTTCTGTCTCAAAGCAACCATCCAGCTCGACCCGAAACGTGCCGTCGTCGGGGCGACCCTTTCCGTGCCCCAGCAGACCGTGAAAAATCGGATCACCATCAAAACGCGGCAGACAGTACCAGTTTATCACACCAGCAGGGTCAATTAGCGCGGAAACAGCACAATTGCCGATAATCCCAAGTTCCATTTATTTTCCTTTCGCAAGCAGGTGTGTAAGCCATTGATGAAACGAACCTATGGTCTGCGCGCGATACATCGCCTGCGTCGGACCGGCCCCGATCTTTATCCCGCTTCCACCCAGTCTTTGAGCAGCCTCAAAGCCGTCCTCGTCTGTTACATCGTCGCCGATCATAATCGGTATCCGGTCGGCAAATTCGGGGCGATGCATAAGATACGCCAGCGCCGTACCCTTATTCACCGAAGCGATCGCTATTTCGCTGACCATCTTGCCGTGTATCGCGCGCAGGCCGGGCATCTGGTTTGCAACGTTCTCCACCGTTTGCCGGGCGATTTCACCTTGTTCCGGCGCGTGTCGATAGTGGATCGCGATCGAGCCGGGCTTGTGCTCCAGCTTCAGCCTGGCTTCCGCTGCGAATGTCTCAAGAAAGCTCAACGCCTGGCGCAGTTGCCCGGATGATTTCGGATCGCCGTCTGGGCCGTCAAACCGATGGTCGTATTCCAAGCCATGAGACCCGACCACCGGCAAATCCAGAGGCCCTAAAATCTTTGCTGCGTCATTCAGCCCCCTGCCCGTCAACACGACGACCGCCCCGTTCGTGAGGTTGATCAACGTCGACAGCGATTGCCTCATGCCTTCAGAGATCGTCACCGCCGATGGATCGTCGGTGATTGGCGCAAGCGTCCCATCGAGATCAAAGAAAAAGCCATGCGATGATAACTCAATTTCCAGATTTTCTAAATCGGACGGCATGGTGCTCCCTTCATAGTCAGGAATGAACAGGTGATACTTGTTTTCTTGTCCCTCAAGCCGCTGACCTCTCACATTTTCTTCAGTGGGTTAGTTGCAAGCTGGGTCGCGCTTATGACACGGGCCATGCGCCCACCCTTGGGTCTTACTTAGTGCTGGAGTTCCAAAGTCTACACGTCAAGGCAAAACCATGCAGTGGCCGAACGTCAGCGGGCAGTTCGCAGGGTATCCGACGAGGCTGATCGAGGTTTCACAGATTGCCCCATGATCACAGGCGATACAAATTTATCGTCACCCGTCAGGTTGACCTAACGACAACTTGGAGTTGACAGTCACGACAGGTTCTGGTCGGATAAATCAAGTTATGGAAAGGTTAGAGAGGCCTTTCCGCAGTAACACCCCGTTAAACTAAGCCACATTATAACAACCCAAGCGATGACCTTGCCGTGACGCGCCAACTGAACACTCATGACTTTTACAGCGATCTGGAAGAGATCGGGCGCAATTCGATGGTCCCTACTTTGTTGGAAACCGCGACATTGGCGACAGGAATGGGTTTTGCCGCCGTTGCCCGTGTGACGGAATCGCGGTGGATCACCTGTCAGACCGTGGACAAGATTTCTTTTGGCCTGGAACCGGGCGACGAACTGGACGTAGAGAGCACGCTGTGCCACGAAGTCAGGCTCTCCAATACAGAGATCGTGATCGACGACGTTGCCAATGACCCGATATATTGCAATCACCACACACCGGCAACGTACGGGATCCAAAGCTATATTTCGGTTCCGATACACAGGAGAGATGGGACGTTCTTCGGCACATTATGCGCAATTGACCCCAACCCCAGAACCCTGAAGACACCGAACATCCTGGCGATGTTTCGACTGTTCGCATCATTGCTTGGCGACAGTCTGGAAATCGAAGACAAGCTAAAGGAAAGCCAGATCGCTATCGACCAGGAACGGCACCTGACTGAGGTACAACAGCAGTTCATCGCCATTTTGGCCCACGATCTGCGCAATCCTATCAGTGCTCTTGAATCCGGTCTGCGCATTATGGCGCGCAAAGATCTGGACGAACCTACGACCAAGCTCGTCACGCTCATGAAGGCTTCGCTTGGACGTATGAGCAATCTTATTGAAAACCTTCTGGATCGTGCCCGCCAGCGGCATGATGGGGGGGTCATCATCGAACGCGACGCAGCCGAGCCATTGGAACCGGTAATTCAGCAAATTGTCGCCGAAATCAAATCCGTATCACCTGACCATGACATCGAATGCGACATCGATCTTGACGGAAATGTCGATTGTGATCGGGAACGCATCGCCCAAATGCTGTCGAACCTGCTACGCAATGCAATCACCCACGGCGCTGAGGGGCAGCGGATCGATCTTGTCGCGAAGCGGGTCGACAGCGAGATAATTCTTTCGGTGGCGAACCAAGGTAAAATGATCCCGCCCAGTATACTGCCCAGCCTGTTCGTACCTTTTCAACAAGGCGGTGCAAATAAAAAACGCAAGGGCCTTGGGCTTGGTCTCTATATCGCGTCCGAGATCGCAAAAGCCCACGGGGGAACGCTGAATGTGGTGTCGGATGAACGTGAAACCAAATTCACCTTCCGAATGCCACAAGGAACGGTACCGCAGTAAACTACCCTCTTTGAGCGGACGATCCGACAGCTCGACGTCTCAGACCTCCCTGACCCCGTGGGTTAGCATTTCATCACTCTTCGCACCGTGCAAAACGGAAATGTCCCCGGTCGTTTCAAGGATGACCGCCTGAACCTGGGACAGATCAAGTGCGTTCGCTTCGCGTAGCTTGGCGACCAGATCCTCTTTTCTCACACGGGTCTCTTTCAACGCGTCATGCAGGATGACGCCGTTTTTCATCAAAAGAACCGGTCTATTTTGAACCACGTCGTCAAGCGTCGCAGAGCGTTGTCGCAGATATGCCACCAGGTACTGCACGGCGAACAGGCTTGCCATGGCGGTCAGGGTCTGCAACAGCCCGGTCCATTCGCTTGACTGCGACGCCCCAGCGAGCAGCGATCCCATGGCCACCGTCATGACGAAATCAAAGTTTGTCATCTTGGAAAACGACCGCAACCCGACAACGCGTACTAGAAAAATAATCCAGAAAAGCCCCAAAGCGCTTAAGTTAGCCCCTTTTGCCAAGGCGTCCAAAATGGCGTCATCGAAAAACATGTCAGCTCCTTTGCCGTTAGGTTAATGGTGTAGGCATCGGCGCATTCCGGAACTGCGCTTTTCCGACCGATCGTTCGCGTCTTTCATACCGGCATTCGGGCGAGGAAACTTCGCACCCAGTTGGTTTGATCAGGCAAAAACGGCACAGGGGCGACCCGTGCCGCATGGATCTTGCGTCTATCAGACAGCCAGTTTCACAGGATCTTTGCCAGCATCCAAATGCCCATGCCAAGCATCATCAAGTTCTCGGTCAGAGAGATAAACCCCAAGGGTACATTGCTATCACCGCCAACGCATGCACATTTAAGCTCTCGCTTCTCGATATAGACGGCTTTGATAACGGATGCCGCCCCGATCCCCCCGATGAAAATTGCCACAGGCGCTGATAGCCACATCATTGCACCCGCAGTCATCAGGATACCGGCCAAGGCTTCACCGAATGGGTAAAGCTTCCCATAGGGTACCCAACGTTGCGCGAGCAAGTCATAGTTCAGGAACATTGTAGAAAAGCTTTCCACGTTCTGAAGCTTCTGGACGGCCAGAAAACACATCGAGATGGAGATGAACCACTCAAAAGCGCGCAGCGTGAAAATTGTCTGGAAGCTGAACCATGACAACGCCAAGGCCATCAGAAACGCCATCCCGAAAATCGCGATCACGGGCTGGTAAGAGGTATCGGACTGCTGATCCTTGGGTTTATCGAGGCCGAAAAACACCCGCAGGTCATCATATCCCCCAATCCGTTCTGTACCGATAAATGACTGCGGCGTGGTTTTCACACCATGCCGCGCCTTGAATGCTTCGGTCTCCGCGCTTGTCTCCAGGTGATGGTCCTCGACCGTGTAACCTTGGCGCTCCAACAGATCCTTCGATTTCAAACCGTAGGGGCACATGTGCCCAGGCATTACCATTCTGTAAAGTTTGGCAGTTTTTACCTGATCGACCTGGGCCATGCGATTTCCCCTGTTATTTGCCGTCAATTTCAGGGGTGGCGGTTGGCCCACCCTGCAAATCATTGATAAGCGCTTTCATCTCGGCTATTTCCAAGCGTTGTGCCTTGATGATTTCATCTGCCAGTTTGCGAACACGAGGATCTGAAATATTTGCGCGCTCACTGGTCAAGATCGCGATGGAGTGGTGTGGGATCATGGCGCGCATCCATGAAATGTCCCCGACGGTGGCCTGACTGCGGACCAGAAACAACGCGAGCAGAAAAACGACTGCGCTGCCTGCAAAGATCGACATGTTGGCGGCTTTGTTGGAATACATGCCAAGCATGAACGCCAGCATGATGATCGCCATCATCGCACCCATCAAGATCGCCATGTATGTGCGGGTTTCACTGTAAAAAAGATGATCCCAAGCGTAGCTGTTAAGATACATCATTCCGAACATCACAACCGTGGCGGTGATGATCATCGCGAAAAAACGCCAATAGGACATAAGGACCTCTCAAAAAATTGAATTGTATAGAGATGCAACTACCTTCCCGCGCTGGAAGGTTCCGAAAAGTTTTTAAAAACCCGTATTTTCCCACGAATTCAGGTGTTTCAAGCAAGGCTTAGATATCGGCCTTATTCGATATCGCGATTTCTGTGCGAAACCGGAGATCCAAAATCTAGAATTTGCACGGCAGTGTCTTGAATATTGTTCTGCTCCACCTAGCGCCGCCGGTTCGGTTTGACGTTCGGCGGTTGCGCCGCCACCGTCGCGTGACGTTCAACCTCGCCCTGCGCGCCGATGGTCCAAGACATTCTCCGTCGAATTTGCGCCTTAGTTTAACCAACTTGTTCGTATTAATGGGTCATGTACGAGCAAAAATAGCGATTTTACCAGTTCAAGACCGACAGACCCGGATACAAACGGCAGGCATAGTATGACGAACACTCACCGAACAGGTATATCTCAAGCAGTTCTTGTCGTTGTGTGCCTTTCCCTGTCGTACGTTTCGTTTGCGCTGGTTCACAACATCGCCAGTACACGTTCGCAAGGAAATTTTGACGTATTGGTCGATCAAAGCCTTAACCTGATCCATCAGCAGGGAGATAAATTCAATCGGACGCTCGACGGTCTCGCCGGATTGGTGCTTGCGTCCGACACAGTGACATCGACCGAATTGGGCGAATATGCGGATGCGCTTAACCTGCATCAGGACAAGTTGGCGTCGACTGCGATCGGGTTTGCCTCGCTTGGGGAAGTTACCGATCAGAACCCGGTGAACTATGTGAACACCCACTTGGTTGAATCCGCGTTGCCGGCCCCTGTTGATGGCGCGGGTTCCGAGCATTTTGTCATCAGATTGGCAGAACCTCGGCCGCGACACGCAAGTCTGCTGGGGTACGATTTCGCGAATGAACCCGATTTGCTTGCCGCCGCGCTGACCGCCCGTGAGACCGGCGAAGCCATCGCATCTATCGGGGTCCCCAAGGGAAGCCGGACATCGGCATCACGAGAAATGTTCTTGTTAAGGCCTGTCTACAGAACACTACCAGATACAAAACCCGATACGCCCGAGAAGGCGTTTGTCGGATTTGCTTTTCTGGTCACTAACTTCAATCGCGTCTTTGTCGACTTAGCATCCGCACAGAAAGACCTTGTCTCGCTTCGTGTGGAATATAACACTCACACCGACCACGCGGTGCTATCGAATTCAAAGTTCGTCGTTCACAAATCTTTGCAGATGTATGGTCAGGAACTCAACCTGGTATGGGAAAGCACCCCTGAATTCGAAGCGCTGCAGCCGTTCAGGGCACGGTGGATCGTGTTGCTGCTTGGAGTGTTGATTACTGCTCTGATTTCCACGATTTTTGCGGTTTTCTCCAGAAGAGACCGCATGATAACTGCAATAGTCGCACAGAAAACCCGAGATCTGGAAACCCAGGACAAGGAAAAACGGTCGATTCTGGAAAACGCCATGCTTGCGATTGTTTCCGCGAATGCCGCAGGCGAAATTCTAGATACCAACGACGCCGCCAAAAAACTTCTCCGGCCGCTTGACGCTCACCAACGGGTCAAAGGCAAGCTTCTGCATCAGCTGTTGCCATCCTTCAACATCCACAGCCCCGACGGCGCATCCAAACTGCATCTTAATGCCGCCGGAAAGGCGAACAGCCTGACAATCGAAATTGAGAAAAATACCTGGGTCACCGCCGATGGTGACACCCGCATCACACTTCTTTTGCGTGACATCACCACCAGCGAACGTCATGCTCAGGAATTGCAAGAGGCCGAACAGCGCTGGAACCTGGCGCTGATGGGCGCGCAAATCGGTGTGTTTGACCTGAATTTAGAGCATGATACCTCGATTGTTTCGGACACTTGGCGCAACACTCTACGCATTGAAGGCCATATGGATGCGCGCGACCCGTACCGCTTGCAACTGGACCGCATCCATCCAGACGATCTGCCGGCCCTGCAGCTGGCCGAAATGGCGTGCATCGACGGTGAAACCGATCATGCCAAGGCGTGTTTTCGGGTAAACGTCGGCCAAGATGAATGGCGCTGGATAAAATCCGATGCGGTGGTGGTCAAGCGCGCCGCAGATGGTACTGCGCTGCGCATGCTTGGCATTCAGCTGGATGTCACGGAAAGCTTTGACCTTGATCAGATGAAGCACGATTTTGTCGCGACAGTCAGCCATGAACTGCGCACACCGTTAACATCCATCAAGGGCGCTCTTGGGTTGTTGGCCCCTCAGGTCAAGGGCGACAAGCCGCAAGCGACTGACCGCCTGATTGAAATAGCAACGTCGAACTGCGACCGGCTGACGAAGCTGGTTAATGATTTGCTGGACATGGAGAAGTTGAACGCTGGCAGCATGACCCACGACACCAAACCCGAAAATCTGACCGACATCATGATGCTTGCCGCTGAGCAACTTGAGACCTACGCATCACAATGGGAGGTCGCCCTAGAGGTCGATACACCCCAAGGAGATCAGTATATTCTGACAGATAAACTGCGTCTGACGCAGGTTTTGACCAACCTTTTATCGAATGCGTGCAAATTTGCCTATCCTGGCACCAAAGTTTGCTTGACCGCCGAAGCCTTTCCGACGTTCACCAAGGTATCTGTAAGCAATCTGGGCAAAGGTATCTCCGAGGAATTCCGCGGCCAGATCTTTCAACCGTTCTCGCAAGCTGACAACTCCGACACGAGACAACGGGGCGGGACCGGTCTGGGGCTCAACATCTCGCGTCACTTGATCGAAGCAATGGGGGGTGAGATCGGGTTTGAAAGTGATCCCGGCGAAGAAACGGTGTTCTGGTTCACCTGTCCGATCGCGGATTGGGACGAAATAGAAGATGCGGCCTAGGCACCTGCGCGGCAGGTATTTACCATCTATGGGTCAAAGTCGGTCAGAACCGGTATTCTCCAGAACTGTTTGCCGCGCTCTGCCCGTATTCTTTGACTGATACAAAGCCGTGTCGGCGTAGGATAGAATATCCTTTGCCGCCAGGTTCTTGTTTGGCCGTATCCAAACGGTACCGATACTGGCAGATATGCGGCACTGGCGACCATGAAACATGATTGGCCGTTCAAGTCGGTTGATCAACCTCTCCCCGACAGCTTGAAGATCTTTTGCGTCGTGAAGGTTTGGTAGGATCAAAGTGAATTCATCGCCCCCCACGCGGGCAACCGTATCTTCTGCGCGGGTTTCGTTTACCATTATCCTTGCCGCAGCCTGGAGCACATGGTCACCCGCCGCATGCCCATGCGTGTCATTCACATTTTTGAAGAAATCAAGATCGACCTGCATAACCGCAAAACCCTGGGCACTTTCGACCAATCGCCCCAATACATGATCGACCGCCCGACGGTTTTTCAGCCCCGTCAGGGTATCGGTGAATGCCTGCTCTTCCGCGGCGATCTTAGCTATTTGCAGTTTCAGGTTCAACCGATGTGTTGCAGACATGGCCGACGACTTTGCTTCGACGAGATATAGCATTTCCATCGCCATATCGGTCGCGGCAAAATCGGCGTTCGTCAGATTGAAGCGGCGCACGCTTTCCTGGATGGTGATACCGAACGACAGGTTAATCACAAATATTTCGGCGGTTTCGCCAAAGGGGGCCATCACAGCCTTGAAGGTGCTGGAGGGATCTTGACGGAAACACAAGTGCATGGTCATGCCCGATTGCCACTGCATATCCTCGATCGAATGGATCATCTTTGGTCGCATCACTGCGAAATGGTCGAAAAAGGACGTGTTGGGATATGTGTCATCGGGGCGCAACTTACGCAGCGTCGGACCCACATGCAGGATATTTCCGGTCTTGCCGACGACCAGGTGCATCGGGCACAAGATATCCAGCACTTGCGAATGGGCCGATCTGGTCATGGGACAGGAGCGCCCAATTCAAAACCTCGCCCTTCTGCAAAATCGCGTTCGACCAGTTTGATGCAAATCTTCTCACATCCGTCAGAACTGCAACTATTGTCGAGCAGGACCAGCGCCCCATAATCATCGGCAATAACCCGCAGCACGCCGGTCATTACATTGCCAAATCCCGGCATGGGACCACGACACACCAAGGTGAAATGACCCTGTTCAACCTGATCAATCTCCATCACCGGGAGATCAAGGTTGGGAACAGCAAGTTTTGCACGATCATGCAGGTCGTCAAGCGAATATAGAAAATCCTCAAATCCCACCCCGCCAAATCTTAACAGACGGCGCACCCCCTCTTGGGAAGGATTCGAGACAAGGTAAGCCCCGAGATCTTCCAGAAGTTCGGACTTGGGGTGCTCCAAAACGTCCGACATCGCGTCAATCACGTCAGACGTCAGACGGTATTCATAGGTCAGCATCGGTTCAAATTCTTCATCGTCCATTCCGACGCGTCTGGCGACTTGCTTCCAGACAGCAACGCCGAAGTTATCGCTGATAAAATTTTGGATAGTTCTATTTATAAGCCCGTGCATGAATACCCTTTACCGCTACCAACACCGAACATCGGTGCTCCGTGTTAACAATCCGCCAAGATTCTGCGGCGAAATTGCGGCATTGTGCAGATATCCATCTGCAGAGTCGTTCGGTTCGGTAACCGGTCTACGCGCTAGAAATCCGTCGGTGCACCGCCCTCTGATTTCCGCCGTGCCACAAATTCTGCAAGCTCTTGGCGGATCGCAACATCCATCGGCGGTTCTTCAAACTCCGCGATGATCTCCTTGAAGATCAGATGAGCGCGCTCGGGGGTCCAGACCGCTCCTGCGGCTTCCCAGCCTTCGTAATTTTTCCAGTCGCTTAAAAACGGTTGATAAAAGGCAGTGCTGTAGCGGTCCTGGGTGTGTTGAATTCCAAAGAAATGCCCGGAATTCCCAACCGCCTTAATCGCGTCCAATGCGATTTCATCCGGTCCGGTCGCGCATATATCAGGGTCCATATACCGTTGTATTTGCTGGAGAACTTCGCAATCCATGATGAATTTCTCGGGCGACGCAATCAGCCCGCCCTCCAGCCAACCGGCGGCATGATACACCATATTGGTACCTGACTGCACCGCTGCCCAGAGGCTGTTCGATGTCTCCCACATCGCCTGCCCGTCGGGTACATTCGCGGCACAGACACCCGAAGATCGCATCGGAAGATTGTAGTATCGGCACAGTTGGCCGGTCATCTGCGTCGCGCGCATGTATTCGGGTGTCCCAAAGGCCGGTGCGCCGGTTTTCATGTCAACATTTGATGTGAACGTGCCTATCGCGCACGGGGCACCCGGGTTGATGATTTGAGCCAGCACCACAGCACAAAGCGCTTCGGCAAGTGATTGCGCGACGGCACCGGACATTGTTACGGGTGCCATCGCGCCCGCAAGGGTAAAGGGCGTCACGACCAGCCCCTGCCCCCGTCTGGCAAGTCGCATCCACCCATCCAACATTGGGATGTCGTGCTTAAGCGGCGATGTCGAATTGATGTTGGTGTACATTCGCGGCGTGGCGTCAAATTCGGCGTGGCTAAGCCCTCCGGCAATACGGACCATCTCCATCACGTCCTCTACCCGTTCCTTGCCAAGGCTATAGGCATGCATGACTTTGTCGGTGATGGTAAGCTTGTCGTACAGAACATCGAGGTGTCGCACCGACGCGTGGATATCGACGGGTTCCACCGGGTATCCCCCAGCAAAGTGGATGCAGTTGAAGTACTGCGTCAGTTTAAGCAGATCTTGGCACCTGGCGCGGGTACCGGGAACTTTGGTACCAATAGACATATCCCAATAGTTGGGCGGTGAAGACACGTTGCCAAACAGCAGGTGCTTGCCCCCGATGGTGATTGTGCGATCAGGGTTTCGGGGGGTTATCGTGAACTGAGAGGGTGCCTTGCCGATCCACTCCATCACAAATTCACGCCCCATGCGCACGTTTTCACCGTTGATCGTGCAGCCGGCTTTGCGCAGGATATCCAACGCTTCGAGGTTCAGGAACTCGACGCCGATCTCTTCGAGAATGCGCATGGCACCGTCATGGATCGCATGCACGCCCTCGGGGGTCAGCGGTTCCGTTGGTCTGTCGATGTTGACGGGTGGGTTCCACGGCATCTGTTCGATAGCTGAACGCCCCCTGCGGGTGCGCGCGCCTGTCCGGCCACCGTTTCGGGTTCGACGATTATGATCGGGTGCAGCCATGGTGTTCTCCCTCGGTTGTTTCCAAGAAAGACCGACAGGTGCGCCAGGGCGTTGCCGTTTCCGACCGCAGATGTCGTTTTTTTACACGTCAGTTTGCGAACGCTATCGGGAATCCAGCCAATCCGGCAGGCCGCCAATATCGCGCAAAACCACATCTGCATGGCCTTCAAGGTCGCGATTGGTCGCAAGTCCGGTAAGCACCGCGACGCAAACCATCCCGGCAGCGCGGCCTGCAACCATATCATGGGTGCTGTCGCCGATCATGGCGATATGACCCGGCTCGACCCCGATCTTTGACGCAAAGGCCAGCAATTGGCCCGGCCCGGGCTTTGCGCCGTGACCGCTATCAAACCCCGCAATAAAATCGAACATGTCCGTAATGCCAGCTTCCGCAAGGTGCGCCTGCGCTGGTGCCTCTGCATCGTTCGTTGCCACCCCAAGCGCCAATCCCTTTTCCCTGAGCAACGTCAACAAAGGCCGCAAGGGCACAGCTTCAAGCTGCGGTGCCAACTCGGCTTCTTCATTCAAAAGATCAAGCAGCGCATGCGGGGACAGCTCGGGAACCTGCGGAGCCAATATCTGTACGACTTCGGCCGGAGTACCCGCGATGACGATGCTGTCGGGGGAAAACTTCCGGGTCCTGAAGTCAAAACCGATGAGATGGCCCAAGGCCGTCGCCCGTGCGTCCGAACCCGCACTTAGCCGCGTCAGAAAGCCTGCCGCCCATGCTTCCCACGTCGCGGAGAAATCGAAAAGGGTACCGTCCTTATCGAAAAGCAGAGCCTTTATTTCGGTCATGTCCAGTTCACCTGTTCTCCGCCGGGCAACGCATGGCGGGCCTGCATGATCCTGTCGTAAGGCGCGTTAACGCTATCGCAAAAACTGATCACCCAAGCATCATCCATCATCAAAAAATCCAGCACCGCCCCTAGAAAGGCTGCATCGCCGGCCTGATTTCGCAGGTCCTGCGCCGACGCACCGGTGGCCCCCATGAAAACCGGCATCAAGTCATCATTTGCGGCAAGCCATGCCAGGGCTTGGAGCGCAAAAGTTTCGGCGGCTTCTCGCTTGATCACAGGGGTTTTTCCTCCCGTTACAGATCTTCGAAACGGTTTGTTAACTATTAAGGTCAAAAAGAATGTGGTGGTCGAATAATTTTTTAGCGAAGGGAACGCAAGTGCAGGGTAAAATCCTCATCATTGATGCCGTTGCAACCAATCGCATTATGTTGAAGATAAAGCTTCTGTCCTCTTTTTATGATGTCACCCAGGCGACGACTGTGGCCGAGGCTTTGGCGATAGCCCAGCGGACCCCACCTGACCTTGTGATAACGACGTTCAATCTCCCGGATGCCAACGCAACGGCGGTGTGCAGCGGGCTGGCGGCACTGCCTCAGACAGCGCGAATTCCCGTTCTGGCGATCGGCGACAACCCCGATCCCGCGATCCGAAAGACGCTGCTGTCGCAAGGGGTGCACGACGTGTTGACCCGTCCGGTTCAAGATGCCCTGCTACTGGGGCGGGTACGCAGTTTGATCAGGGCGTATAACTCCTCCGAGGAATGGAACACGCGCGGCGGGGCTGGCCGGACTTTTGGCCTGGCGGAATCTCAAAGCGGGTTCGTGCATCCCGGACACATTCAGCTGGTGGGCGATGAAAAGCGTGTGAACCATATTTGGGCGTCACAACTCAGGGACATGTCGCCCAATAAGTTAACTTTATCGACGTTCGGTGACGCGTTGGAGTGTCTGCGCAATTCGACAGTGCCCGATATCTTTGTGATCGGTTTGTCAGGCAACGACAAAAACGTCGCGACGCAATTGAGCATGATATCGTCGATCCGCTCCAACGCCGTAACGCGGCACTGCGGTATTCTGGTCATCCAGAGCATTGCCGACGAACTTGTCGGTGCGAATGTTCTTGATCTGGGTGCCGACGACTTGATGCCCCACGGTTTTGAAGTAGAGGAGCTGTCGTTGCGGTTGACCAGCCTGCTGCGGCGCAAACGTCAGGCGGATTTGAATCGCCGTTGCGTCGACACTGAGCTGCGCGAAGCGATACTTGACCCGTTGACCGGACTGTACAACCGCCGGCACGCGCTGGCTGAGCTGACGCGGCTTGCCGAGAACACCCAAAACACCAGCAAGGGGTTTGCCGTGATGATCGCTGACATGGATCATTTCAAGCGCGTAAACGACGCCTTTGGCCATGCGTCGGGCGATGCCGCGCTTGTGGAAACGTCGCGCAGGCTAAAGTCGCAGCTTCGCCCTGTAGATATTTTGGCGCGCATTGGGGGGGAAGAGTTTTTGTTGATCCTCCCGTGTATCACGGATGCCGATGCGACAAGATTAGCAAAAAAGATATGCAGCATATTCAGCGACGCTCCCTTTACGCTGCCCAACGGTCCGACGTCCGTAAGCCTGACAATCAGCATAGGCATTTGCATCGCCACGGCCGATACCTTGATGGCGCGCCCCGTGAACAAGATTGCGGCTGAACTGATCAATCATGCGGATCGGGCACTTTACAGCGCGAAAAGCCTTGGTCGAAATCAGGTCAGGCTCATCCGCCAAGCAGCCTGATGTTTTGACCGCAATATTCTATGCTTTGGGGAAAGACCCATTGCAACATCGGGAGCTGCGAATTTCACCTTCGGCAAGCCACGAAGTAACCAGCAGGAAAGATTTGTATGACCACAGACCGCCCATTGATTGGTATTTCCTTGATGCTCGGGTTTTGCATCGTGGCACCTTTTGGCGATGCCGTTGCGAAACTGCTGGGGGCTTCGGTCCCTCTTGCACAGGTGGTTCTTATTCGCTTCGCGGTACAGCTGATTATTTTGGCCCCGTTGGTCTGGCTATCGCGCAGGCCATTGCGGATACGCGGCGTTGTATTGTGGCTGACCGTATTGCGCACATTGCTGCATATCGCAGGGATCGCAGCCATGTTCACGGCGCTGAAATACCTGCCTTTGGCAGATGCCGTGGCTATCGTGTTTGTCATGCCATTCTTCATGCTGATCCTGGGTAAGTTCGTATTATCCGAAGAAGTCGGAGGTCGCAGATTACTGGCGTGTGTCGCCGGATTCGGTGGTACCTTGCTTATCGTGCAACCCAGCTTTTCCGAGGTCGGTTGGCCAGCGATCCTTCCAGTATTTGTCGCTGCCAACTTTTCGGTTTTCATCCTGGTGACCCGTAAGATTGCGAAACATACCGACCCCATCAGCCTGCAAGCCGTAAGCGGCGCGATGGCTGTGGCGCTGATGGTTCCCGTGATATGGGGGGGTGAAAAACTGGGCATTGGCGCTTTCACGATGATCACGCCCAACACAGACCAGTGGTTTCTCTTGCTCGCTATCGGAATTCTCGGCAGTCTTGCTCACCTGTTGATGACCTGGTCGTTGCGCTATGCGCCTGCCGCGACGCTTGCCCCGATGCAGTATCTGGAAATTCCGATCGCCACGCTTATTGGTTTGCTGATCTTCAACGATTTCCCCGATGGGTGGGCGATGGTTGGCATAGCCGTCACGATGGCCGCAGGCGTGTATATTCTTATCCGGGAGGGGGCCATCCAGCGGCGTCTGGATGCAATAAATCCTCAGCAACCTGCCGAATAATGCGCCGCGGCAGCATCAAAATTGCATTCGGGTCGTCCATTTCCAAACGAGCGGGGCCGAGCGCCCGATTCGAGGTTCCAATCTGCGAGAGCGGGTTCAGGTCCAGCCCATCGATCGGCCATTCCAACCCGTCGCTGCGACCCTGTGTCGGTCCCAACGGAAAGATCGATACGACGTCGCCCGGTACGGTTGCCACTTCAAGTTCGGGGGGTGCCAGCAGAACGATCTGGGACTGCGCCACCAGAATGCAGCGCCGATGTGCGTATCGTACCAAACTATGCAATACTGCCAGTTGGTGGTCCAAGCGACCGCCACAAAAACCCACCCCTATTACCAGAGGTGTATCCAGATTGCGCAAAGCTTTATCAAAATCGGTTGTATCCTGTTCATCGATTTTGAATTGCCGATCCTTTGGTATTTGCGCCAGAGCGGTTTCGGCTATCGAATCGAAATCGCCGATCAGCGCCGCAAGAGGCACGCCTGCCTTCAGCGCAAGCAAGGCCCCGGCGTCCGCCGCAACACAGGTCGGCGCGATCGTCAGAGCCTCGTTCAGGTCGCCTACGCAGGCCTCGCCCCCGCCCACCAGGGTGAGCGGTGTTAAACTGGAAACAATCATGTCAATCACGCAAATTCCTTGGTCTCGGGAAACAATGCCACAAAGTTGACATAAAATGATACGCTGATAGGCACAGATTCGAGCCGCTTTAGACTTGAACAACATGGTAAACAGTAAGCTGCAAATAGGCAGAGGACGACCATCCGATGATGAATAACAATAAAATTCTAACGGTCTCATACGGCACCTTTTCGTGTACGTTAGAAGGCTTTGACGATTCATTCGGCACCATGAAGGCGATTGCGGAGTATTTTCGCGACCTCGCATCGGAAGACCGCTATTTCGGGGCAGAACCGCCACAACCGGACGCTGACATGTTGGCCCACATTGCGCAGAAAGAAATTTCGCGCAGGGTGGAGGCGCGTCAGCAGGATGGCAAGATTGTCCTGAGCGCTCAGCCCGATGCAAATGCCGATAAACAGCGCGATGAAGTGCAACCCGCTGCCGAAGCACCCACAGCTGAACCTGCCAATCGTATCTCTCTTCGCGGCGAAAAGGATACCTCACCCTACTATGTGACATATCAGGTGAGCCCACTGAAAGCGTTGGGTCATGCGCGCAAGGTCACACCGAAGACCCCTGAGCCCGATGCTGCCAAGCCTTCGGACCAACCCGTAGCCGAGCAGGATGCAGATCAGTCCATTGAGAAACCTGTCGAAGCCAAGCGTGATGCGCCTGCGAACCAGACAGATGACGCAAAGATCAAGGCACCCGAGCCAACCGCAGCACCAGCAGTGGCCGCGGAACCGGTTCAGCACAAGGAAGTTGCTGTCTCCGATCAGTCTGACGATGAAATCGACGCGTTCTTCGCAGAGAGCCGCCACGAGGAGCCTGTTGCCGAAGACATCCAGGATAGTGCCAATATCCCCTCCCCAAGCGTCTCGGCTCACGATAGTATTGCCGCAAAGCTGCAACGCATCCGCGCGGTCGTGTCCAAGCAGGAAACCAAGGCAACCAAGGTCGACTACAGCGAAGACGAGCATGCCGAAGACACGGACCGTGGACCTCAATCTTCACCGAGATCCGATCTCGTTTCTGACGCGGTACACGACATTGAAGAAGCATTGGACGCTGATGACGCGGTGGAAATGACCAGTGCACGGCAACGCGACCAAGGTGAACAAAGCGATGAGGAAGTAAATTCGCTGCTGAGCCGCCTTGATGAACAAAGCGAACTGGCATCCGACCCCGAGACAGCGATCCAAGACGAAAGCCCCCTTGCCGAGCAAGCTAACGACGCCGTTGTGACACGGGGTTCCGCCTCGGCTGAAGCAGAGGCGCTGGCTTCGGACGACGATATCGAAGATCAGGTTTCTGAAGAAGTTCCAACCGAAGCCAAGGCAAGTGAAACTGACGCTGTCGCTGAAGCGGAAGAAGACACAAAGCACGAAGTGGCATCCGAACCCAAAGAGATGGATGCACCCCGTGGCCGCGTGATCAAGGTAAAGCGCGCGGATCTTGAACACGCCATCGCCAAAGGAGCGTTGGAGGAGGTCGCACCGGAAACAGAGAGCGTTGACGCTTCGTCTTCCGAGCCAGACCACGGTGTTGTATCGACGCTATCTGACGAAGACGAAGACGAACTGGCGCGTGAATTGGCCGCCGTTGAGGCGACGTTGGCAGATGGATCGCAAGAGGCCGAAGATGCGCATCAGCTCGATGGCTCCGCCCGGCGGGTCCTTCCGACGTTGGATGCGGATCAGGAATCAGACATGAACCGCTTGCTGGCGGAAACCGACAACCAGATGGACGACCCGGAAGGTGCCACGCGTCGCGACGCGATTACCCATCTTCGTGCAGCAGTCGCCGCCCGAAAGGCAGACGCGGCACTGGGAGGTACGGATGCCCACGAAAAGGACAAGAATGCCTATCGGAGTGATCTAGCCGAAGTAGTAAGACCGCGCCGCCCTGCGACTGGCAATGCCCGGACGGAGCGTCCGTCAGAGGGCCGTCCTGCGCCGCTGAAACTTGTGGCAGAACAGCGTATCGACACGAACGCACCCCATGTATCGGCACCTGTACGTCCCCGCCGCGTTGCAGCAGTGGCCGTTCCAGATGCGCCGGCAGCCGCCGCCGGCGGCTTTGCCGAATTCGCATCCGAAATGGGGGCAACCAAGTTGCCTGATCTGTTGGAAGCGGCTGCGGCCTATATGGCGTTCGTCGAAGGGCTGGACCAGTTTTCCAGACCCCAGCTGATGAATACGGTGCGCCAGAGCAGCGACGAAGACTTTAGCCGCGAAGAAGGATTGCGGCACTTCGGGCAGTTGTTGCGCACAGGTAAGCTGCAAAAACTGAACGGCGGACAGTTCAAAGCAACTGATGACATCGGATTTCAACCTGATGCACGCGCTGCGAGCTAAGAATATTACGGACAATATGAAAAACGGCCCCGAGTTTGGGGCCGTTTTTTATTGTAAACAGGTTATTCTCGGTCGTCAGGGTCTTGCTGACCTATCCCTTTGAAGATGAACTTGAACGGAATGGCCCATACGACCCCAAGACCGACGTAGACAAGTATCTCGACCAGCACCGACGGGCGATCAAACAGCGCAACCACCCAGACTGCGGCGATGATGTACAGCGGCAAGCCGACAAGTAATATGATCAGCGCCCATCTGCGTCGTGCTTTGTAACCGAGTGCCATTTTGCGGGTCTCCTTTGATCATCTCCATCACTGCGGCATCCGCCGCGCTGGATATATCTCCAGCCTAGTCGGCGAACGGGTCGGTCACCAAGATCGTGTCATCGCGTTCCGGCGATGTAGAAAGAAGCGCAACCGGGCAGCCGATCAATTCTTCTACGCGACGTACATATTTGATCGCGTTGGCCGGCAGGTCGGCCCAACTGCGCGCGCCTTCGGTAGATTCGGACCAACCGGCCATTTCTTCGTAGACAGGTGTACAGCGGGCCTGTTGATCCGCTGCGGTGGGCAGATATTCCAGCGTTTTCCCGTCCAGTTCATAGCCGACACAAATCTTCAGGGTCTCAAAACCGTCCAGAACATCAAGCTTGGTAAAGGCTATTCCGTTTACACCCGATGTCGCACAGGTCTGCCGGACCAATACGGCGTCAAACCATCCACACCGCCGCTTACGCCCGGTGACCGTGCCAAACTCATGCCCCCGCTCCCCCAGACGCTGGCCATCGGCATCGTGCAATTCCGCAGGGAAAGGCCCTTCGCCAACGCGGGTGGTGTAGGCTTTGACGATGCCCAATACAAAGTCGATCGAACCCGGTCCGATCCCGGTACCTGTCGCCGCTTGACCGGCGATCACATTTGATGACGTCACATAGGGATAAGTGCCGAAATCGATATCAAGCAACGCACCTTGGGCACCTTCAAAGAGAATCCGTTTTCCCGCCTTGCGGTTTTCGTTCAGCACTTTCCAAACTGGTGCAGCATATTCCAGCACAGAAGGGGCAATTTCGCGCAGCGCCGCAATCAATGCGTCACGGTCAACGGGATCAAGCCCAAGCCCACGGCGCAGCGCGTCGTGGTGCACCAAGGCCCGGTCAACGCGCAGCTCCAGCGTGGCGTCATCCGCCAGATCCGCCACGCGCACAGAACGGCGCCCGACCTTGTCCTCATACGCAGGGCCGATACCCCGGCCAGTGGTACCAATCTTTGCCACACCGACCTGTTCTTCGCGGGCCCGGTCCAATTCACCGTGGATCGGCAGGATAAGCGGGGTATTTTCCGCAATCATCAGCGTGTCGGGCGTTATCGTTACACCTTGGGCACGCAGCGCTTCGATCTCTTTGACCAGATGCCAGGGATCAAGCACGACACCATTGCCAATTACCGACAATTTACCGCCCCGCACAATGCCTGACGGTAGTAGGCTTAGCTTGAAGACAGTTCCGTCGATCACCAGCGTGTGGCCTGCGTTGTGGCCCCCTTGGAACCGCGCGATGATATCGGCGCGTTCGCTAAGCCAGTCAACGATCTTGCCTTTTCCCTCGTCGCCCCACTGAGCGCCTACGACAACGACATTGGCCATGATGATATTCCTTTAACAGTTCAAATAACCGTGCAAACCCGCGCCGGTATAGCGGCGGCGGCACGGAACCGAAACTGCAAAATGATGCGCGGCACCAATGAGAGCGCAAATATCCGCTTTGATTATAGATTTACCGGAGAAATGACATAAGTTTTCAAGCGGACGGCCGAAGCATAGCGACTTTCGGTCACAGCTTCATGGCGAGGGCGATACGAATGGGTTTCTTGATGCGGTGGGCGTTTGCCTTTGTTCTATTGGCGGTAACTTTTAACCCTACGGCTTATAACTATGTAAGCTGGGTGCGTGCCTATGGTTATATGAACCTGTCGATCGCAGTCCTGTTGGGACTGTTGCTGTTTATAGGATATATCATTTATCTGCGCGCCACCCTTCGTTCCATCGGAGGCTTGGGGATGTTGCTGGTAATTGCGCTGGTCAGCGCATGTTTGTGGGTCTTATATGACTTTGGGATATTGCGACTGGATAACCCGAGCTTCAACACGTGGATCGCGATTCTTGCCTTAAGCTTTGTCCTTGGAATCGGCCTGAGCTGGAGCATCTTTCGTCGTGCCGTTTCGGGTCAGGCCGATGTGGATGACGTTGAAACCTGATCGACACCGGCGTAGATACAGCGCTATGGCAAAGCCGGGACCGTGACCAAATTTCCCTCAAAGGATTGCGAACAAGCATCGCGGCCCCAATCCTCCCTTGCCCCCATGGGCAAACTTGCCTAGATACGCCCAAAGTGAAAAGCGAAGAGCCGTAGGTACCAATGGAAAATGTCGTCCTGATCATCCATCTTATTCTGGCCCTTGGTCTGATTGCAGTCGTGTTGCTGCAACGGTCGGAAGGCGGTGGCCTTGGTATGGGCGGTGGCGGCGGTGGCGGTGCGGTATCCGGGCGCTCTGCTGCGACAGCGATGGGCAAGATTACCTGGGTTCTTGCCACACTCTTCATCATTACATCAATTACGTTGACAATCATCGCTGCGGAAAAGTCGGCCGGTTCGTCTGTAATTGATCGGCTTGGCGTCACACCGCCCGCCGCTAATGTACCCGCGTCCCCGGCCCTGCCCGACAGCAACAGCCTGCTGCCACCCACCGCCGAGGAAAACACGCCGCAAGTTCCGACGGCTGATTAATTCAGCCTCTACAATCGCTTGGGCTTAGGTCGATAAACGCCACACGATGTTGCGGCACGGCCTTGCCTTGCACCTACGAATCCTGTTAGCCTTAAGTCCCGTGGTGCTGTGGTTTTCCGCAGCTCATTTGGCTGGCTATTGCCACATCAAATCTGAATTTCACGGGGGTCTTCGATCACATGGCACGCTATATTTTTATCACCGGCGGTGTGGTTTCCAGCCTTGGCAAAGGTCTCGCCTCCGCAGCACTAGGCGCGTTGCTGCAAGCCCGCGGTTTTTCGGTAAGGCTGCGCAAGCTTGACCCTTATCTCAACGTCGATCCCGGCACGATGTCGCCTTTCGAACATGGCGAAGTGTTTGTGACCGACGACGGAGCAGAGACTGACCTGGATCTCGGCCACTATGAGCGGTTCACGGGTGTTGCCGCGCGAAAGACCGATTCAATCAGCTCCGGCCGGGTCTATTCGACGGTTCTCGAAAAGGAACGCCGTGGAGATTATCTGGGTAAGACTATTCAGGTCATTCCGCATGTCACCAACGAAATCAAAGAGTTCCTTGATGTCGGCGGCGACGAAGTCGATTTCATGCTGTGCGAAATCGGCGGTACTGTAGGCGATATCGAGGGGCTGCCGTTCTTCGAGGCGATCCGCCAATTCAGTCATGACAAGCCTCGGGGTCAGTGTATCTTCATGCATTTGACCTTGCTGCCCTATCTTGCCGCAAGTGGCGAGCTGAAAACCAAACCCACCCAGCATTCGGTCAAGGAATTGCAAAGCATCGGTATCGCCCCGGATATTCTTGTCTGTCGTTCTGAACACCCCATTCCGGAGAAAGAGCGCGAAAAGATCGCCCTGTTCTGTAATGTGCGTAAGGAAGCCGTGGTCGCTGCTTATGACCTGAAGACGATCTACGACGCGCCTTTGGCGTATCATGCGCAGGGCCTGGATCAAGCGGTTCTGGATGCCTTCGGGATATCACCTGCACCCAAGCCCGATCTGTCGGTTTGGCGTGATGTATCCGACCGAGTTCATAACCCCGAAGGGTCGGTCAAGGTGGCGATCGTGGGCAAGTACACTCAGCTTGAGGATGCTTATAAATCCATCGCAGAGGCGCTGACCCATGGCGGCATGGCCAACCGGGTCAAAGTAAATATCGAGTGGGTAGATGCAGAAGTCTTTGACCAGTCCGATGACCTTGCATCACATTTGGAAGGCTTTCAGGCAATTCTGGTACCCGGTGGATTTGGCGAACGCGGCACCGAAGGCAAGATCAAGGCGGCGCAGTATGCGCGGGAACACAAAGTCCCCTATCTTGGCATTTGTCTGGGCATGCAGATGGCCGTGATCGAAGCGGCTCGGAACGTGGCGGGATTGGCCACCGCCGGGTCAGAGGAGTTCGATCATGAATCGACCGGTAAGAAACGTTTTGAACCAGTGGTTTACCACCTGAAAGAATGGGTGCAGGGCAATCACAAGGTTGAACGCAAGCTCAGCGACGACAAGGGCGGCACGATGCGCCTGGGAGCTTATGACGCAACGCTGAAAGAAGGGTCCCGTGTGGCGGATATCTACGGCACCGTATCGATTGATGAACGCCATCGCCATCGCTACGAAGTTGATACCGCGTACAGAGACCAGCTGGAAACAGCCGGCCTGACGTTTTCGGGAATGTCTCCTGACGGAAAGTTGCCCGAGATCGTGGAATGGTCGGACCATCCATGGTTCATCGGCGTTCAGTTTCATCCTGAACTCAAATCAAAGCCCTTTGACCCGCACCCGTTGTTCAAGGATTTCGTTCGCGCAGCCAAGGACATGTCGCGGCTCGTCTGATCCTGTCGAAAGGCGACCCCGATATGCTAAGCTATCAACACATCTATCACGCCGGCAATCTGGCGGACGTCCACAAACACAGCCTGTTGGCGTGGATGTTAAGTTACCTGACGCGAAAGGATAAACCTCTTAGCTATCTGGAAACTCACGCCGGTCGCGCCCTGTACGACCTGTCTGACGCGCCCGCGTTGAAAACCGGCGAAGCCGAGCAAGGCATTGGCCGCGCTCGTAAATGGTTCGCGCCCGATCATCCCTATGTTCGGGTACTGGACGAGGTAAACCGGGAAAAGGGCGCGCATGCCTATCCTGGTTCCCCGCTTATCGCCGCCAAACTGCTGCGCGAAGGTGACAGTATCCACCTTGCTGAACTTCACCCCGGTGAACACAGTGCGCTGGATCTTGCGATGTCACCCTATCAGGCAAAATGCCACTATAGCGACGGGTTCGACATGGCCTTTGCCCTGACCCCGCCGACGCCGCGCCGTGGGCTTATGCTGATCGACCCAAGCTTTGAAATCAAGACCGACTATGTTGATATCCCCCGCAATATCGGCAAGTTGGCCAAGGCGTGGAACGTCGGCGTTATCGCGCTTTGGTACCCCATTTTGACCAGCAAAGCCCATCACGGGATGCTAAGCACCTTGGTATCCGCCCACCCTGACGCGCTGCGACACGAGGTTGACTTTGCCCCTGCCCGCCCAGGTCACGGCATGGTCGGTTCGGGCTTGTTCGTGATTAATCCCCCCTTTGGTCTGAGGGAAGAAGCGGCTAAGCTCGGTCTCAAGTTCAAGAGCTTGCCCAGATAAGGACCCTCTCTATGCCCAAAGGTTACTGGATCGCCAATGTCGATGTCCACGATGCCGCCGTGTATGAAAAATACCGCGCAGCCAATGCCAAACCCTTTGCCGATTTCGGGGCAAAGTTCCTGGTCAGGGGGGCTGCGCCTGACATCCGTGAAGGATCATCGCACCCCCGAGTCGTCGTGATCGAATTTGCCAGTCTTGCGGATGCGGTAGCCTGCTATGAAAGCGCGGGTTACCAAGCCGCAAAGGACATCCGCGCCAGTGTATCAGACGGTAATCTGGTCATCGTCGAGGGCTATACCCCATAGTCTGAGGTTTTTATGCACCACCCACGCTTCAAAGCGCATATAGGGGAACCGCTTTTTAAGCTTCGTGTTAAAATAGGACATCTTGAAGGATAAAGAGTGCCTATGTTTGACCGTTTGTTTCCCCGTCGCAAGCCCGACCCGAAGCCGCTTCCACAGCCGACACCTCAGTTGGCGTTGGGTGCTTTGCTCGTGCGCGTTGCGTTGGCGGACCGGTCCTACCGTGTGGAAGAAGTCGGACAGATTGACAAAATTCTGGCGAAGACGTTCGGCCTCAAACCCCTCGAGGCCGCAAAGCTGCGCGCTACATGCGAAGCCCTTGAACGCCATGCGCCGGGGACACCCGAATACGCGGCGATCATGCGCGAAGAGGTGAGTTATGAAGATCGCAAAGCCTTGGGTGACGCGATGTGGGCGGTCGCGCTCGCGGATGGCGGTCGCGACGAAGACGAAGAAATCCAGCTTTTGGCGATTGAAACCGCGCTTGGCTTGACCGACAAAGACATGGCATCCGCACGCGAAAAGGCTTTGCGTACATTGTGACCTTGGCCTTTATCCTTGACCACTTTATACGGTAAAAATGTTTTCAGATTTCCTTAAGCGGCTGACCCAGCCTGACCCCGCCCAATTGCCCGACGCCGATGCGCGTTTGGCGTTGACTGCGTTATTGGTACGTATCGCCAAATCGGACAATGACTATGCCCCCGCCGAACGGGCTCAGATCAACCGGATCATTGGCACACGCTATGGCTTGAATGAAGCTGAAATCGCCGATTTGCGCAGTGATGCCGAGGCGCTCGAGGCCGAAGCCCCTGATACGGTTCGGTTCACGCGTGCCATCAAAGATGCCGTTCCCTACGAATCACGTCTGGATGTAATCGAGGCGTTGTGGAGCGTGGTCCTGGCGGACGGGACGCGATCTGACGAAGAAAATGCGCTTTTGCGTTTGGTCAGCAACCTTTTGGGCGTTACGGACACCGATAGCGCATTGGTACGCCAGCGGATCGACGATGAAAGATAATTCCTGCATCTGTTGAACTTACGTCGGGTCAGTTGAACATTAACCGGCCCCTTCGCAAGTTCGCGATTGCAAATGACCCCGAAAATCACCTTTACTCGGGTCTTACAGCGCGACAAGGCAGAACAGTGACACAGCAGCCACCTGTAATTGAAATAAGAAACCTTCATAAGGCATATGGGCCACTCGAAGTTCTTAAAGGCGTCTCGGTGACTGCCCCCAAGGGGCACGTGATTTCACTGATCGGATCGTCGGGCTCCGGCAAATCCACCTTGCTGCGGTGTTGCAACCTGCTGGAAGATAGCCAACAGGGGGAGCTTTTGTTCAACGGTGAACCCGTTGCCTGGAAAGGTCGCGACCACCACCGCCGCCCTGCAGATGCCAAGCAAGTGCTGCGTATTCGCACCAATCTGTCGATGGTATTCCAGCAGTTCAATCTATGGGCGCACATGACCATCTTGCAAAACGTCATGGAAGCCCCGCTGACCGTATTGCGCCGCGACCGCGACGAAGTTGAACGCGCAGCGCAAGGGTATCTGGACAAGGTGGGTATCGGCGACAAGTCCGATGCGTACCCTGCTCAGCTTTCGGGGGGGCAGCAACAGCGGGCTGCTATTGCGCGCGGGCTGTGTATGGAACCCGAAGCGCTGCTATTTGACGAACCGACGTCGGCTCTGGACCCCGAGCTGGAGCAAGAGGTTGTCAAGGTAATCAAGGACCTGGCCGCAGAGGGCCGCACGATGATGATCGTGACCCACGACATGAAGCTGGCGGCCGATGTGTCAGATCACGTCGTATTTCTGCACCAAGGCCTGATCGAGGAAGAAGGGACGCCGGACGAAGTGTTCGGCGCACCTAAATCAGAACGTCTGCGTGGCTTTCTTTCTGCTACACACGCCGCGTAGAAATAACAATTTGGGAGATTTAAACATGAAAAAACTACTATTGGCGACAGCCGCACTTGCACTGAGCACCGGCTTTGCGATGGCCGATGCGCATGGTAAAACCATCCGTATGGGAACCGAAGGTGCCTATCCTCCCTATAACTTTCTGAACGATGCCGGTGAAGTGGACGGGTTCGAGCGCGAAGTCGGTGACGAGCTTTGCGCCCGTGCGGAACTGACCTGCGAATGGGTTACGAACGAATGGGACAGCATCATCCCCAACCTTACATCCGGCAACTATGACACCATCATCGCGGGTATGAGCATCACCGATGAGCGTGAAAAAGTAATTGATTTCACCCAAAACTATTTCCCGCCTGCGGCCTCTGCCTATGTCGCGAAATCTGCTGATGCCGACATCAAAGGCGGCGTCGTTTCCGCCCAGACAAGCACAATCCAGGCGGGCTATGTTGCGGAATCCGGCGCGACCTTGCTCGAATTCGCAACCTACGATGAAACCGTTTCAGCCGTGAACAATGGCGAAGCCGACGCGGTGTTTGCCGACAAAGACGCGCTGGCCCCCACCGTCGAAGAATCGGGCAGCGCTTTGGTTTTCGTCGGGGATGACGTTCCATTGGGCGGTAGTATCGGCCTGGGACTGCGTGAAAGCGACACTGAGCTGAAGGCAAAGTTTGATGCCGCTATTCAATCCATGAAGGATGATGGCAGCCTGAACGAGCTTATCCGCAAGTGGTTCGGCGACGACGCCAAAACATTCTGAACTGATTGGGGGCGGCCAATATGCCGCCCCATATCCACTGACGTCTTTCCAGCGGGTGCCTTATCAGAGGCGCGACCAATCCGGGACATTTCACCATTTTTGTCTGCACTGACCCCGAAACACTTTCTGGCCTGTCCTGGTTGTCCTGCTACCTGACGACAGGCAAGCACATGGCGTTCTACGGCGCATTCGGCACGGTTTTGTTGCTGCTTGCAATCACGGCTCCCGCGGCGCTGGTCTTTGGCTTTGGCGGTGCCATGGCAGCGCGGTCACCGTTCAAGCCCCTGTCTTGGATCGGCCGCAGTTACATCGCCATTGTACGCGGCGTGCCCGATATTGCATTTTTCCTGTTCTTTGTCATCGCGCTGGACCAAGCGCTGGAATACCTGCGGCACAAGGTTAAGTGCCCCGATTGGGATCAACCAATTCGACAAGGTAGCGATTTCATCGTCTGTCAGGCTGCGAAGATGCCCTTGGGAAGCTCGCCGCAATGGGTACACGAGGTCTATGGGTTTTCACTGGCGGTGCTGACCTTTGCCATCGTGTTCGGCGCATTTGCCGCCAATGTGCTTTTCGGTGCCATGCGAGCCGTACCCCACGCCCAGCTTGAAACCGCCGAAGCCTATGGCATGTCACCCCGCCAGACGTTCTGGCGTATTCTCGTACCGCAAATGTGGGTCTATGCCCTGCCCGGCCTAGGGAACTTGTGGATGGTTTTGATCAAAGCCACGCCATTGCTGTTTTTACTTGGCGTCGAAGATATTGTCTATTGGGCCCGCGAACTGGGTGGAGCCAAGACGCCGCGCTTTACTGATTATCCCCACCCGGACTGGCGCATGTGGTATTTCTTGGCGCTGTTGGTCTTCTACCTGTGCTTTACCCGGCTGTCCGAAATCGTTCTCGACCGGCTGATGCGGCGATTGACCCATGGTCAAGCTACGGCTGGCGGTGAAAACCAGCGAAAGGCGATGACATGAGCTGCTGGGACACGATACAGTCCTACGGGCTGAGATCGCTGGGGGTCGGCGAAAGGCTGCTACCGCGCAGTGATTTTACCTTGTGTGATCAGTTCACGCTGATCGGATCAGGTATGATCTGGAATATCTACTTCGGATTTTTCGCCCTGATTTCCGGATTTGTCTTTGCCACAGCGCTTGGGTTTGCCAAGGCGCAGCCCAATCCCCTGGTGCGCAAACCTGCCGAATGGTTCATCTTTGTATTCCGGGGCTCGCCGCTTTTCATCCAGTTCTTCTTTGGCTATTTCCTGTTTCTCAGCCTCAAATCCGTTCACCCGTTCTTCGACATGTTTACCTCGGCGTGGCTGGGGGCGTTGATTGTATTGTTCTTCAATACTTCAGCCTACTCTGCCGAAATTTTCTACGGGGCGTTGCAGTCCATCCCCAAGGGCGACACCGAGGCCGCGGACGCATACGGCATAGCGGGGTGGCCACGCTTCAGACGGATCGTCTGGCCGACTATGCTACGGCTTGCGTGGCCCGCCTATACCAACGAGGCCATATTTCTGTTTCACGCAACGACGTTGGTGTTCTTTACCGGGTTCCCCGCGTGGCAACAGCGCGGCGATGCCTTGTATTATGCAAGTTACTTTGCCGATAAAACATTCAACCCGTTTGTCCCTTATCCAATTCTGGCGGGTTATTTCATCCTTCTTACCCTGGTCATCATCGGTATTTTCGGCGTCATAAACCGACGTCTGAACCGACACCTGCCACAGAACGCGGTTCAGAAAATTCGCTTGCGTCCTAATCTGATACGGTAGTATTGATTTTTTGATCAAATTTTTTGGCGCGTGGGCGCCGACCCGGGTTTTCGCGTCTTCAGAACTCCGTTTTCATGCCCGCCGCTTACAAGGTGTGTTATGAAGAACTGGCTCCGCAAACATCCACAGGTCCGTACAATTCGCGTGGCCGCCGCCGACTTGAATGGACAGGCACGCGGCAAACGCATTCCCTCGCGCTTTGCCGATAAAGTGGTCGAAGATGGTACACGTTTTCCAATGTCGGTGCTGAACCTCGATATCTGGGGCGAAGACATCGACGATAGTCCGCTGGTGTTTGAATCCGGTGATGCCGATGGGATCTTACGCCCTACTGAGCGCGGCTTTCTGCCGATGCCCTGGCTGGATGCGCCGTCCGCGTTGCTTCCGATCTGGATGTTTCACGAAGACGGACGCCCCTATGGCGGTGACCCGCGCCATGCCCTGCGTGCGGTGCTGGACCGATACAAGGAACACGGCCTCACCCCTGTGTGCGCAGTCGAGCTCGAGTTTTTCCTGATCGACGATTCTGGCCGCAAGCTTCAGGTGCCACTGTCACCGCGTTCGGGAAAGCGACGCAAGGCCGCCGAGACTTTGTCAATTCGGGCGCTGGATCAGTTCGACGAATTCTTTACCGATCTTTATGATGCCTGCGAGGAAATGGACATCCCCGCTGACACGGCAATTTCCGAGGCGGGCTTGGGCCAGTTCGAGATCAACCTGATGCATTGCGACGATGCGCTTCGCGCCGCCGATGATGCCTGGCTGTTCAAGATGCTGGTCAAGGGGCTGGCGCGTCGCCACGGCTTTGCCGCAAGCTTCATGGCCAAACCGTATGGAGATTATCCCGGATCGGGGCTTCACACACACTTTTCCGTGCTGGACAAGACAGGGGAAAATGTCTTTGACAACGGCGGCCCGGAAGGCACGGCATTGATGCGCCACGCCGTTGCGGGGTGTATGAACGCAATGGCTGGCAGCGCGTTGGTGTTCGCACCCCATGCCAACAGCTTTGACCGGATGGTACCCGGGGCCCATGCACCCACAGGTATTTCTTGGGCTTACGAAAACCGGACGTCCTCCATCCGCATTCCGTCAGGCAGCCACAAGGCGCGACGGATCGAACACCGCGTATCCGGCGGGGATGTGAACCCCTATCTGATGCTGGCGGCGGTTCTGGGGGCCGCGATGAATGGGATAGAGGACGGCACCGAGCCGCCCGCACCGATCACCGGGAATGCCTATACCGCCGGTCTGCCCCAGATACCCGGCGACTGGAAATCCGCCATTGATGCGTTTGAAGCGTCCCCGGAAGTTGCACGGATATTCGCGCCGGAAATGATACGTAATTTCATCCTGACCAAACGCCAGGAACTGCATTATATGCAGGAGCTGACTCCGCAAGAGCAGGTCGAAATCTATCTTGATACCGTTTGAAAAGGTGAACCCATGAAAATCGGCATTCTTCAAACCGGCCATTCGCCTGACAACATGAAAGAGGCAATGGGTGACTATGGCCAGATGTTCGAAAAGCTTTTGGATAACCGTGGTTTCACGTTCCAGATATGGTCCGTCGTGGACAACGAATTCCCGGCGTCCGCGATGGATGCCGACGGGTGGCTGATCACCGGATCCAAGTTCGGCGCGTATGAAGATCACGACTGGATCGCACCATTGGAAGAGTTGATCCGCGCCATTCGCGAGACTGGCAAGCCCTTGGTCGGCGTTTGCTTTGGTCATCAGATCATCGCCCAGGCGCTTGGCGGGACGGTAGAGAAATTTGCCGGTGGCTGGGCCGTCGGGCGCACCGAATATACCATCGAGGGCAAGAAGCTGGCGTTGAACGCCTGGCACCAGGATCAAGTTACCGCTTTGCCCGCCGATGCCAAGGTCGTAGGGTCGTCAGAGTTTTGTGCGAACGCGGCCTTGCTCTATGATGATAACATCTGGACCATCCAGCCACACCCCGAGTTTGGGCATGACTTTATTGACGGGTTGATCCGGACGCGCGGCCGCGGGGTGGTACCTGATCGTCAGCTTGACGCCGCCGCCGCGCTTTTGGATGCGCCAACCGACAATGCCAAAATCGCGGATCATATCGCTGACTTTTTCAAAAAAGAGAGATCATAATGTCCGACTGGCTTGACAAGTTACCTGCGGCCGCACGCGAATATCTGGACGACAAAAGGTTGGACGAGGTCGAATGTATTATTCCGGACTTGCCCGGTATCGCTCGTGGCAAGGCGGTACCTGCGACAAAGTTTGCCCGGCAAGAGTATTTCCATTTGCCCGACAGCATTTTCTACCAGACCATCACTGGCGAATGGGGCGAAGCCGCTGGCGCTGACGGGTTTATCGAAAAGGATATGATCCTGCGCCCTGACATGTCGACAGCGACAGCCGCACCCTGGACTGCCGACTGGACCTTGCAGATTATTCATGACGCCTATGACCGTGACGGCAATGCGGTGGAGTATTCCCCGCGCAATGTATTAAAGCGCGTGGTCGAACTTTACCGTGCTCAGGGGTGGGAACCAGTCGTCGCGCCCGAGATGGAGTTCTTTCTGGTTGCCCGCAATCTGGACCCTGCGCATGAAATCAAGCCGATGATGGGCCGATCAGGGCGCCCTGCTGCGGCGCGGCAAGCCTATTCAATGACCGCGGTGGATGAATTCGGCCCGGTGATCGACGACATTTATGATTTTGCCGAGGCCCAGGGGTTTGAGATTGACGGCATTACTCAAGAGGGCGGAGCCGGACAGCTTGAGATCAACCTGATCCATGGCGATCCGGTTCGCCTCGCTGACGAGGTCTTTTACTTCAAACGCCTCATACGCGAAGCAGCGCTGCGCCATGATTGCTATGCAACCTTCATGGCCAAACCAATCGCGAACGAGCCTGGCAGCGCGATGCATATTCATCATTCGGTGCTGGATGCGGAAACCGGCGAAAACATGTTTTCGGACGCACAGGGTGATGAAACCGATACGTTCTATCACTTTATCGCCGGCATGCAGAACCACATGCCTGACGCACTGGCGGTGATTGCACCCTATGTGAACAGCTATCGCCGGTATGTGAAGGATCACGCCGCTCCTATTAACCTTGAATGGGGCCGCGACAACCGTACCACCGGGATACGTATCCCGTTGTCCAAGCCATCATCGCGCCGTGTGGAAAACCGGCTGGCCGGGATGGATTGCAACCCTTACCTTGGTATCGCTGCATCACTTGCATGCGGATATCTGGGGTTGATGGAAAAGAAACAACCAAAACCCGAGTTCAAGGGCGACGCCTACCATGGCGATGGAGATATCCCCCAGGTCCTTGGGTCGGCACTGGATCTATTCGAAGATGCGGTCGGCCTGCATGAAGTATTGGGCCCAGAGTTCGCCCGTGTATATGCAATCGTCAAACGCGCCGAGTATGAAGAATTTCTTCACGTTATCTCACCTTGGGAACGCGAGTTTCTTTTGATGAACGTCTGAGCGCGCTGGAAGCGATGGATGCCTCCGGCGGGGATTTTCAACCATTTGGAAATAGAGGAAGCGGCCTGCATCGATGAATCTCCTATACGCTAATGACGAAAAAGGCACCTACCCCAAGAGCTGGTACGCGGCGACCCGTGTGCCAAGCGTCGGCTTTGCGCCGCTGCAGGAGCGTATCACCGCCGATGTGTGTGTGGTGGGTGCCGGATACACCGGACTTTCTGCGGCGCTGCATCTGGCCCAGGCTGGCCGGCGCGTTGTGTTGCTGGAGGCACAGCGGGTAGGTTTCGGCGCTTCGGGGCGGAACGGCGGCCAGTTGGGTAGCGGTCAGCGCGTTGATCAACAAGCACTTGAGAAGATGCTAGGGATCGATACGGCCCGCCGGTTGTGGGAGCTTGGTGAGGACGCCAAGGCATTGGTCAAAGAGCTGATTGTTCAGCATGATATCGAATGTTATTTGAAACCCGGGGTTGCCTGGGCCGCATCCCGCAACGCTGACGTGCAACACCTTCACCGCTATGCCGGGTTCTTGAATGATCGTTATGGCTATGACCGGATGGAAACCCTTAGTCGCGAAGGTTTGCACGAGATCTGCCCATCGCCGGACTACAGCGGGGGAATTCTGGATATGGATGCCGCCCATCTGCATCCGCTGAACCTGGCGCTTGGGCTTACGCAGGCAGCAAAAGCCGCAGGTGCACGTATCTTTGAACAAAGTGCGGTTCGAGCCATCCATGAAGGTGCCAGGGTCACCGTACAGACGGAAGCCGGGCGTGTAGCCGCTGATCATGTCGTGCTGGCGTGTAACGGGTATCTTGGTAATCTGAACCGTCAGGTTGCAGCTCGTGTCATGCCGATCAATAATTTCATTGTGGCCACCGAACCGCTTGGCGGCAGGGTTGACGACGTATTGCGCCGCGACGTCGCGGTGGCGGATAGCCGGTTCGTCGTCAATTACTTTCGTCTTAGCCATGACGGCAGGTTGCTTTTTGGCGGAGGGGAGAGCTATGGCTATCGCTTCCCCACAGATATCGCCGCGAAGGTAAGACGACCAATGACTGAGATATTTCCGTCCCTTAAAGATGTCGCCATTGACTATGCGTGGGGTGGAACCTTGGCGATTACCATGAAACGCATGCCTTATGTATCACGCGTGGCCCCAAATATCTTGTCTGCGTCGGGGTATTCAGGTCACGGAGTAGGTACGGCGGTACATGCGGGCCAATTGATGGCGCGTGCGATCCAGGGCGATTCAGATGGCTTTAATACGATGAGCGTCATTCCTGCTCTGCCTTTTCCGGGTGGCACCTCATTGCGCCCTCCTTTACTGGCGCTGGCGATGACGTGGTATAGCCTCCGCGACAGACTAGGTATTTAGTCACAATATATTCACATCGCTGAACGTCGAAAATGCTTGGTGTGGATGCGCGCTTGTTTTACATTTCCGGAAACTACTATTCAGGATTTTGAAATATGTCCCTGCCAGACCTGCAAAGAGCCGAACCTATTCCGGACAGCGCGCGTATCGAAATCGAACGGCTTTTACAAAGCGGTGATCTGTTTCGATACACCGCTTCTAAGGACGCACCTGTTTCATTGCTGGAGGCAGAATTTGCGCGGATGATGGGCAGCACCTATGCGCTTGCGGTCTCGTCATGTTCGGCAGCACTTTTCCTGTCGCTGCTGGCACTTGATTTACCGCGCGACGCCAAGGTGATGATCCCAGGGTTTACATTTGCGGCGGTACCATCGGCCGTCGTGCATGCCAATTGCATCCCCATACTCTGTGAAGTCGGCGACGATTACCGGATCGATCTGGCTGATTTCTCAGCAAAGCTTCCTTCGGTGGACGCAGTTATCATCAGCCATATGCGCGGTCACACGTCGGACATGGATGCTATCATGACCCTGTGCAATGCCGCCAGCATTCCGGTGATCGAAGACGCCGCTCATTCGTTGGGTACCCTGTGGCATGACAGAAAGATCGGGACCATTGGCCAGATCGGCTGCTTCTCGTTCCAGTCCTATAAGATGATCAATGCAGGCGAAGGCGGCATATTGATCACTGACGACGAGAACCTCGTTGCCCGCGCGATCATCATGTCCGGAGCCTACGAACACAATTGGAAGAAACATCCCGGCGTTTCCCAGGCGTGCACGAAGTGGCAAAACAAGCTGCCTCTTTACAATCTGCGGATGAATAACCTTTCGGCGGCGCTGGCACGCTCACAACTGCCCGAGCTGCCCCGCCGCATCGCAGACGGCTTGCGCAACCATGATCTCGTCGCGGCCCGTCTCGAGACTTGCCCATACATCGTGGTACCCCCGGCCTTGGCACCTGAAACCCGGGCGCCGGATTCCATTCAGTTCAACCTTGTCAATCTCGATGACAAATCGATTACGGCTTTTGCTGACGCCTGCGCTGCCGCAGGTGTCAAGGTTCAGGTGTTTGGCCTAAGCGCCGACAATGCCCGCGCATTTTGGAATTGGGAATTTATCGAGCCTCGGCAGGATCTGCCCAAAACCCGCAAGATGCTAATGTCTGCGTGCGACCTGCGGCTCCCCGTGCAGCTTCAACCAGATGACCTGGAGGCGGTCACCGACGTTGTATTGGGTGCCCTGAATTCGGTCATCAAAGCAGTTGCAGCGTGATATTCGCGTTTCATTTTGCCAGATAAACTCCCGCCGGAGGCACCGACATTACCCACCGACACCACATCGCATCTGGGTCGCTCCGCCTGGCCCCAACTGTCATAACGCGGGCGGCTCGGAGCCGCCCCAAAAGCTATTTCAGCTTTGACAGCTTCTCTTGCAGCTCTGCCAGTTGTTTTTTGATGGTCTCCAGATCTTCACCCTGACCAGCTTTGGCGGGTGGCTCTTTTTCGGACCCGGGAACGCTGGGCCAAGCCGTAGGAATCTTTCCGGTCATGGCTTTCATGAATGCTTCCTGCTGAGCCTGCATGACCTTGAAACCCGGCATCTTTGCCATCGGGTTAATCGTGTTCATGTTTTCCAGAACCCGTGACTGGCCATCGCGCAGCATATCAAAGGATGCCTTGAGAAATTGCGGCACCACGCTGGCCCCCGGTGACATATAGCTGCGCACCAGATCGTTCAAAACGTCCACCGGAAGCACCGATTCACCGCGGCTTTCGTGCTCTGCGATAATCTGCAAGAGATACTGCCGGGTCAGGTCATCCCCGGATTTCAGATCGACGATCTGCACTTCGCGCCCATCACGGATGAAGCCGGATATGTCGTCGAGCGTTACATAGTCGCTTGTTTCGGTGTTATAAAGTCTGCGGCTGGCATAGCGTTTGATGAGCAGTGGCTTGACAGTGTCGGTCACGGCGGATCCTTTTCAAAATGCGTGCTGCACCGCAGCTTAGGACAGCCGAAAAGAAAAAGATAGATGCCACAAAAAAAGGCAGGCTCAAAAAGCCTGCCTTTGAAACTCGTCAACCATTGATTATCGATTAACGGCTTACTTGGTTGTCGCTTTTTTAGATGCTGCTGTCGCGTCAGCTGTGGCTTTCTTGACCGCGGCTGTAGCTTCTTCCGACATATCTTTGCCGGCCGCCATCATCAGCTCAACTGTGTCCATTTGAACCTTTTTGGCGATCTCTGCGAAAGCTGCCATGTGCTCGGCGGCTACTTCGGCAGAAGCAGAAGTAAACTCGGTCATGGCTTTTGCATAGTCGGCAGGCTCTTGCTTTACCTTCGACATGTCAGACAGCTTTGCCAGCGTGTCTTTTGTCCACTTGTTGGAGATTTCCGCGGATTTTTCAGCGGCTGTCAGCGCAACGCCGGACAGTTTCTCGTTCAGTGTAGCAGTGGTTTTGAACGCATCGCTCATGGCGGATGTATCGATTGGGAAGGCTCCCATAACGTCTTTCATCATGGCGGCGATATCTGGTGTCTTTGTCATGGTAAACTCTCTTTCTGGGCTAAGCGGCGTTTACCGCTTCGTTATGACTGAGCCGTATATACATGCTGCACTGCGGCATTGCAAGTTTTTTTCTGCAATGCAGCATTTGAGTTTGTCCACTAATTTACCACAATTAGATCAGCCCCTTGCCTTCCTGGTCACATAAGTTCCTGGAGCGTCGCCCAAAATTTCTTGGCCGTTGTCACCGGGGTTACGCGCTTGGATCTGCTTTTTGGATCGATTCGCCAGCCAGTCTCCCCATCTCGGCCACCATGATCCCTTGTGAAACGTCGCGCCTTGCAACCATGCTTCGTGGTCAAGCCCGGTGGCGGCGTTGGTGTAATGCCCATACTTGCCTTTGCTGGGTGGATTGACGATCCCGGCGATGTGGCCTGATTGGGTCATGATAAAGGTCTTGTCCTTACTCCCCATCATCTGAACGCCGCGATAACTGTCTTTCCAGGGTGCAATATGATCGGTTTCGCAACCAACCGCGCATAGCGGCACATCGATATCGCTCAGTTCCAGATGGTGGCCCAACAAATCAAAGCCTCCATCGGCCAGCTTGTTCTGCTGACAAAGCCCGCGAAGATATTCCATCGCCATGCGTTCGGGCAGATTTGCGCCGTCGCCGTTCCAATACAGCAGGTCAAAAGCTGGGGGGGTGTCGCCCATCATATAGCTCTTGATCGCAGGCCCATAGACCAGATCATTCGACCGCAAGAAAGAGAATGTCCGCGCCATGATAATCGAAGGCAGAATACCTTTGTCTTTGGTTTCGGCTTCTATTCCGTCAATAAAGTCATCGGTCAGGAACGGTTGGAATTCGCCTTGATCCGAAAAATCTGTAAGCGCCGTGAAAAAGGTCGCAGACTTTACCGATGTATCACCGCGCTGCTTCATCAATGAAAGCGTGAGCGCCAGTGTGGTCCCTGCGATACAGTAGCCCACTGCGTTAACCTGATCCTCGCCGGTGATTTTCTTGACCTCATCAATAGCGGTCATGAATCCGTCCTGGATGTAGTCCCCCATACCGGTGTCGCGATAGGATCGGTCGGGGTTGATCCACGACACCATGAACAGGGTATGGCCCTGATCGACGATCCACTTCACCAGACTGTTCTGCTCTTTCAAATCCAGGATGTAAAACTTGTTGATCCAGGGTGGAAATATCACCACGGGTGTCGCGTGCACTGTCTCGGTGCTGGGGCTGTACTGGATAAGCTCGAACATCCGGTTGCGAAACACCACCTTGCCCGGCGACGTTGCAATGTTGCGGCCAAGCTCAAAAGCGTTTTCATCGGCCAAGCGGACGACCAGCTCTCCGTTGTTGGCCTCAAGATCCGAGATCAGGTTTTCCAGGCCTTTGATAAGGCTTTCGCCTTCGGTCTGCACAGCGCGTTCCAAGGCATCGGGGTTGGTCGCCAGAAAATTCGTGGGGCTCATCATGTCGATAATCTGGCGACTGAAATATTGCAGGCGTCTTTTCTCGGCGGGTTCCAGGTCGCTGGCATCATTGACAGCTTGGCTCAGGGCTTCGGCATTGATGAGGTATTGCTGTTTGACAAAATTGAAATATGGATGCGAGCTCCATAACGGGTTGGCAAATCGGGGGTCATCGGGGGTTTTATCCTCGGGGGCTTTCAGCGACCCCTTGGCTAGAGCTTGCTGCGCCTCGATGAAATGTCCCACCGATTTACTCCAAAAGGACACTTGATGCTCAATCAGTTTGGCGGGGTTTTGCATGGCTTCGGACCAATAAGACTGCGCGGCTTTTGTAAACAGCTCTTGATTCGGGGCGTCTAGGCTTGATTGATGGGTTTCCCGACCAATCAGTATCTGCGTCAATCGTGCACCTAGTGCTTCAACTTTGTTCAGGTTTTCCGTCATCCTCGCCAATGCGGCAGTATTCGTGGCTTCGGTCGTGTTTGTTGTTGTTGTCATGGTAACCGTTCCTCCCTATGTTTGCACTCGCAGCATCGCGCCGACCTGACTGGGAGGGGACCGGCGGAATGCCCAAGCACAGGGCCAACCAACAGGAGACCCCTTCATGAAGTATATGGCATCTTACGACCTAATGGAAACGATGAGAAACACCAATCAGTGGCTTGGTGCGACGGCATTGGCTATGGCTTCCTCCCCGGCTTTTGCCGCGATCCCCAATCCGGCTTTGAACTGGATGGCCGCATGGGGCGAAGTGACCGAGCGCAGCTTTTCGCGCATGGTCGTCAAACCAGATTGGAACATACCTCCGACTGTTGGTGACGATGGTGCCGATCATTCGGTGGATATCAAAAAAGTAATAGAAGGCCCTTTCGGAGACCTCATCCGGTTTGTGGTTCAGGGCCGTGAAATCCCCAAACGCAAAATCCTGTTGGTCGCACCGATGTCTGGCCACTATGCGACCCTGCTAAGATCCACGGTCATCAGCCTGATACCGGATGCCGATCTTTACATCACCGACTGGCACAACGCCCGCGACATTCCCGTCAGCGCGGGGAAGTTCGACGTTGAAGATTACACGCTGCATCTTGTCGAATACATGCGCCATCTTGGGCCTGACGTCCATGTCATTGCCGTGTGCCAGCCTGCACCGCTGACGCTGGCGGCGACTGCCTACCTTGCCGAAGAGGACCCCAAGGCTCAGCCTCGGTCGCTGACCTTGATCGGCGGGCCTATCGACCCCGAAGCCAAGGCGACCGAAGTTACCGATTTCGGCCACCGCGTGAACATGGGCCAGCTCAAGGAGATGATGATCCAGCAAGTCGGCTTCCAGCATCAGGGCGTGGGACGCAAAGTCTATCCCGGTCTGCTTCAGCTTAATTCCTTCATCTCGATGAACATGGAAACTCACGCCAAGGCTTTCCGTGATCAAATCATGCGGGTCGCGCAGGGCGAAGCGACTGATCACGATAAACACAACAAGTTCTACGACGAATATCTTGCTGTCATGGACATGCCCGCCGAATTTTATCTTTCCACGGTTGAACGTATCTTTAAAAATAACGAAGTCGGGAAAAACCAGTTCAGCGTCGGCGGCAAGCCAATCGATATCGGCAAGATCACCACTGTTGCCGTCAAAACTGTCGAGGGGACGAAAGACGATATTTCCGCGCCCGGCCAGTGTATCGCGGCGCTGGCCCTATGCACCGGCTTGCCGGAAGACAAAAAGGCGAGCCATCTTGAAGAGGGTGCCGGTCACTATGGCATTTTCGCGGGGAAAAGCTGGCGCGACAACATCCGCCCTCTGGTTCTCAAGTTCATCGATGCAAACCAGGCACCGCAGACAAAAGCAGTCGTAGAAAAACCTGCCAGCGCCAAAGCCGCGCCGGCTGCATCTGCCAGCGCCAAAGACGCGCCGGTTGCACCTGCCAGCGCCAAAGACGCGCCGTCAAAGTCGGCGGCGAGTCCAGCGCCTGCTTCGGTACCCGGTGCAGCCAAGGCGACATCACCCAAGACTGCTGAAGCCAAGGGGCCTTCCACGCCAGCACCCGAAGCCAAGACTCCGCCGACCAAATCGACGCCAGTCTAATCTATCACCCGCCCATAATCGCCCCTGACCGGGTGTTTGGGCGGGTCTTGCCATTTTCAGCGAAGCGCAGACGGTATCTTCATCCAACTTCTCAAAGCGACGGTTGACGCTTGAGGTTGCTCCAGGGTGGGAAGCAGACCGGCACCGGCGATGACGCTCAGGGTCGCGTTGGGAATGAGTTCCGCCATGGAAACTGTGACGTTTGATCCTGTTCAGCTTTTCGACATCGCCGCACATCACCAAAGCGGGGACTTTGCACTTGCGCAATACCGGTTGCTGATCACGCCCGCGCTGCAAGGCACGCGCCTGGCGCACGTACACCTCGGGGCCGAGCGTTTCGGCCATATCCATCGCAATGTCGATAATCGCATTGCGGTTGGGCCCCGGTGCCAAAAAGCCCGGTTGGATTTCGTGGTTCATGACATCCGCCATCCGACCGGATTTCGCCTTGACGATCAACAGTTCCCGCGCCGCCGCGACCTGAGGCGTTTCGGCTATCGGGTTGGTGTCGATCAACGCAATCCGCGTGATGCGATCCGGGGCACGGCGCATGACCTCCAAGGCGATAATGCCGCCTAGCCCAAGACCCGCCAAAGCAAAGCGTTTAGGCAGTTGATCCAACAACCCCGAGGCAATCTCCTCGACCCTTTCACCCAAGGTGACTGGGGCAACGGTAACGGAAAGCGTCGATGACAGAGCGGCGATTTGCGGCCAAAAGACTCGTGCGTCGGACATCAGACCGGGCAAGAGAACCAAAGGTTCAGCCATAAGCGTCACACCGACTTTTCATTTCGTTCCTCGCCTGCGGATATGATGTAACACGGCCATTACGGCCGATAACATCACGGATAGGCGATCCCACGCAAGGGCGGAAAATCAGCGTAGCGTTGTTTGCGAAGGTCGGGAGGCTCTGACGGCATCGCACCGCTACGTAAAAGCATGCCCCTTGGTGTGACGTAACTGGATATCGTTCGCAGCGGACCGGGGCGCCAAACCAGATTGAATGCCGCCAGCTTGGGGAAAAACCACATCTCGGAATAGGCCAGATGGTCATGGACCCACCAGGCCAGATCGCGCCAATCGCGCCCTTGTTGGTACTGATCCGCGAACCAGGGGATGACGATGGTTGCGCCGGCGATCGCATCAGCGCCCCTGCCCCGGTCCCAAATATGGCATTCGGCCGGATTATCGTTCGCGGCACAGTTAAGCTTGTGAACGTTCCCAAAGCGATTGAGAGAGGGTGAACGGTACCCCGATCGCACCGCTATTCTGCCGAACGTTTCTTCAAGGGGGTCAAGCAGCGTCGTGCAGAAGGCACGCCCGTTCTTGATGGCCACGTCTGGCCGGTCGGGAATATTCGGGATGCCGTGAAAGGCGGATATCTCAGAAAAAAGAAAGTCACGCATGAAAAAGTGCTTCGACAGGCGCGTCCTTCCAAAGGTCTCCAGGCTCCACATGCTGGCAGGTTTTCGCATGGACACGTCCTTTGTTTCGAACCACGTCGCCTTGCGCAGTTCAAGGCTTGCCTAGGTCGCCAATGCGATCACCTGGTTCAGCGCATCCGACAACAACGACAGACATCTGTCATCAGAAAACCGATGATCAGCATCCTTGACCAGCTGCAACTGCATGTCTGGTCCTTGTGCATGTTCAAGCAGACGCACAGCGGTGGCAACGCTGACCGCAGTATCGGCTGTTCCTTGAAGAAACCGCGTGGGAAACGGCAGGGAAAGCGTGTCGCGCAGCACCAATTGCTTTCTGCCATCCTCAATCATGCGGCGCGTTATGACGTAGGGCTCCATATAGTCCGACGGCAGTTCGACCTGCCCTTCATCGACAAGCGTCCGCTTTTGGGCATCCGTGAAGCTGGCCCAATAACCGTCTTCGGTAAAGTCGGGGGCTGCGGCGATGGTGACCAATCCGGCAATAGCATCGGGCATAGCCCGCGAGAGCAGCAACGCCTGCCACCCCCCCATCGATGACCCCACCGGAATGATCGGGCCGTCAGTCAGTGCCGTAACAGCGGCTCTTGTATCTTCGGCCCAATCGCCGATGCAGCCGTCGGTGAATACCCCCGAGGATTCTCCGTGACCAGAATAGTCGAAGCGCAAAAAGGCGTGGCCTGTCCGAACAGCCCATTCTTCCAAGAAAACCGCCTTGGTTCCCAGCATGTCTGATTTCAAACCACCCAGAAAAACAACGCAGGGGCCGCGTCCCTCAACCCGGTGAAAGGCCAGTTTGCGGCCTTGTGGCGTGTCCAGATACGAGGTCGCTGTCATCCGCCCAGATACGTGCCCTTGGTTGGTCTATAGAAAATCTTTTGATTGTGCAGGCGTCCAAGCAGATCGTCGATTTTACGCAAGGAATCTTCTGTCGCATCGACAGGCAACATCGCCTGCGTGCCGTTTAGGGCATCCATGGAAAGATCGCGCTTGGTCACGTGCAGTGCTGCCTCGATCAGGTCAATATCGCTTATCGAGAGATCGAAATTGCGATTGTAGTTGGACATGATGAACCTCTCTTGGATCAAATTCATCCTTGCATCATAGAAGCTGTGTCGCCTGCGTTCAATCGGCACCTTGGGCCCGCGCGGGACCAATTGCCGCAGACGCCCCGGGGCAACCCGGCCTATGGGTCCGCAACGGTCGCAAACGCCACGCCGGTGCCGTCGTGATATTGACAAGCCTGCGCAGCACCGCCAGATAGGCCACGGATATAAACCCGCAACCGGGCGTCTCGTAGGCGCCAAACCGACGAGGAGGCCAGCATGGCTCAGATTACTCTCACCCTTCCCGATGGCAACGCACGGCAATATGACGCAGGTATAACTGCGGGCGACGTGGCCAACGACATCTCGAAGTCGCTTGGCAAGAAGGCGATCAGTGCGACCGTGGATGGTGCGCATGTCGATCTGGCGTGGCCAATCAACGCCGATGCCGACATCGCGATCCATACCATGGCGGACGAAGATCAGGCCAACGAATTGCTGCGCCATGACCTTGCGCATATCATGGCCCGCGCCGTTCAGGAAATCTGGCCAGAGACCAAAGTGACCATCGGGCCGGTCATCAAGGATGGTTGGTATTACGATTTTGACCGCAAGGAACCGTTTTCCCCCGAAGATCTTGGTCTGATCGAAAAGAAGATGAAAGAGATCATCAACAAGCGTGACGCTATCCGCACCGAAGTATGGGACCGCCCCCGCGCCATCAAACATTACGAAGACCTGAACGAACCCTACAAGGTCGAACTTATCGACGCGATCCCCGGCGATGAGCCGCTGCGCATGTATTGGCACGGTGACTGGCAGGATTTGTGCAGAGGTCCGCATCTTCAGCACACCGGACAGGTTCCCGGCGACGCGTTTAAACTGATGTCCATTGCCGGTGCATACTGGCGCGGCGACAGCAACCGCCCCATGTTGCAGCGCATCTACGGTGTCGCCTTCACCGGCAAGGAGAAACTGCGCGCCCACCTGAATATGCTTGAAGAAGCCGCCAAGCGCGACCACCGCAAGCTGGGTCGCGAGATGAACCTGTTTCACATGCAAGAAGAAGCACCCGGACAGGTTTTCTGGCACCCCAACGGGTGGCTGATCTATACCCAGCTTCAAGACTATATGCGCCGCAAACAACGCAAGGGTGGCTATGTCGAGGTGAATACGCCCCAGGTTGTCGATCGCAAACTTTGGGAAGCGTCGGGCCATTGGGAAAAATACCAAGACCACATGTTCATCGTGGAAGTCGATGAAGAACATGCGCGGGAAAAAGCCGTCAACGCGCTTAAACCGATGAACTGCCCCTGCCACGTTCAGGTTTTCAACCAGGGTTTGAAATCCTATCGGGACTTGCCGTTGCGCATGGCTGAGTTCGGTTCGTGCAATCGGTATGAACCCTCTGGGGCTCTTCACGGCATCATGCGGGTGCGCGGATTTACCCAGGACGACGGACATATTTTCTGCACCGAAGACCAGATCGAAGCGGAAACCGCCACATTCATCGCGTTCCTGTCTGAGATCTACAAAGATCTCGGTTTTGAAAGCTTCAGCGTCAAATTTTCAGACCGCCCCGAAAAACGCTCAGGCTCTGACGAGGTGTGGGACAAAGCGGAATCCGCCCTTTTGTCTGCCACCCGCGCTGCCGGTATTGAACCGACGTTGAATCCCGGCGAAGGCGCGTTCTACGGCCCAAAGCTTGAATTTGTATTGACCGATGCCATTGGCCGCGATTGGCAGTGTGGCACCCACCAGGTTGATTTTGTGCTGCCGGAACGGTTGGATGCGTCCTATATCGGGTCGGACGGCGCGAAGCACCGTCCTGTGATGCTGCATCGGGCGACCTTGGGGTCATTTGAACGGTTTATCGGGATTCTGATCGAAGAACATGCGGGCAAGCTGCCGTTCTGGCTGGCTCCGCGCCAGGTCGTCGTTGCATCCATCACCTCAGACGCAGATGACTATGTCCGCGAGGTTGTTGCGACGCTACAAGCACAAGGTGTGCGCGCCGAGGCCGATGTGCGCAATGAAAAGATCAACTATAAGGTGCGCGAGCATTCGGTCGGCAAAGTGCCTGTCATTCTGGCGGTCGGCGCACGTGAAGTGGAAGAGAAGACTGTCTCGGTCAGACGCTTGGGCGAAAAGCAGACTTCGGTCCAACCTTTGGCCGAGGTGGCGGACGCTTTGGCGCTTGAGGCCACCCCCCCCGATTTGCGCCGCTGACTGAAACATTCGTAATTATTTCGCGACCGCATTGTTTGGAATATAACTGAATATTTCAACAATGCGGTTACGATCCGTGATAATTTACCGATTGTTACAAGAAACCTACCCAAATACTGACGCGGCTGTGACACACTGCTACGTGAGTGGATTTGTCGCAGGTTCGCGGATTTACTTGTCTTATCACCCATCAAACCAAACCATTAGAAGGACGAACATATGTCAGCTACTATGAAATCCCTTGCGGTCGCCGGAGCGATCGCCGCGGCAATGTCCGCACCCGCTACCAGCGCCAACGCGGCCTCGAAAGAAAAATGCTATGGCGTTTCGCTCGCGGGTAAAAACGACTGTGCAGCCGGTCCCGGTACGACCTGCGCCGGCACATCGGTCAATGACTATCAAGGCAACTCGTGGACATTGGTTGATGCGGGAACGTGCGAAACCATGGAATTGCCCAATGCGGCAGACGGTTCCAAGCGCACCGGTTCGCTGGAAGCATTGACCCGCGACGTTCCTAGCTAAGCCTACAGAGGCGCATGATATCAATGGTTTCATGCGCCGCCGTCAGACCGCGCCAACCTCGAGGGGAGACATGTCATGCTTGACAGTACCAGACAATTTGACCGGCTCCCCAATACGCCTGGCGTAGGATATAAACCTCAGCATTTCAAACAGCTCTGCGACGATCCTGATCCAGTTGAATGGATTGAGGTGCATGCGGAAAACTATATGGGTGACGGCGGCCGCCCCCGCGCGCAGCTTGCCGCGCTGTCTGAAAGGTTCGCCCTTTCGATCCACGGGGTTGGACTTAGCATCGGAGGAGAAATGCCGCTGGATGTCGACCACCTTAAACGGTTGAAAGCCCTATGCGATTGGGCAAAACCGGCCAGTTTCTCGGAACATCTTGCATGGTCCACCCACGGTTCAGAGTTCCTGAACGACCTTCTTCCGCTTCCCTATACACCAGCGACGCTGGCGCGTGTTGCGGATCACATCAATCAGGTTCAAGACACGTTAGGTAGAAAGATGCTGCTGGAAAACCCATCCAGCTATCTTGTTTTTGCTGAATCAACCTTATCTGAAACTGACTTTATTGCCGAAGTTGTCCACAAGACTTCCTGCGGTCTCTTGCTGGATGTCAACAATGTGTTCATTTCATCAGTGAATCTTGGCATATCTGCGTCCCACTACATTGATGCCTATCCGATTAACCATGTTCACGAGATTCACGTCGGGGGCCACGATACGCAAACCGACGATTCCGGCGCGCCGCTCTTGATCGACACACACGGTCAACCAGTGGATGAGCCAGTTTGGGAGCTTTTGAAATACACGTTGGGCAAAACCGGTCCCAAGCCAGTATTGGTTGAATGGGACAACGACGTGCCCGATTGGCCCGCGCTACAAGCCGAAACCAAACGCATCGCAGAGGTTCTGGCCGCATGACATCCCTTGATACATTCCGCTTGGGGTTGCTCGATCCCGGCTACCCCGCCCCTAAGGGTCTGGAAAACGGCACCCGCCAGGCCGCAGGCAATCGCTATGACGTCTACCGCAACAACGTCACACATTCGCTGATCGCCGCACTTCGGACAGCCTTTCCGCTGGTATACAAAATTCTGGGCGGAAAAAGCTTTGACACCCTGGCACCGGCGTTTGTACGGGCGCACCCGCCCCGTTCTCCTTTGATGATGCATTATGGCGCTGAATTTCCTCAGTTTCTGGCCGACATGCCAGAGCTTTCCAAGTTTGGGTATCTGGCAGATTGCGCCAAGCTAGACCTTGCTTTTCGCGCGTCATACCATGCGGCGGACACTGTTCCGATTGACCCCACCGTGCTTCAATCTCTGCCGCTGGACGTGTTGATGCAGGAAAGGATGTTGCTTGCGGCCTCCACGCGCATCCTGCGATCCAACTGGCCGATATTCGACATCTGGCGCTTCAACAATGTCGCGGACGCGCCAAAACCCACACCGCAGGCGCAGGATGTCTTGATAACGCGTCCTGAATTCGACCCCCAACCCTACCTGTTACCGATGGGTGCTGCCTTTTGGCTGAATAGGCTCGGCATGGGTGATACATTTGAACAAGCATACGATGCAGCCTTGGCCGCCACGCCAGAATTTGATCTCTCGAAAAGCTTGATTGTAGCATTCCAAAGCGCTGCGTTCTGCAAAGTTCAGGGTTTTTGAGATGCTGAGACCCCTGAACATCTATGGCAATATCGTAGCTAATATGGCGGATCAGGAATGGATCATTCCAACTTGTGGCCGCCTGCTTTTTGCTGCGACCCTTTTTATGTATTTCATCAATTCCGGCTTAACCAAGATTGGCCAAGGGTTTAGCGGTGCATTATCGCCCTCGATGGGCGCATATGTCCAAATTCTCCCCAAAGCGTTCGAGGCCGCCGGTTATGATCCGTCGGGTTTGGGCATGCTTCAGCACATCATCGTATACGCCGGCATACTCGCAGAATTCATCTTGCCGGTACTCATCGTGTTGGGGCTGTTCACCAGAATTGCAGCCCTGGGTTTGATCGTATTCGTGATGGTGCAGTCATTCACGGATGTATTTGGGCACGGACAGGTTGATGCGTTGGGCGGCTGGTTTGACAGATTTCCCGACAGTACAATATTGGACCAGCGGAGTTTCTGGGTGTTTGTGCTTTTGACGCTGGTCATAAAGGGCGGCGGGCCTTTCGCTGTCGACCGCTTGGCAGGCCTGCGACCCTCCCGGCTTCAAAATGCGCTATGACAAAGCTTTAACTTCGGCCTCTATTTCGTTGTTCCAACCTAGAAAAACCTGATCGTTGAACGCAATCAACGGGCGTTTCATCAATGTCGGATGGTTCGACAACAACACCAGGGTATCTTCGGCGCGTTGAGCGTCGGTCAACGCGCGCCACGTGGTCGAACGCTTGTTCACCAGCGCTTCGCCAAACGCCTCGAAGGCGTGGCCCATCACATCGGCGGGCACACCCAGTGCGCGGACGTCAACCAACTTTGCATCCGGTAGGCTTCGCATTGCCTTGCGACAAGTGTCACAATTCTTGAGTCCGTAGATCAGCATTCTCAATCCTAAATTTACGCGTTCTGCCTAGCTTGGCTTCACGCCACCGCAGCATCCTGCCTTGTCAATACGGGAGCGCGTTATCATGCGGGCGTATTGCAAACGGGGTGCGTTATCATGGCGCTGTCATCATCCTATTGGGTTTTCAGCGCGTGGCACAGCACACGGACGACCGTTGGCGCATGAACGAACGGCCGCCCTGACCGGCTCTGCCGGCCTGGTCGTGACTAGCGGCAGCCTTTGTCACCCGGGAAACAGGAATACCGGACAGCCCGGGGTTGGTGTTGCGGATGATAGTGGCGTTCGTGGTGAGCTCTGTGGCGTGCCGGGTGCACCTTGACCTGTTGATAGGTCATAGACTGGTTTGGGGTACCACAAGAAATGATACCGTTGATAGCGACCGGCTGAAGCCCTGCGGGACAATAGTTTGCCGAACTGGGATAAGGGTATACTTTCACCTCGGCAGAACCTTGAACGGGCACCAAGACCGCCCCGACCATCCCGATTATGCCAAATAATTCCATTTTAAAACGCATCTTGTCCCCCGCGATATCTGAATAACCTTCTTTCAATGTGCCCAGCTCACCCGCATGTGTCTAGTCATTTCGTCCGGAAAGCCGATTTTCAGGTGTCAAAACAGCCGTGTAGGAAGGTGCGCTGGCCCATGAAACCGTATGCGCCTGCCATATGTGCGCGAAGGGGACAGACTGAATTTCGGGTACTTTTTCAGGAAACGATCAATCGCGATCCGCCCTTCCATACGGGCAAGCGTCAGGCCGACGCAGACATGCGGGCCACCTGCGAATGCCAGATGACGGTTGGGGTGCCGGGTAATATCAAAATGGGTCGGATTGTCGAATACCTCGGGGTCGCGATTGGCCGCGCCGATACACAAATGCAGATTCGTTCCAGCCGGAATTTCATACCCGCCGATCGCTACAGGCCTTGTTGTTTCCCGATTGCCAAACTGATTGGGTGACCGGAAGCGCAAAACCTCTTCGATACATGACGTAATCAAGCTTGGATCACGCGCAAGCTTGGAGCGTTGATCGGCGTGGTCATGCAGCAACGCAAGGCTCGACCCAATCAGGTTCGTTGTCGTTTCATGCCCTGCGTTCAGGATGAAAATACAGTTATGAATCAACTCGTTTTCTGTCAGTTCCCCGTGACTGTCGCCAAAGATAAGCCGGGTGAGCACATCGGTATCAGGGTCGCCCGGGGTCGCTTTGCGCCGCGCGATCAAGTCTTGCAGATAGGTTTTGAATTCGCTGACCGCCCGGTTTCCCTGTTCAAGCTGGGTCTGGGTCAACGTCGGCTCCAGCGCACCCAAGATGGCCAGCGACCAGTCCCGCAGGGGTCCGCGTTCGGCCATGGGCACGTCCAGCAGATTACCGATAATCTGAACCGGTATGGTCGCGGCGAAATCGTCGATCAGGTCAGGTTCGCGCGGCATCGTGTCCAACAATTGATCGACTACATCGATAAGTCCCGGTTCCATCCGGGCAAGCGCCTTGGGCGTCAGGGCGGCAGTCATGATGCGTCGCACGCGGGTATGCAGCGGCGGATCATTGAACACCAGTGACGTGGTGTGGTGCTCATACAACGCTGACCCCTGCCCGAACTTCGGGCCAAAAGCCGTTTTCTTGTCAGATACATAGATGTTGGTATCGCGGTAGATCGCGCTCAGGTCTGCGTGTTTGCAGATCAGGAATGACCCATCGGGTTGAGGGCAGACCGGAGTCTGATCCAGCAACTGATCGTAAAATGGAAACGGATCCTCGATGAATCCGTCCGGGGGCGATGAGAGGGTGAACATGCCTTGAATGTGCCCGGTTTCGTCGGAGTGTCAACGCTGCCTATGAAGTGCGGAAGCAGAAAACCGCGTGGACGATGGGTCACGCCATCACGCAGCTGATGAACGACCGGAACGCAGAGCTGCGGCCGCTGGAGTATATCGTCGAGGTAGACAAGGCGTGTGTCGGTGGTCCCCATGCAGTGGTGGATTGGCTCCGGGTCCGCGTTTTCCGATGCTGTGCGGCGGACACTGAACCGCTTGCTGCTAAGTCCCCATGAACCGCCGCCGCGCCTCCACGGCTATGTTGTAACGTTGCTGGAGGTCAGCGATCAGAGCCATCGCAACGTGTTTGGCATCGTCACCCTCTGCCTCCCTGTAGCTCTGCTTCGCCGCATCGAGCAGCTTCTTGATTTTGAATTCCTCGGGCAAGGCACCTGCCTCGGCCATTATGCGGCCCGCTACTGCCGTCGCCATGTCAATGAATGCCTCGCCCGAGCGGTCTGCTAGCGGTCTCCCCTCACCTTCTAGGCCACGCAGTTTGCCCTCAGCAAGGGCCTTCTGGATTTGCCGCTCTACGAGGCGCTCAAAGGGTTCGGGCATACTATGTAGCTTTCCGGCCGACATTGCTTTCCGATCGAGAACACAGAGGTCATTTTATGTCAATGCGCGGAACGTCTCCAGAAGCAACAAGGCGATCGCTCAAGATCCTGCACGAGACGGCCGCTTCGCATGCATCACCGACCTTCAGGGCAGGAGGAGCGGTAGCTTATGCTGCTGATTTCATTTAAAAAAAGCGGGCTACCGTACAACCTGCTGAAATTCGCGCCATTCCCCTTTTGACATCCCGGAACTTTCCTGGGTGACCTCTTCGCCCTTCACCATTCTGCGAATGCAATCGAGAGCCTTGCCCGACAGTGTCGCCCCGCCCAGGCGGTAATCCTCGAACGCGGAATAAGCGGCTGGGACCCAATCTGCCACGAGGTTGCAGATTGCATCTGCGTAAACGCGGATCTCGTATTGGGCATGGGCATCGGCCCGCAGTCGCAGGAAATGGAACAGGTTGTGCAAATCTACCTTCCAATACCACTGCGTGTAGATGTTTGAGGGTAGATTCATCCGCGCCAGTTCCCGTGCCAGGCCGTCCTGGGGCTGCCCATCGGGGCCGGTTTCGCCGATCATCGACTCGTAGTTGTCATATGCGCGGTTGCTGTCGGTCTTGAGAATTTCAAGCACACGGGCCGCTTCCTCGCCCTCAAGCACGCCGCCGCGCCCCTGATTGTTCACGACACTTTGCGCATTCACGTGGTCGGGGCTCGGAATATAGAACTCGCGGTCAAGGATCGAATAGCGGGCAGAATATTCATTCACGTTTGCTGTCCGGTGGCGTATCCACTGCCGCGCGACAAATACCGGCAGTTTGACGTGCAACTTGATTTCGCACATTTCAAACGGGGTGGAATGCCAGTGCCGCATGAGATAGCGGATCAGCCCTTCGTCATTCTGTACTGTTTTTGTGCCTTTGCCATAGCTGACCCGTGCCGCCTGGCAAATCGCAGCATCATCGCCCATATAGTCAATGACGCGCACAAACCCGTGGTCCAGAACGGGGATCGCCTTGTACAGATGGGCCTCCATGCCTTCGGACACAGCCCGCAAGGTAGGTCTGGGATGCGCGCGCAGGGCGTCGATTTCGGCTTGTTGGTCTTTATTCAGTGGCATGGGGGACGTCCTGTCATATGGGCGTAGATTCGGCCCTCACTATATCTGCGCCAAGCCCACATCGAAACCGCTATATGCAGTATTGTTTTTGGGTAGCACTTTCGCGGAGAATACGCCCGAACGTTGTTGGAACATTGACAATCGCACCGCGAAATAGCGACTGTTGTCTCAACAAAAAGAATATTTGAGGCAAATGGATTATGAAAACCGGTGTATCAGGGTTCGCGCTGTGTCTGGGGTTGGCGGCATGCGGCGGTGGTACCCCGTTCAACTCCGTGACCGTTGTAAATGGTGGTGGAAACGGGACAGGCGGCACCGCCATCCCCGAAACACTGGCCAACAACTTGAAAAGCTTCGCGTATAACCCCACTGCCCAGACCCTCACCGTTACGGGCATCAACGCAGACGACAGCCAGTTTACCGCAGCTTATCGCCGCCGTCCTGGCTTGGATCGAGCGGGATATGAAGCATACACAGCACAGGACGGTTCACTGGATCGCCACGTCACCGCCTACGTGAAAGACATCAATGGTACCCGTGCAACTGTAATCGTTACCGGCGGCCAGTTTGAGGAATTCTTTTCGGGCGCTGGATATTCAAGTGCGTCGTATGTAGCACCGGTACAACCCGGAACGCAGGGCGAAGGTGGTCTGGTGACTTATGCTGGCAATTATGTCGGGCTGCTGAATATCGAAGGCTCAGGCGAGGATTTGACCTCAGTCACGCCAGGCACACCGGATGACCCGCTGTCTGTGCAGGCGGCGGAGGTTACCGGAAAAGTAGTTATCACCGGCGACTTTACCGATGCAACCGTTGATGGGATCATCTACCAGCGGGAAATCGTGGACTATAAAACCGACGCGCCCTATAGCGTTCCCAACATTGCGCTGGATGGGACGGCTATTGCCGAAGACGGGAGCTTCCTTGGTACCGCATCGCAGAGGAATACGACCGTCGGCGAATATGGCGGGATTTTCGGCGGTGTCGGCGCGACCGAGGTGGCAGGAGTGGTTCGCGCCGAGCAGCATCTGGCATCCCCGACAGACAACTTGGACCCGGTAATCGAATATGGTGCATTCGTGTTGGCGCAGTGTGGCCAGCCGAACGAAGATCCGATCTGCAATCAGCCCGTGCGCTAAGGGCGCGCATGCAAGGTGTCTTGAAACCGCAAACTCTTGCCGTGGTCTGCGTCGCAGTTGCCCTATCCGTCGCCCCCCACTGGACCCGGGCGCAGCAAAACGCTGTTGAGCTTTCGTTACCCGAGGCACGGGCATTGGCGGCGCACGCATTGTCCAATGGCCGACCCGAACTGGCCTCAAAGATAGCCGGCGGTCTGCTGGAGGCCGACCCCAGATCCACATATGGGCATTACGTGCTGGCCAACGCTTACGCCGAGATGGGCCGCAACCGCGAAGGCCGCCAGGCGGCGTCACGTGCCTATCGCTATTCAACAGTACCCGTCCAGAAATTCGAGGCGGCCGAGCTGGCAGCCCGGCTTTCCTATGCAGAAGAACGGCCTACCCTGACGCAGCTATGGTTGCGTCGCGCGGTGCAGCACGCTCCCTCCGCGCAGATAGAGGCACAGCTGGCAAAGGATTACGCCAAAGTCCGGCAACAAAACCCGTTTTCTTTTTCTCTGAGCGGCGGGCTAAGACCTTCTACCAACGTCAACAACGGGGCGGATACCGCCCAGCAAGTGATCGACGGGCTTCCGTTCACGGGGCAGCTAAGCGGATCGGCGCAGGCGTTGTCCGGCGTGATTGGGTCAATCGACGGGATCGTGGGCTATCGATTGCGCGGTACGGCTACGTCGCGCATGGACGTTTCCGCGCGGGTGTTTGTGCAGCGCATCGCATTGGACAGCGCAGCGAATACAACCGCGCCCAATGTGCGCAACAGCGACTTGGCAAGCACCTATGGCGAAATCGCGTTGAACCAACAATTCGCGATCGGTAGCCCGGGAAGCAGCGTAGACGTTAATGCCGCGGTTGGCCGATACTGGATAGGGGGTAACCCCAATTATGGCTTTGTCCGCTTGGGGGCAGGCCATCAGTGGCAGATGAACGCGCGGACGGCATTGACCCTGAACTCCAGCGTGGAACAACGATTTTCCGCGCGGTCAGACATCTATGACAGCCGCACGCTCGGGGTCGTCGCCGGTGCGCGGCACACTTTGGGATGGGGGGACAGTGTCTCTGTATCACTGAACCTGCTGAACACCGCCAGCGACTTTGTAAACAGCCGTGTCTCGGCCGCCGCCGTGCGTATGACCTATAGCTTTGCCGACCAGATTGGTCCCGCGCTGGTAAGCGTGGGGCTGGTGCTTGGCCGATCAGATTATCCAGACTACGTAGCCGTTTTCAACGTGCCCGGCGGCAAACAGGACCGGTCAGCCTATGCAGATGTGAATATCTTTTTGCCTGATATGGATTACGCGGGCTTTGCCCCCACGGTAAGGATCCGCGCAGGACGCACCCAGTCGAATGTCAGCAGGTTCGATACCCGAGAAATCTCTGTCGCCGTGGGCATTCGATCAAAATTCTGAGAAGTGCTGGCATGATCTACCAGCCATGCTAGGTTCAAGGCGCAATTAGATCAAAAGGACCTCCCATGCCGATCAAGTATCTTCACACAATGGTACGCGTTAAAGATCTGGAAAAATCCCAGGCTTTCTATGAACTGCTGGGGCTGCAAGAACGCCGCAGGATCGATCATGAAGAAGGCCGGTTTTCGCTTATATTCATGTGCCCCCCGGGCCAGGATGACGGTCATGCGGATGTAGAGCTTACCTATAATTGGGACGGTGATGATGCATTGCCGGACGACAGTCGCCATTTCGGTCACCTCGCCTATACGGTTGAAAACATCTACGAGACTTGCGAGATGCTTCGGAATAACGGCGTGACGATCAATCGCCCCCCACGTGACGGGCGCATGGCGTTTATTCGGTCGCCTGACAATGTATCAATCGAATTGCTCCAAGAAGGTGACGCGCTTGAGCCAGCCGAACCTTGGGCAAGCATGGCAAACACCGGCCATTGGTAATGATCGGAAAGGTGCTGAAAAATTTATCGTTTTCAGTACTGTTGATGACTGTGCCGGCGGCGGCATCCGCCGCAGGGTGCAGGTTGGCCTTGGTTCTGGCGATGGATGTGTCCAGTTCGGTCGATGCCGAAGAAGACAGGTTGCAACGCGGCGGATTGGCCTCGGCGTTGCTGTCCGAACCGGTCAGAACAGCCTTTTTCTCGTCTGATCTGCCTGTCGCTCTGGCTGTTTATGAATGGTCAGGGCGATACAATCAGCACATCATACTGGATTGGCGGATGATCGATAGCCCCTCCGCCCTGCGCGAAGCATCGGAAACCATCGCATACAGCAAGCGGAGCTATAATGATTTCCCTACCGCCATGGGATACGGGCTTGGTTTTGGGGCGGCACTGCTGGAGCGCGGGCCGGAATGTCTTTATGCCACTCTCGACATGGCTGGTGACGGTCAAAACAACGAAGGTTTTGGACCGCAGCTTGCCTATACGGAATTCCCGTTTGGCGACGTGACGGTCAACGGTTTGGTGGTGAACGCTGCAGAGTTTGAAGCCGAAGTGGAACTGGTTGACTATTACCAAAACCAGGTGCTGCACGGCCCGGGGGCTTTTCTGATCATAGCCAACGGCTTTCGAGACTATGAGCGCGCGATGCGGATTAAACTGGAGAGAGAACTGACACCCCCTGCCATTGGGCAGCTTCGCAAGCCGGAGTCCGCCGGATGATAAGGGCGTTGGCCGCGGCTCTTGCACTGACAGGGACTGCAAACGCCGCCCCATGTCGCCAAGCGCTGGTTCTGGGGCTTGATGTTTCGGGATCGGTCGATGCGCGCGAATATCGATTGCAGCTGGATGGTGTCGCGTCAGCCTTGGGCAACCCCAATGTGCGTGACGCTTTGCTGGCAACACGACCCGCAGTGGTTTCGGTGCTGATCTATGAATGGAGCGGCCCGGATGATCAAAGAGTTCTGGTGCCTTGGACCGATATCTCCGGAAGCGCCACAATAGATGAAGTTATTGATCAGTTGGCCAGCACCGCGCGTCGCGATGCGTCGCCGGGTACCGCACTTGGCGCGGCCATGGCAGCGGGCGCACAACACCTGAGCCAGCGCCCGGATTGTGCAAAGCGCACCTTGGACATTTCGGGTGATGGAAAGTCCAACCTCGGGCCACGTCCCCGAGATGTCAAAAACAACATGGCGGGCATGGGGATAACGGTCAATGCGCTGGTTGTCACTTTGGACCGTCCGCGCCCCGTTGAAGGTAGCGATGCCGGCAACGAAGATCTAGCGGCATATTTCAAAGCGGAAGTCATTACAGGTGCCGACGCTTTTGCTGAGACCGCGAGAGGGTATGCCGATTATGAGGCTGCAATGGTACGCAAGTTATTGCGTGAATTGGCCGGTCTGTCTGTCGCCCAGCTTACGGCGGATCAAAGATAGCGCACCCCCCCGCTGATGCGGATCGAGCTTCCCGGAGTGGGCGAAATCTGGGCGGTTATCATTGATTTTGCGCCCATATCCTCGCCTTGGATCAAGGTAATCTCGCCCCCATGGGGCCAGTCGATATCGCGCAGCATCCCGGCAAATGCCGCCGCCGCAGCCCCTGTGGCCGGGTCTTCCAGGACACCGCCGGAGGCAAAGGCATTTCTTACGTGAAACAGTGTGTCGGATGCTGGCCAGACCAGCGCGATGGTGACCAATCCGTGCGTCCTCATCAACTTCTTGCCTGGATCCAGCGGATAAGCCATGCCGGCCAGCGTGGCGCGACTGTTCAAAGTGAGGATCAGGTGATCTGCACCAGCGTTGGCCAGCGAGGGTTTTATCCGTGGGTCCAGGTCGTTGGCGGTTAGGCCGAACAATTGCAGCGCCGCCTCGGTAACCGGCTCCGTTGCGGGTTTGCTTTTCGTGGGCGGCGATTGCAGCGCTGCGTGTAAATGGGTGTCTGAATGTCGACCCTCGACGGTTATTTGGGCTGCATTTAAGGTCAGATCAAAGATGCCGTCGCCGAACCGATCCGCCAAGGCAGCCCCCAAGGCAATGGTGGCATGACCGCAAAAAGGGACTTCGCTTTCCGGCGAGAAATAACGAACGCGCCATCCGTCCCCGGCGGCGCGGGCAAAAACTGTTTCGGAATACCCCACATCAGCTGCGATCTGGCGCATCTCTGCGTCCGTTGGGTGGTGATCCGCGATCACAACCCCGGCAGGATTGCCCCCCTGTTGGTCAATCGCGAAAGCAGCAAGCCGCAATGGGTGCATCAGGTTCATTTTCCGCCTAACCTAGGGTTTCGTGCATGACGCCATCATGATCCGCAAGATTGCCGAGGTCCAGACCCACTGATCCGGAATGCCTCATATCAAAAAGCGTACGGAAGAAAGTCAGTAAATATAGCGAATTTGATCGGACCAGTATCGCTCCATCCGCTTGAGCGAGAGGGTGACATCTTCCATCCCGGCCGGGCCAAGAACACCTTTCTTTTTCAACCCTACAGCGTGACGGCCAAACAGGTCCGATACCACCCCGCTTATATGCCGGCCTTTTTCCGTCAGGCGCACCCGCACTGATCTGCGGTCGATCTCGCATCGCTGATGATGCATATAGCCCATATCAACCAGCTTTTTCAAATTGTAGCTGACGTTGCTGCCTTGGTAATATCCGCGCGTTTTCAGCTCGCCCGCGGTTACTTCGTTGTCCCCGATGTTGAACAGGAGCAATGCCTGAACGGCGTTGATTTCTATCACCCCGACCCGTTCGAATTCATCTTTGATCACGTCCAGCAGCAAGCGGTGCAATCTTTCAACAAGGCTTAATGCATCAAGATAACCTTGCATAAAGTTCGCATGAGAGCCCGGTATGGTAAGGGAATCTTGAATACTCATATTTCTTCTCCAACTCTGACTGTGGGTCAGAAACTGGAGAAGAAACTAAAATATATCGTTAAACCAAACGGATGCCGTTCAAATGGGTGGTTTTCGCGCAAGTTTCGGGACTTACAGAGGGTTGTCCGCCAGATGCGCCTGGATATCCGCAATTAGGCCCGAATATTCATCCGGTACGACAGACTGCCCCGTAACCCATTGATAAAGATCGTGATCATTTTCGCTGAGCATTTGATCATACAGCGACAAACCGTCCTCATCCATCGTCGCAAGCCTTTGAGAAGCATAGGACGGCAAGATCAGGTCCATTTCCTTTATGCCACGCCGCATCGATCTCATATGCAAGCGTTTCACCTTATATTCATAAAGCTCAGTCACGGGTTTCACCCTGAAGAATGCCACGTAGTCGCTTTTCCAGACGTCCGACCTGTTCGGCCCGCTTCAGCATGTCGGCACGCACTTCACGCAGCGCGATCAAGACTTCCTTCACGCTTGCAGCATTTGTCGATACGTCTTCGGGCGCATCGACCCCCTCGCCTTCACCATTGATCAGCCACATCATGGAGACCCCCAGTATACCCGCCAAGGTTGAAAGGCGGTTCGCGCGTGGTTCAGACAGATCATCCTCCCAGGCGCGCAACGTTGACTGCTTGATACCGATACGTTTGGCCAATGCCGCTTGGGTCATGTTTGCGTTCTCGCGTGCAGCAGCGACACGATCACCAAAGGTAGCAACCTCGGATCCGTACCAGTCTTCATTCTCAGTCATTGTGTCTCTCCTGTTTTTGACACCGATGTCGCTTGAACGGTGCGTGGCTCAGCCGTATGAGGGTGACGTACATATATCAAACTGAGGCCGAAATGGAACTGCTGTCCAAGACCCTTGCGCGCGTAAAACCGTCGCCCACCATCGCTGTAACCCAAAAGGCAGCCGAACTGAAAGCCGCAGGCAAGGATGTGATTGGGCTCGGCGCAGGTGAACCCGACTTCGACACGCCGCAGAATATCAAGGATGCCGGTATCGCTGCAATCAACGCAGGCAAGACCAAATACACCGCTGTCGATGGGATTCCCGAACTGAAGCGTGCGATTTGCGACAAATTCAAGCGCGACAACGGGTTGGACTATGTGCCCGCGCAGATCAGCGTTGGCACCGGCGGCAAGCAGATCTTGTACAACGCGCTGATGGCGACAATGAACCCCGGCGAAGAGGTGGTAATTCCGGCCCCGTATTGGGTCAGCTACCCCGACATGGTACTGCTGGCAGGCGGTACTCCGGTTATTGCCCCCGCCACGCTTGAGAATAATTTCAAACTTACGCCGGACGCGTTGGAAGAAGCGATTACGCCAAATACCAAATGGTTCATCTTCAACTCGCCGTCGAACCCCACCGGCGCGGGCTATAGCTGGGATGAATTGAAAGCGCTTACGGATGTTTTGATGCGGCACCCGCATGTCTGGGTAATGACCGACGATATGTATGAACATCTGGCCTATGATGATTTCAAATTCTGCACCCCCGCGCAGGTTGAACCGGCCCTGTATGACCGCACGTTGACCGTGAATGGCGTGTCCAAAGCCTATGCCATGACGGGTTGGCGCATCGGCTATGCCGCCGGTCCAGAAAAGCTGATCGGGGCGATGCGCAAGGTACAATCGCAGTCCACGTCAAACCCCTGCACCATCAGCCAATGGGCGGCGGTAGAAGCGTTGAATGGTACGCAGCATTACATTCCCGAGAACAACAAGATGTTCGTGCGCCGTCGCAATCTGGTGGTGGATATGCTGAACGATATCGACGGCATCGTGTGTCCTGTTCCCGAAGGCGCATTCTATGTCTATCCTTCCATCGCGGGGCTGATCGGCAAGACATCGGCGGCGGGCGTCGAAATCTCCGATGACGAAAGCTTTGCCACCGCATTGCTGGAGGAAACCGGCGTCGCTGTGGTTTTCGGGGCGGCGTTCGGTCTGTCACCGAATTTTCGCATCAGCTATGCAACCTCCGACGAGGCGCTCAAGGAAGCTTGCACACGAATTCAGAGCTTTTGCGCAAAATTGACCTGAAGCACGAAGGACCACGCCATGTCGAGCGATTTGCCAGACTATTACTTTAGGGTTCGCGAAAACGGAGCAGCGGTGTTTCGTGTGGATACCGAAAATCGGCAACGTCGGATCGAGATGGATCAGATTGCCGTGGTCAATATCCGTAACGGAGAGATCAAGCCACAAGGCGAACGTGTGCTGTCCGACGACGACCTGGCGCGTATCCAGGCATGGATGGAAGAGCGAAAACAAATTCTTGCGCGACGTGAAATGGATGACATCCACCGTGCCTTGGACCACCTGAACCTGACCACTCAATGGGTTCAGTCCAAGGCGACGGAAGACCAGCTTGACGTCGTTACTGACCGTTTGCTGATGGCCATGCATGATTTGCGCAACGCCTTGGTGCGTAAAAAGGCGGACCGGCTCAATTAGGCTCCGGCGCACGTTCCTTAGTCAGATGTTAATGCTTGGGGCCGGCATTAGTGCCTTCAGGGTGGTCGTCCAAAAGCGTGCGTTTAGCAGCAGCGCCGCCACACCCAACCCTACCACCAGACCAAGCCAGACCCCGATGCCGTTCAGCCCCAACATGAACCCAAAAAGATAAGACGCCGGGATGCCGACGACCCAATAGCTGATCCCGGCAAGGATCATCGGCACTTTGGTATCCTGAACGCCCCGCAATAGCCCCAGTGCCACGGCTTGGGCCCCATCGACCAGCTGAAACAGCGCTGCCATCGCCAGCAGGCCGACCCCAACCGCAAGAATCTGGTCCCGGGCGGGCTCATCACGCTGCATGAATGCATTGATCAATGGCTCCGGCCATAGAACGAAACCGACAATGGTCGCCGCTGCCACCAACAGCGACATCGTCGTGGCTGTAACCGCACCCCGAACCAGGTGTGCTGGATCGCGACGGCCAAAGGCATTGCCGGCGCGTATTGTCGCGACATTGCTGATTCCCAGGTGGATCATGAACGTGATAGACGCCAGTTGCAGCGCAATACCGTGGGCGGCCAGTGCGATAGTACCCAGCCACCCCATCATCACCGCGGACGCCGCGAACAGCCCTACCTCGCTTAACCCTGTCACCCCGATGGGAAGCCCCAAGCGGAATACCCGTGCCAGCATTTCCCAATCGGGACGCCATAAACGCACAAAAATCTGATGTTCAGGCATCGCTTTCAGCACGTATATAACGACCGCCAGCAAAGACGCGCTATGCGACGTCAGCGATGCAATGGCCGCGCCGCGCACCCCCAGTTCCGGTGCGCCCCAGTTCCCGAAAATGAACATGTAGTTGGCCAGAGCGTTCACCACCGCGGAAAATATCGTGATCCAGAACACAACCTGAGTGCGCTCTAGCGCTGCAAGATAACTTTTGAGCACCATGACCAGCAGCGCAGGAATGATGCCCCAGCCTGCGATCATCAGATATTGCCGGACCATTTCAGCCAGCTCAGGTTCCTGCCCCATCAATCCCATGATCGGCCCGGACCATATGAACAGCGGCAACGCGAGCAGCGCAAATCCGAGCGAGAGCCACAGCCCCATGCGGGTGGCGCGGCGCAGCCCGACTTCGTCGCCTTCGGCGTCAAAGGCGGCCACCATTGGCATCACCCCCCATGCGAAGCCCGATCCAAATATCAGCAGGACAAAGAAATAGGTGCTTGCAAGTGTGACGGCGGCAAGCCCTTCGACGCTGTACCACCCCACCATGACAGTGTCGGTGACCCCAATGGCCACCTGCCCCAGATGTCCTCCGACCAGCGGCAGACCCATTATGGTGATCGCGCGCGCGTGCCCCGCATATGTCATTTTCATTGTCATCTTTCCCACATACTGTGCGATCGTGGTAAGGGAAAGACCCGCTTGTCTTGTGACGACCGCGAAATTTCAACCCAGCCGTGCCGAAAAATGGAGATGACAGCATGACAGCCCATTGGACCGAAACCGTCGACCTGAATGGCAAGCCCTTTTACATCCGCCACTGGGGCGATGAAAATGCACCACGGTTATTGATGCTGCACGGTTTCCCCGAGCATTCGGGCGCGTGGGCCGAACTTGCGCCTTTATTGGCTGAACGGTTCCACTGCATCGCCCCCGACCAACGCGGTTATGGCCAAAGCTGGCGACCGTCAGAAGTTGAACACTATAAAACGTCGCAACTGGTGTCGGATATGGTGGCGCTTATCGGGGACGCGCCCGTTATCGTGTTGGGCCATGACTGGGGGGCGTCGGTCGCTTATGCATTGACGATCGGCCGCCCGGATCTTGTGTCAAAGCTTAGCATCATGAACGGCGTTCACCCTGCGCCATTCCAGCGCGAACTTGCCAAGGGCGGTCCGCAGACCGATGCCTCGCAATACATCCACTTTTTGCGGCGTGAGGGGTCCGAGGATATTCTTGCCGCAGATGATTTTGCTAAACTGATGGGATTGTTTTCCGCGCATATGAACATGAGTTGGCTGCACGGCGATACCCTGGTCGGCTACAAAGCGGCGTGGCGTGATGCAGCGGGTTTGCGTGGGATGATCAACTGGTATCGTGCATCGCCTCTCAGACTTGGTGGGCCGGGCGAGCGGCTGGAAAACGCGCTGACATTCGACCCCGCCCGACTGCAAATCCGCTGCCCTCACCTGTTGATCTGGGGCAGGGACGACACCGCGCTGTTGCCCGAGTCTACCGAAGGGCTGGAAGACTTTGCCCCGAACCTGACCCGCGTGTCGATCGACGGTGCCGACCACTGGTTGCACCACCAAAAGCCGGACGAAATCGCCGACGCGATTCTCAGGTGGCTCTAGGAACGAGCGCCGCCTCGCGGGTCCCGCCACGGGCCCGTGCGCAGCCAAGCTGCGGTCCGACGCCACAACCTCTGCAAACTGTGGTTTTTGCGATGCCATCCACCCTTCCCCCGACGCTAACGGTCTGGCATAGTACCACCCTAACAAAAGCAATATACAGGCAGGCCCCTTCATGTCCGATCTCCTTTCCGGTGCGCAGCCCAAAGCCAAGGAATATGATGCCTCTTCGATCCAGGTTCTCGAGGATATGGAGCACGTGCGCCTGCGCCCCGGTATGTACATCGGGGGCAAGGACGACCGCGCGCTGCACCATATGGTCGCGGAAATCATCGATAACTCGATGGACGAGGCGGTTGCGGGCCATGCCACCTGGATCGAGCTGGAGCTGCATGAAAACGGCCACGTCACCGTGCGCGACAACGGGCGCGGAATCCCTACCGATCCGCACCCCAAAGACCCCAGCAAATCGGCGCTGGAGATCATTTTCTGCACGCTGAATGCAGGTGGCAAGTTCTCGGGCGATTCCTATGAAACATCGGGCGGTCTGCACGGCGTGGGCTCGTCGGTCGTGAATGCGCTGTCAGACCACCTGCGGGTCGAGGTCGCGCGCAACCGCGAGCTTTTCGCGATGGAGTTTTCGCGCGGCATCCCCCAAGGCAAGCTTGAAAAGATCGGCGCGGCCCCGAACCGGCGCGGTACCTCTGTCACCTTCCACCCCGATGCAGAGATCTTTGGCGCGCTCAAGCTCAAGCCCGCGCGGCTGTTCGCGATGGCGCGGTCCAAGGCCTATCTGTTTTCCGGCGTCGAAATCCGCTGGAAATGCGGCCAGCAGGACGGCGACACCCCGCAAGAGGCGACGTTCCACTTTCCCGGCGGCCTATCGGATTATCTGAACGAAACGTTGAAAGGGTCGACAACCTACGCCGAACACCCCTTTGGCGGCACCGTCGACTTCCGCGAGAAATTCAACGCACCGGGCAAGGTCGAATGGGCAATCAACTGGACGCCGTCGCGCGATGGCTTCATCCAGTCCTATTGTAACACCATCCCCACCCCCGAAGGCGGCACCCACGAGGCCGGCTTCTGGTCCGCGATCCTGAAGGGCGTCAAAGCCTACGGCGATCTGGTCGGCAACAAGAAGGCCGGCACCATCACCCGCGATGATCTGATCACCGGCGGCTGCGCGCTGGTGTCCTGCTTTATCCGCGAGCCGGAATTCGTCGGCCAGACCAAGGACCGGCTGGCCACGGTGGACGCGCAGCGCATGGTGGAAAACGCCGTGCGCGACCACTTTGACAACTGGCTGGCGGCGGATACCAAAAGCGCCGGGGCGATCCTTGATTTCCTTGTGCTGCGCGCCGAAGAACGCCTGCGCCGTCGTCAGGAAAAAGAGACCGCGCGCAAGACCGCCACGAAAAAGCTGCGCCTGCCCGGCAAGCTGACCGACTGTACGTCCAAGACCCGCGAAGGCACCGAGCTGTTCATCGTGGAGGGCGATTCCGCCGGTGGCTCCGGCAAGGGGGCGCGCAACCGCGTCAATCAGGCGCTGCTGCCGCTAAAGGGCAAGATCCTGAACGTTCTGGGCGCGGCATCCGGCAAGCTGAACACCAACGCCGAGATCAACGACCTGTGCGAAGCGCTTGGCGTCGGGATGGGCACGAAGTTCAACCTTGATGATCTGCGCTATGACAAGATCATCATTATGACCGATGCGGATGTCGACGGGGCCCATATCGCGGCGCTGCTGATGACGTTCTTCTATACGCAGATGCGCCCGATGATCGATGCGGGGCATCTCTACCTCGCCTGCCCGCCGCTGTACCGCCTGACCCAAGGCGCCAAGCGCGTCTATGTGTCTGACGACGCAGAAAAGGACATGTGGCTGGAAAAAGGTCTTGGCGGCAAAGGCAAGATTGATTTGCAACGCTTCAAGGGTCTGGGCGAAATGGACGCGAAGGACCTGAAAGAAACCACGATGGATCCCACGACGCGCAAGCTGATCCGCGTCACCGTGCAAGAGGACATCGCCGGGGAAACCAGCGATCTGGTCGAGCGTCTGATGGGGAAGAAACCGGAACTGCGATACCAGTACATCCAGGAGAACGCCCAGTTTGTGGAGGAGCTGGATGTTTGATGAAAGGGATGGCATTCCGACCTACCAAATGCTCATGCGACCGGTTTTGAAGTCAGCTGAAAGTAGTCCCCGAAAGATATCGGAAGTTGTAGAGGAAATTTCTGACGCATTAGGCTTATCTAGCAATCAACGCGAAGTCTTGCTTCCCAGTGGGAAACAGACCGTAATCGCCAACCGTATACACTGGGCAAGATCCTATCTAAAGCAAGCCGGGCTTGTCAAAAATACCCAGCGGGGGTGGTTCGAGTTAACAGATACAGGATTACTAGCGCTCAACGACGTCACCAACGAAATAGACGTCAAGTATCTAGATAAGTACGAAGCATTTCAGGAGTTTCGCCAGCGTTCAAATAAGACTGGTGAGCTAGAAGTTTCTGATACAACTGCGACTAAAGGCGAAACCCCGGACGAACAAATTGAGGATGCCCTCAAGCGCTGGAACAAAACTCTTTCAACCAGTTTATTGAAAGCTACACAGGAAGCCTCCCCCGCGTTCTTTGAACAACTCATTGTTGAATTGTTAATTGGCATGGGTTACGGAGGTTCGTCAGAAAACGCTGGCCGTGCACTTGGGAAGTCAGGTGACAACGGTATTGATGGCGTAATTGACCAGGATCCTCTTGGCGTCGACCAGATATATATCCAAGCAAAGCGCTATGCTTCCGAAAATGTTGTTGGGTCAGGTGATATCAGAGATTTTTTTGGTGCGTTGAGCATCCATAAAGCAACCAAAGGTATATTTGTAACCACGTCAAAGTTCACCACTTCCGCCAAGGACACCGCACAAGCATTGGGAGGCCGCATCGTGCTAATCGATGGCGAAAGACTGGCAAACTTAATGATAACTTATGGAATTGGATGTCGCCAAAAATCAGTCGTTAGACTAATGGAACTGGACGAAACGTTTTTTGACGAAGTTTAATATTAATCTCGACACATTGGTATTTACCACCCGAGGCCCCGCCTCGGGCCGCGCCCGACCCTCCCGACGGGAGGGCGCACTTCGTGCCCCCTGGTCTTCGACCGCTCCAGCCTCAAACTGTCCCCCGGACAGTTTGCAAGACGGCCTCCGCCCCAGGGTCAGGCACGACCCTTAACATCTGTTCCGCCGGGTATCCGCTACGGCCCCTAACTGCCGCCCATCCGAGGCCCCGCCCGTTCGACCCTGAAACCTTCCCCCGGAAGGTTTCCGAGACGGGTCTCACCCCCCTCGCAAAATACCGCTTGATCACCACCCCGCTTTCACCCAACGTTTCGGTATGATCCGTACCCTCACCCTTTTGCTGTTCCTCGCCTCTTGTGGGCGCCCGTTAACCGAGAATGAGCAGGCATTCGCCCGCACCATCATGGGCGAAACCCTGAACGTACGCCAAGCGCGGCTGCATAATGGGTCGCCTTCGCGGGGGGTGACGATGACGCGTCAGGCGCGGCCGCGCACCACCTGTCGCGAACGGATCCTGCCGCCTGAAAAGGTCGGCGAAGTCATCACCACCAAGCCCGCCGCCATTGCGCTTTGGAATACTGTGTTGTTCGACAAGGACTGGTATCTCGACGATTATCTGCCCGATTATCCCGACCGGATCGGATTGATCGCCGCGATGATATTCAGCCACGAGCTGACCCATGTTTGGCAATGGCAAAACCGGGCGACCACCGGCTATAGCCCCCTGCGCGCGGCGTTTGAACACACCGGCGGGGTTGATCCGTATTTGTTCGATCTCGACTCTGATCCCAAGTTCAGCGATTTCGCCTATGAACAACAAGGCTCCATAGTCGAGGAATTCGTCTGTTGCCGCGCACTTGCGCCGCAAGCGCCCCGGACCCAGCGTCTGCGCGCGTTGATCAGCCAGGTCATGCCCGTGGCCGAGCTGCCGCAAAATCGCACATACGAGGTAAAGATGCCTTGGAGCGGCGTTGATCTGAACGGCATCTGCGGGTGAGCGTTGCCCCGCCCCGGCTTTGGGGGACGCGCCTAAACGATCGGCTCCGATTGCGGCGTAGCGGTGATTTGCATTGCTGGTGCGGCGCGATACGCAGGCACAGCCGATCAGCCCCCGTCGCGCAGCGGGTTCGTCAGAACAAACGAAATGACATCGTCGTTCAACGGGTTATCGACACCTGGCAAGGTGATCGTCAAACCGGTGCTCAATGACACTTTCAGCGATCCCTCAGACACCGTCTGATGCGTGACGAACGTGTTCTCGTCATCGGTTTCGACAACCAGCGCGTCGTGTTCGACGTTATAATCTTCTATCGTCACGTTCCCTTGCGCATCTGCTGTCGCAATGAAGGTGTCCGCGCCTTCTCCACCCGTGCCCGTGTCTTCGGAGCCGAGGTACAAGAGGTCGTCGCCGTCTTCTCCGAATAACTGATCGGGCATGTCGTCGTCAGCGGAGCCCGCCTCACTGCCTGAAAGCACATCGTCCCCGTCGCCGCCCTCGATGATGTCAGCCCCCGAACTCCCGTTCAGGATGTCGTCATCGTCGCTTCCCGAAACGGACTCGCTGTCGCTTAGCCCTTCATTCGAGCTCTCTGCCTCGAGTTCTGCGGCGAATTCTGACAAGGTCGTTCCATTGCTGTCGACAAACTGGTCTTCGTCGCCTATCCGCATCGAATCATCTTCAGGCATGTCTGTGTCGTCGTTCCCGCTAAACGGGTCGAATACGGCAACCATCGAACCAAAGGCTGCGAAAAGAAGTAATAAAAGAGGTGACATATCAATATCCTGTTCGGAATCGGTATGCTGATTCAGCATGTCACCTTTTGGGTGAACATGTGATATAAATAAGGCGTTTACCCTGCTTTTGTGTCACCAATGGGCGTTTTTCAACCAGTGAATGGATTCAAATGGCGACCAGGCGACCACTGTCCAACCTTATTTGCCGATCCATACGCGATGCCAGTTCAAGATTATGCGTGGCAATCACCGCCGACAGGCCGGTCCCACGCACCAGCGCCATCAACGCGGCAAAGACCTGATCAGACGTCGCAGGGTCAAGGTTACCCGTAGGTTCGTCGGCCAGCAGCAATCTGGGTGCATTGGCAAGCGCCCGGCAAAAAGCGACACGTTGCTGCTCGCCCCCCGACAGGGCTGCGGGACGGTGATCTGCGCGATGACCGATGCCGACCTCGTCCAACAATGACAGGGCGCGGCTGCGCGCATCCGCTTGCGATACGCCGTTGGCAAGCTGGGGCAGAACGATGTTCTCAAGTGCGGAAAATTCGGGCAGAAGGTGATGAAACTGGTAGATGAACCCGACATCACGCCGCCGCACTCCGGTACGCTTGCGGTCCGATTCACCGGTCATGTCCGTCCCGGCGATTTCAACGATGCCGTTATCCGGCGTGTCCAGCAACCCCGCGATGTGCAGCAGTGTGGATTTTCCTGCACCCGATGGGGCGACCAGGGCGACGACCTCGCCCGAGGCGACGGTCAGGTCGATGCCGCGCAATACGTTTACCTGGTTGGGCAATCCGGGGTTGTAGGATTTGTCGATGCCGGCAAGGCGCAACACGGGGTCATTCATAGCGCAGCGCCTCTACCGGGTTCATCCGAGCGGCACGACGCGCGGGAAATATGGTCACCACAAACGAGAGACCCAAGGAAAGCCCCACCGCCGACAGAACGTCACCGAGCTGAAGCTTGGCGGGAAGAAAATAGATGCCCCTAATCGACGCATCCCAAGCGGTTCCCCCGGAAAGCCAGTTCACAACGCCGAATATCTGGTCGACATACAGCGCGAAAAGACTGCCCAAAATCACCCCCATCACCGTTCCAATGATGCCTGTGAAGGCCCCGCAGATGAAAAAGACCCTCAGGACCGATCCCTCGCTCAACCCCATCGTGCGCAAAATACCTATATCGCGGCCCTTGTTCTTGACCAGCATGATTAGCCCCGACACGATGTTCATTGCAGCGATCAGCACCAGAATGCTGAGGATTACGAACATCACCCGATCCTCGATATCAAGAGCATCCAAGAATGACCCGGACGCATCTCGCCATGTCCAGATCATACCGCGGTCACCGGCAGCCGAGAGCAACGGCATGGTCAGCGCATCGACGTTGTCGGGGTTCTCGACCATGACTTCAAGCTCGTCAGCGACGCCCTCGCGATTGAAGAACGATTGCGCTTCAGCCAGCGGCAGATAGGCCCGGGTACGGTCGATATCATAGCGCCCGGCGCTGAAGATATACACCACGTCATAGGCATTCACCCGCGGGCTGGTTCCGAATGCTGTCTTGACGCCGTTCGGAGAGATCAGCTTGATCTTGTCGCCCACACCGACGCGCAACGCCTGTGCCACACCGGAACCGATCGCAATGCCTTGGTCAAAATCGGCAAGGTCACCTTCGGCGGTTTCCGGGTTGGCGATGCGTGGAAGTTTCGCAAGATCGGCACCCTCGATCCCGTACACTTCGATGCCCGCGTTCGCCTGGCCCTTGTTCGCCATAACCTGCCCGCGCACCAACGGGGCTACGTGGGTGACGCCGGGAACTTGGGCGACCCGCGCGGCCATTTCGGTATAATCCGCGATCCCGGTCTGGGTAACGCCGTTGTCGTCCACGGCCGCCATGTTGTACACGGTCACATGGGCATTCGCCCCCAGGATCGTATCGACGAATTCAGCTCGAAACCCCGACCGGACCGCCAAAGTAGCGATGAGCGCAAACACGGCCAGCGTGATGCCGATCAGACTGATCCACGTCATGACGCTGACACCGCCTTCGGCACGTCGCGCCCGAAGATATCGCCATGCGATCATCCATTCGAATGGGGCAAAGGGTGGTGTCTTGGAAACTGGGTTGGCCAAGGGGGGTCTCCGGGCAAGGATCAATCGGGCGCAACCTGCTGGTTTAGCCGCATAGGGTCAAGCTGCGAGTGATGAGCAAGGGTCGGTATAGGTTAAAGTCAGCGGGTGCGGATATCAATCATGCGACGGAAGTTGCGTTCGGTGCCTGCGCCGTTTGAAAGGCTGCGCCAATACCCCTAGCAGGATGCCCACCCCTAATGCACCGATCACGAACCCAAATCCCGCAAATACCGCCCCGGCAAACCCAAGCGGCACCGCAGGCTGGAAAGCCCCCCATGCGGCCTTGGCTATCTGCGGGTCGTTCATGCGCGGCAGATAATACGCGCGCATGAACGGTCCCTGCCCCTCTAGCTTGTGCAGCGTATCGCGCAGCGTTTCATAGCGCGTGAATGTCGCTGACATGTCCATGCGATGGCGCTCCATGAAGGGGCTTCCGGTCATTTGGGCCAACGCCTCTGCGCGTGACATGCCCACGGCCTGGGCGCTGGCGTCGAAATCAGCGGTGACCTCGTGCAAGGCATCGACCGCCCCGCCCAGCCTTTGCAGATACTGCTGCGAATACTCGGGGAACTGCGATGCCAGGACCGCCCCGGTGATTCCGCCAGCAAATGTCAGCGCGCGAAGGATCATGGGAACCAGGCATCAGTCGAGCCAGCGGTCATCGTTCCCATCTCTCGACCCTCCGTGTTGCGTTTAGACGATACCGCGATAAATCCCGGCCAACCTTTCGACGGCTGTCTCAGGGGCCATCTCCTCGCTTTCGCCGGTCCGCCGCGAGGTCAATTCAACCACACCGTTTTTCAACCCGCGCGGGCCAACCGTGATACGCCACGGAAGGCCGATCAGATCCATCGTGGCAAACTTGCCGCCCGCCCGTTCATCCCGATCGTCATAAAGCGGATCAAGACCCAACGCCTTTAGGCTGTCATACAAGGCGTCGCACGCACCGTTCGCCTGATCGTCGCCTTGCTTGAGGTTGACGATCCCGACGTGAAACGGCGTGACGCCTTCCGGCCAGATGATGCCTTTGTCGTCGTGGCTTGCCTCAATGATCGCCCCGACCAAACGGCTGACCCCGATCCCGTGTGAACCCATGTGCACCGGCACAGGTTTGCCATCGGGGCCCTGCACGGTAGCCCCCATAGGCTCGGAATATTTGGTGCCGAAATAGAAAATTTGGCCAACTTCGATGCCACGGGCCGTGCGGCGTCGGTCTTCCGGAATTTCCTCGAACAAGGCGGCATCATGAGTTTCATCTGTCCGCGCGTACCGCGAGGTGAACTCCTCGAGCACCGACTGGCACTGTTCAACCGAATCGTAGTCAATCTCGCGCTCACCGAAATTCAGTTCAGTGATCTGGCTGTCATAGAACACTTCTGATTCTCCGGTTTCCGCCAGCACCAGAAATTCGTGCGTATCATCGCCGCCGATGGGCCCGGAGTCGGCGCGCATCGGGATGGCTTGCAGCCCCATGCGTTCATAACTGCGCAAATAGCTGACCAAGTGGCGATTGTAGGCGTGCAATGCGTCCTCTTTTGTCAAATCAAAGTTGTACCCATCTTTCATCAGAAACTCGCGCCCCCGCATCACCCCAAACCGAGGACGGACTTCATCGCGGAATTTCCACTGGATGTGATACAGGGTCAGCGGCAGATCCTTGTATGATCCGACGTGGCTGCGAAAGATGTCGGTGATCATCTCTTCGTTAGTCGGACCATACAGCATGTCCCGGTCCTGACGGTCCTTGATGCGCAGCATCTCAGGACCATACGCATCATATCGCCCCGATTCCTTCCAAAGATCGGCGGATTGAAGCGTTGGCATGAGCATGGGAATGTGCCCGGCGCGCTGCTGTTCTTCGTGCACGATGTTCTCGATTTTACGCAGCACCTTGAAGCCCAACGGCAACCAAGAATAAATCCCCGCCGCCGATTGTTTGATCATGCCCGCCCGCAACATCAACCGGTGGCTGACAATCTGCGCTTCGGACGGGTTTTCCTTGAGCACAGGCAAAAAATAACGGGACAGACGCATGATGATCCTCTCAGACTGAATTCAGACCTGATTATGCCAAACCCATGAGGGAAACAATCACCAAGACCCGAGATACTTGGCTGACCAGACGGCTTGGGTCATCCGTGTGCGTTGTCGGCGCGCCGCGTTTGCTATTCGGACGTGGGGAGTGTCGCGGTACGCATCGCCAGTTCCAGCGCCACCTGCGTTGCCTTTGCCATATCCTGCACCGAAATCCATTCCAGTGGGCCGTGTATCTCCTGCATGCCGGTGAAGATGTTCGGGCATGGAATGCCCATCTCCGTCAGGCGCGACCCGTCGGTACCACCACGAATGGCAACCGATACCGGGTCCATCCCTCCTGCCCGGACCGCATCGCGCGCCAGTTCCACCGGCGTCATATCGTTTTCCAGCCAGTACCGCATGTTGCGGTACTGTGGCGTGATCTCACAACGTATCCCTGCCCGTGGTTCCGATGCCTGCACCGCCGCGCATACCTTGCGCAGCAGATCACCCTTGGCCGCCAGCCCATCACGCTCAAAGTCGCGCAGGATGAATTTGATTTCAGCCTCTGACGACCCACCCTTGATTGTCGTGGCGTGAATGAACCCCTCACGCTCGTCTGTGGTCTCGGGCGTCATCGTGGCATGCGGCAAGGTCATCAATATCTTCGCTGCCAGATGGAGCGCGTTCACCATCTTTTCCTTGGCCCAGCCCGGATGCGCCGAAACGCCGGTTATCGTCACGACGGCCCCGTCCGCAGAAAAACTCTCGTATTCAATCTCGCCGGGCTTGGACCCATCAAATGTATAGGCGAAATCACAACCGAAATCAGCCGGCAGGCGCGGATCGACGCCGCGCCCGATTTCCTCGTCCGGAGTAAAGGCAAGACGCACCGCTCCATGGGGAATCTGAGGGTTTTCCAACAGATGCCTCGCGGCGGTCATGATGATCGCGACACCTGCTTTGTCGTCAGCTCCCAATAGCGTGGTGCCGCTGGCCGTTATGATATCTTCGCCCAGCTTCTGCGCCAAATAGGGCGAATTGGCGGGTGACAGCTTCAGGTCGGGGGCATCGGCAAATGTGATATCGCCACCGTTGTAGCCTCGATGCACCACCGGCTTGACCCCCGTGGCATTGTATTGCGGGGCGGTGTCGACATGGGCACACCATCCCATCACGGTTTTTCCTTCGGCGGTCGCGGGCACTGTCGCAAGCACGACGCCATAGTCGGTCAACGTCACGTCCACCGCCCCCATGGCGTTCAACTCCGATACCAGCAACCGCGACATTTCCAGCTGGACATCAGTACTCGGGCGCTGTGCGCTGGCCTCGTCGCTCTGGCTGTCGATCGCGGCGTACCGCACCAGCCGCTCTTCCAATTCTCGATCAAAATCACTACGCATTTTCAGACTCCCATTGACCCTGCAAAAGACTGCCTGGCCGGTCGCGTTGTCAAGCGGGGTAGTCCTTGATTGACCGATCAATTATCCGCTACCCTGCAAGCCGCCACACGATCGGAGACCCCCCCATGACCACGATATTCGAACCCGCCCGCGAAACACCAGTGATCCATGAAACCGGCGTGTTGGTCATCGGCTCCGGCCCCGGCGGGCTCACTGCCGCCCTGGCCGCCGCACGCGCAGGGGCCGACGTGACCCTGCTTGACCGTTTTGGCTGCTTTGGTGGCAACATCACCGTGGTGGGGGTCGAAGGCTTCGCATGGTACCGTCACGAACAGACCGTCGAGGCTGGCGGCATCGGCCGGGAATTCGAAGAACGTGCCAAGGCCATGGGGGCTGCTACGCCCGAATCGCAATCACTCAGCTACGAACTGGACAGCGAGGGCTTCAAGTTGGTCGCCGACCGTCTGGTGGAGGAAGCAGGCGTGCACCCGATGCTGCACCGCCAGTTTGTTGCCCCGATCATGGACGGCGACGCTATAAAAGGCGTGATCGTCGAATCCAAGGCAGGCCGCGAGGCGATCCTCGCCAGAATCGTGATCGACGCCACCGGTGACGCGGATGTCGCATATCGCGCAGGTGCCCCCACCCGCAAAACACCGGTCGAGCAAATGCAGGCGGCTTCGGTCATGTTCCATATCGCAGGAGTGGACAAGGCCGCCTTCATGGCCGGCGTGAAGGATGATCCGCAAACCTATGCGAATTGGTCCACTGGCGAATGGGTGGTCGAAACCGACGGCAAAGAAGATTCCATGTTCTCACCCTTTCTCGCCAAGCCCTTTGCCCAGGCGATCCGCGACGGCAGAATGCCCGCCAATCTCAACACTATCGGCGGCACCTGGGGCGCTGTGCACGACAGCGGCGAAATGACCTACATGAACCTCGTGCATCTCGCCGAATGCGACGGCACCGATCCCGACAGCATGACACGCTTTGAAATCGAAGGCCGCGCCCAGGCCATGCACGCCATCGATGCGCTCAAGGCCTATACCCCGGGCTGCGAGGCGGCGCGTCTGCGCAATTTCGGCATGAGCATCGGCATTCGCGACACCCGTAAGATCGACGCCCGCTACAACATGACCGAAACAGACGTGCGCCAACAGGCCCGCTTCGATGACAGCATCGGGATCTACCCCGAATTCATCGACGGGTACGGCGTGTTGATCATCCCGACGACCGGCCGCTACATGCACATTCCCTACCGCGCAATGCTCCCCAAACAGGTCAAGAACCTGCTGGTGGTGGGCCGCGCCATCGGCGGCGACAGGATCGCCCACGCCGCCACCCGCAACATGGCCTGTTGCGCGGTCACCGGCCAGGGCGCTGGAGTCGCAGCGGCATTGGCAATCGCGCAACGCTGCGCCCTCGATCAGGTCTCGATCGAGGCTGTGCAACAGACCCTGCGCGTCCAGAATGTCCGAATCCACTGACCGCGCCCGCCCTTCCAAATGGCCTGAAATCACCGCCGGAGGCACCGCCACCGCAATACCCGCCCCCGCTTGCGCTCTATCACCACCCTTGAAAACCTGCTCTTATTGCGCAATGTCAGTCTAAACCGGTCGCAAGGACAGCACATGGCTCTGCCGAACAAAGATCATATGAAGTACTGGGGCATCGCGGGGGCGGTGGTGCTGGTCATCCTGTGGTTTACCGGTGATATACTCTTGCCCTTCATAATCGGAGCGGCGATAGCGTATTTCCTCGATCCGGTGGCAGACAGGCTCGAAAAATGGGGGCTCAGCCGTACGATGGCCACGATGGTCATTACGCTGGTGGCCTTGCTGATTTTCGTCCTGATGGCGGTACTGGTCGTTCCGACCCTGATCAACCAGGCCGGCAACCTTGTCGCGGTCGCACCCGAACTTGCCAAGAATTTCGTCAACTTTCTGACAGAACGTTTCCCCACGCTTCTGGATCAGGAGTCTTCTCTGCGCAGCTCGGTCAATTCGATCGGCGCGACAGTACAGGAACGGGGCGGAGAGCTGTTCAATACTGCCGTGGCTTCGGCGGCTTCATTGTTGAATTTGCTCATTCTGTTCGTCATTGTCCCGGTGGTCGCCGTATATCTGTTGTTGGATTGGGACCGCATGGTCGCGCAGATCGACAGCCTGTTGCCACGCGACCATGCCCCGACCATTCGCAGACTGGCCCGCGAAATAGACAAGACCCTCGCCGGATTCATTCGCGGCATGGGCACCGTTTCCCTGATCCTTGGCACGTATTACGCCATCGCCTTGATGCTTGTCGGTCTGCAATTCGGCCTTGTCGTCGGATTTATCGCCGGGCTGGTCACCTTCATCCCCTACCTTGGGGCCATGCTAGGAGGGACCTTGGCAATCGGACTTGCGCTCTTTCAATTCTGGGGGGACTGGTTCTCAATCGGGTTGGTCGCCGGTATCTTCGTGGTCGGCCAAATTGTCGAAGGCAATTTTCTCACGCCAAAACTGGTTGGCGATTCCGTCGGACTGCACCCGGTTTGGTTGATCCTGGCATTGTCTGTCTTCGGCTCGCTCTTTGGGTTTGTCGGCATGCTGGCCGCGGTCCCGATTGCGGCGGCCTTGGGGGTGATCGCCCGGTTCGCGACCGAACAGTATCGACAAAGTGAGCTGTACAAGGGTGCCCCGGCCATATCACTGGATGAATCGGCAGACTGACATGGCACAACAGCTTGGCCTCGCGCTTCCCAGCCGCACCGCACTGGGGCGCGAAGATTTCTTCATCGCCCCCTCAAACGCCATTGCCGCGGCAATGATTGACGGCTGGCGCACCTGGGCCGGGGCCAAACTGGTCCTGACCGGCCCCCAGGGCGCGGGCAAGACCCACCTTACCCACGTGTGGGCAAACCTGGCCAACGCGAGAATAATCGACGCCAACATGCTCGAAACGGCGGATATCCCCAGCCTTTGCCAAGGCAATCTGGCCGTTGAAAACGTCCCCGACATCGCAGGTCGGGATCGTGCGGAAACAGCATTGTTCCACCTGCACAACCTGTTGCTCGCCGAACGCCACAGCCTGCTGTTGACAGGAACAGCCCCTATCGGCAGTTGGAACCTAAGGTTACCCGATTTGACAAGCCGAATGCGCGCGTCACCTACCGCGGCGCTCGAAGCCCCTGATGACGTCTTGCTCACTGCGGTACTTGTCAAGTTGCTGGCAGATCGACAGTTGACGCCTAAACCTGACCTGATCCCGTATCTGCTCCGGCGCATGGATCGATCTTTCGCTGCGGCGGGCAAACTGGTGGCCGCTCTCGACAAGGCAAGCCTGGCACAGAAAAAGCCCGTGACCCGTGGCCTTGCGGCGCAAGTACTGGACAATGACGCCTGAGCCGCGCGATACTCACCAAAATTATTAGCAAACCCGTTACATTCCAATACCATAAGGTCGGCATGACGCACGCAGATTTCCTAGAAGCTCCGTTTCCGGAGGCCCAAGATCTTGCTGATCTAGACGCCACCGGTCCCGGTCGCTTTTACAACCGCGAACTAAGCTGGCTGGGCTTTAACTGGCGCGTCCTCGAAGAAGCTGAAAATACCCGGGTGCCGTTGCTGGAGCGGCTTCGCTTCCTGTCGATTTCGGCGGGTAACCTTGACGAATTCTATACCGTGCGGGTGGCAGGATTGCGTGAATTGGCCCAAGCGGGCAACATGACACCCGCCGCCGACGGGTTGACGCCTGCCGAACAACTGGTTCTGATCAACGAAGATGCGCGCAAGCTCATGATGACCCAGCAACGGGTTTTGCTTGATCTCATGGGCGAAATGGACAGAAACAACATCATGTTGGAACGGGCCGCCGACCTGGACGACAACGACAGGGCCTATCTGGAGGATGTCTTTTTCAACCAGGTTTTCGCGGTTCTGTCGCCGTTGGCGATCGATCCCGCACACCCGTTTCCCTTCATCCCGAACACGGGCTATGCTCTGGCACTACAACTGGAACGTAGCGCTGACAAACGCCCCTTGCAGGCGCTTTTGCCGATCCCCGCGCAGATTGACCGCTTCGTCGCCCTCCCGGCCCCGGACGGGTGTCACCGTTTCCTCCCGCTCGAAGACCTGCTGGTTCTCAATATCCCGGGCCTGTTCCCCGGCTACAAGCTCAAGGCGCATTTCGAATTTCGGGTGCTGCGCGACAGCGACCTCGAAGTCGAGGACGAAGCCGAAGATCTGGTGCGCGAATTCGAAGTGGCGCTGAAACGCCGACGCCGCGGCGAAGTCGTACGGCTTACCCATTCCGCAGGAGCCCCGGAAAAACTGAAATCCGTGGTGATGGCCGAACTCGGAGTACGACCGCAAGATGTCATCGAACTGGACGGAATGATCGGCATCAACGACCTTTCCGAACTGGTGATCGACAGCCGTCCCGATCTTCTCTGGCCGCAGTTTACCCCCCGCATCCCCGAACGGGTCCAAGACCACGATGGCGATATGTTCGCGGCAATCCGCTCCAAGGACATGCTGTTGCACCACCCCTATGAGACCTTCGATATGGTCGTGCGGTTTTTGGCGCAGGCGGCGCGCGACCCTGATGTCGTCGCGATAAAACAAACGCTCTACCGGACCTCGCGGGACAGCCCGATCGTCGAAGCCCTGTGCGAAGCTGCCGAAGACGGCAAATCGGTCACCGCCTTGGTCGAACTGAAAGCCCGGTTCGACGAAGCCGCCAACATTCGCCAATCCCGTCGGTTGGAACGCGCCGGTGCCCATGTGGTCTATGGATTCATCGATCTCAAAACCCATGCCAAGATTTCCACGGTCGTCCGGCGCGAAGGCAACCAACTGGTCACCTATACACACTATGGAACCGGCAATTATCACCCGATCACCGCCCGCATCTACACTGATCTGTCGCTGTTCACCTGCGACCAGAAACTTGGCCGGGATGCGACCAAAGTCTTCAATTATCTTTCTGGTTACGCACAGCCCGACAGGCTCGATAACCTGGCGATCTCTCCGATCACCCTGAAACCGCGTCTACTCGCGATGATCGACGCCGAGGCAAAGCACGCAGCTTCCGGTCGGCCAGCCGAGATTTGGGCGAAAATGAACTCCATCATCGATGCAGATGTGATCGACGCGCTCTATGCCGCCTCCCAGGCGGGGGTCAAGATCAGCCTGGTGGTGCGTGGCATCTGTGGCTTGCGCCCGGGTATAAAGGGGCTATCCGAAAATATACGTGTGAAATCCATCATCGGGCGTTTCCTCGAACACTCCCGCATCGTCTGTTTCGGCAACGGATTCGGACTGCCCCACAAGAAAGCACGGGTTTTCATCTCCTCCGCCGACTGGATGGGGCGCAACCTGACCCGACGCGTGGAAACCCTGGTGGAAATCGAAAACGCCACAGTCAAGGCCCAGATCACCAGCCAGATCATGGCCGCCAACCTTGCCGATGTCGCGCAAAGTTGGGTCATGGCCCCCGATGGCAGCTTTTCTCGCCCCGACCTCGAAGAGGGCACATTCGCCTTCAACTGCCACCGCTTCTTTATGGAAAACCCTTCCCTGTCCGGGCGCGGATCAGCAGGGGCATCTGACGTTCCAATGCTCACCCATGCGGAAGACTGATCATTTCATTTTGCCCTGAAAACTCTCGCCGAAGGCGCACATCTCGTCTGCGATCCCGGCAGTGTTCGTTCACGGGCGGGTAACGGGAATATGCATGTGGTTTCTGCGGTCAATACCGGCTTTGTCATACTCGCCTCACCAAGGTTAGTGATTGACCTTACCCCCCCGCTGCGCCAATTTACCCGACAACCCAAGCCTCGCAGGAGCGTCCGTGGCAGATAGAACCGACAATCCTCCGCCCTCTCTTGTGCCCGAAACCGGGGTGGCTGATTTGGGGCTCTTTGGCAAACCACTCTTTCTGGACCCGTCCGCCCGGGCCCTGGCGCGCGTCGGTGTCGTTGATGTCGGTTCGAATTCGGTGCGCTTGGTGGTGTTTGACGGCGCGGCCCGGTCGCCGGCGTATTTTTACAACGAAAAGATCATGTGCGCTCTGGGGGCGGGAATGGCCGAAACAGGTCACCTGTCGCCAACCGGTCGGGCGCGCGCGCTGTCGGCCATGCGCCGCTTCAGCAAGTTGGCTGAACGCATGGAGCTGACCGAACTGACCGTCGTCGCCACAGCGGCTGTGCGTGATGCGTCGGACGGGCGCGAGTTCTGTGATGAGGTCCAGCGTGAAACCGGCCTCAAGATTTGGGTCATCGACGGAGAGGAAGAAGCCCGTCTGTCGGCGCAGGGCGTATTGTTGGGCTGGCCGGGGGCCTACGGGCTGGTGTGCGACATCGGCGGCTCTTCGATGGAACTGGCGGAAATTTCCGGTGGCCGCGTGGGCAAACGGGTCAGCTCTGCACTTGGGCCGCTGAAACTGCGCGATATGAGCGGAGGTGCCAAGGCGCGCGAAGCGCATATCAGGGACACGATGCAGGCCCTGACCGAGAAAATGGGCGCGCAACGCGACCGGCTGTTTCTGGTCGGCGGCTCGTGGCGTGCAATTGCGCGGATCGACATGGTGCGCCGGGGCTATCCGCTCCATGTTCTGCATGAATATCGCATGACGGCGAAATCTGTGCGTGAAACCGTCAAGCACATTCAGAAATATGATCTTGAAGAGCTTCGACAAATCAGCGGAGTTTCCGCGAGCCGAATGGCCCTTGTCCCCTATGCGGCCGAGGTTCTGTCCCGTCTGGTCAAGACCTTCAAACCCAAAGATATCGCCGTCTCCAGCTATGGCATTCGCGAAGGCATGCTTTACGAACAAATGCCGCAACGGTTGCGTGACCGCGATCCCCTGATAGAAGCCTGCCGGTTCGCCGAAGCCAAAGATGCCCGCACTCCGGGCTTTGGCAAGGTGTTGTATGATTTCATCCTGCCGCTCTACAAGGCTGCGCCACCGCAGCGTAAACGCTTGGTAAAGGCGGCCTGCCTGCTTCATGATGTCAGTTGGCGCGCGCATCCCGACTATCGCGCCGAGGTCTGCTTTGACAATGCGACCCGCGCCAACCTAGGGGGATTGAAACACTCCGAACGCATCTATCTGGGCCTTGCCCTGTTGCACAGGTATTCAAACAAGCGCGAGAATACCCGTTTCGAAGACCTGTATCAGATGGTGGATGAAAAGACCCGCAACGAGGCCGAGATTTTGGGTAAAGCCATGCGTTTCGGGGCGATGATGTGGATGAACAAGGACGATCAGCGCAGCACTCTGCGCTGGTTCCCCAAAAAGAAGATACTGGAACTTTGGCTACCCAATGACATGATCCCCCTGTTCGGGGAAGTCGCCGAAGCGCGGTTCAACTCGCTCGCATCATCGCTCGGTGCCGAGGTTCATTTGAGAACCGGAAAATCCTGATCCAACCCTGGTCTGTCTAAAGGTCGACCTGCGGTACCTCATCCAGCAAAATCACCGGTGGCGCATCTTGTGCGGGTGGTTTTTCAGGCTTGCGTCTGATCAGGATGTCGCCGTTGGGCATCTTCTGCGGCGGCTCGTAGACGCTCCAGTCGTCGACATCGTTCAACAGCTCTGTAAATGCCGGCCCCATCTGGGCGGTAAAGTCGCGCAGTGCCGGGCTGACCTTGCTTCCCAAATCGGACAAGCCTTCGATGGCAGGTGCCATTTCCTGCTTCATCCCCTCAAAGAAATCCTTTGCGCCTCGCCCCATCAAGGACAAACCCGAAGGCTTGTCATCTTCAGCAAACGCGATGACCGGCTGCGCCAACAAGACAATGATCAAGATGATATATTTCATTTGCCCAACCATGCCCTCTCTAAGCTGTCTCACTGTAGCCTGCTCGCGCTATGATTTCATCGTCAAAATCGATGGTGACCGGAAAATGATCCGATGCCGCGATGAGCGCATTGCGCAAACGGTGATCTGACCAACATTGCGGGTCATCGAAGGGATGCCATATCCGCCAACGTGGTGACCGCACGTCAAAGTCGGGACTAACCATGATATAATCCAGCAACGCCTGGAGGTATCGGTTTTCAGGCGCGATCCAAAACCTTGATGTCGTAGGCATCGCGCCGATGCGCTGTGCCAGCGCCCTTGCCGCATGAGGATCTCTGAGCGCGTTTGGGCCGCGGTGGCCCAATATGATTTCGACGGAAGACCGCCCGAATAGATCCTCGAAACTGTCCAGCCCCGGTCCGTCATTCAGATCCCCCAGCACCATGACGGCGCTGCCTTCATCCAGATGCGTGTCGATACGTCGGCGCAGCCAAATCGCCTGCGCCAGTTGTTTGCGCCGGTTGGAAATCCCGATGCGCAACATGTCTTCCGGTGTTTTTGCCCCATGCGGTGCCTTCGACTTCAAATGAGCCCCGATCATCTGGAAAATAAATCCCGCGCGCGTCTCCACTCTCAGCTCCAGCGGCGGTTTCGAGAATCGGACCAGATCTTCTGTTGCATCGATATCGAGGTCGATACGCAAGGTTCCATCGAACCGTGGTGCCCCCGCCGCCCCGTGCTCATCGGTAGCGTCCCCACCCGGGGCGTGACGTGCGGTAATCTTGTCAGGGTCATACAACAGCGCGATTTCCTGTTGGGTGTCGTTGGCAAACCCCAGTATCGCACGCCGCGCCCGCAACCCGTACGCGGCGGCGAAAGCCATCAATGCCGCGACAGTATTGCGTTTGCGATTCTGGTCCGGCGCTTCGATGATCATCACCGCGTCGGCTTCGATTGCAGCAAAGACGATGCCCAAGGCCTCAGTCTGCTGCGCGCGGGTCACATCGCGACGACCGGACCACTCAGTATCGTTGAAAAGCTGGTTCTCTTCATCAAACAGGTTGGTAAACCATTCGACATTATAGGTGGCGACCCGCATCAGCGGCTTTTGCCAGACCAGGTTTCCCAAGCGCGGTTGATATCGATCATGCGCTTTTGGGCAATCGCGACCGCCTCCTGCGGCAATCCCCGCGCGACCAATACATCGGGATGATTATCGCGGACCAGCTTACGCCACGCCGATCGCGCCTGCTCGAATGTGGCGTTGGGACTGATCCCCAACACCGTATGCGGAAGCGGCGATGTATCAGGAACGAAACGCGCGCGCAGCGACGCGAAATCACTTTCGTCCATTGCGAATATTTCGGCGACACGGGCCAAAAAGGCGTCTTCGTTCGGATGATACTGACCGTCCGCCATGGCAATGTGAAACAACCCCTCTACCAGGTCACGCAGCATTTCGGGCTGGCCCTCGAACATCTGGGCGATCCGTGTGGCATAATCCTCAAATCCGGCAACATCTTGACGCGCGAGGTTAAAGACACGTGCCGCCCCTTGCTGATCGGCATCCGCAATCTGGAACACTTCGCGAAACGCAGTCACCTCATCCCGGGTGACTTGCCCGTCCGCTTTGGCCATCTTCGCCCCCAGGGCGATGACGGCAATGGTAAACGCCACCGACCGCTCAGGCGGGCTGCGTAACTTGTCAAACACCGACGCAAGCGTCTCACCTGCGGTAAGCGCCGATAATGCTTCAGTAATACGAGACCAGATAGACATAGCATCAACCATAATACCCCCCGTTCAGGAAGTCAGCGCCCGCTCAGCATTTTCTGCATCAAAATTAAATCTATCCATTGGTCGTGTTTTCGACCGACCTCTGGCAACCGTCCAACCGGCAAAAATCCCAACGCGCTGTGAAACGCCACCGCGCCGGGATTGGCACCACTGATCGCCGCCATCATGACGTGACGCCCCTGCTGCGCGGCGCTTCCAAAAGCCTTGGTCATCAAGGCGCGCCCTATCCCGTGGCCCTGCGCCGACTGCGTCAAAACAATGCTGTGCTCGACGCTTGCGGCATAACCAGGTCCGGCACGGAATTGGCCATATGTGACAAACCCAACAGGTTCCGGCGCGTCCGCCACCCAAAACGCCCCCGGCCGATCCTTGATCATGGTCGCGATCCCACCGGGGCTTTTCTCCTCGGTGGTGAACGTGAACAAGGTCTCCCGTATCATGACATTCCACATCGCGGCCAAGGCTTCGGCATCGTCCGGCTGTGCACCGCGTATTCTCATGACAAGGTCCGATACCCCGAAGGTGTCTTGAAACGAGCCGATAACCCAGGGTGTCCCTCCGTAAATGTTACACGCGGATCACGCAGATGGGGGGCCAGCATGGCGGCCATGTCGAATGCGTTTGGATGACGGACTTCCAACCCCCGCAATCGGCTGTCGCCTGGGCGAAGCCGGTGCATCGGGCGCAGGTCTCCCAGCCATTCCATCAATGCCGGCGCACAGTTGTCATAAGGAAGCACGCCGGACTCTGGCACCGCCATACGCCACCGCAGATCTCCCCGCTGGATATACACAGGTCGCCCGAAACCTTGTGGCAATACCTCAAGAGCAGCATCAAGGTCATCGCATCGACAGATCCAGTTGGTCAGTCGCGCCGCTCCGGAAAAATGGTCAAGATCAAACCACCGGGCACGATCGGGCTCAGGTGCATCCGGGTTGATCGCGATCGCCTCAAGATACAGCCCGTCTCCCAAGCCCGACAGTGTATTATGAGTATGGAAAACCGCATGTTCGCCCCCGGTTTGCATCGCTACATCCAGGCTATGCGCTACATGGTCAGTTGCTTGCTGCAAAGTCTCGCCGGCGACAGCGATATGATCCAGTTCCAACTTCATCGCGCTTTCCAAATGGTCAAAAATCCTCGGGGGAGTTTGAGGGGGCCGACAGCCCCCTCATCGCGGCCTCACGAGCGGGCGGCGCGGATCAATTTCAAAATATCCTGAGCCGCGTTCGGGATATTGGTACCAGGTCCGAAAATTGCCCTTACCCCGGCATCGTAGAGAAACTTGTAATCCTGCTGCGGAATGACGCCACCACAGATCACCAGAATATCTTCCGCTCCGGCGGCTTTCAGTGCTTTGATCAACTGCGGGGCAAGCGTTTTGTGTCCGGCTGCTTGCGACGAGATGCCGATAACATGAACGTCATTGTCGACGGCATCTTGCGCAGCCTCCGCCGGGGTCTGGAACAGCGGACCCACATCCACGTCAAACCCGATGTCGGCAAAGGCCGTAGCGATGACCTTAGCGCCCCGGTCGTGCCCGTCCTGCCCCATTTTCACGACCAGCATGCGCGGGCGACGCCCCTCGGTCTGCGCAAATTCCTCGACGGACTGCTGAATTTCCGCAAATCCACTATCGCCTTCATATGCGGCACCATAAACCCCGGCGAGCGTTTTCACCTCGGCACGATGTCGCCCGAACTTCTCTTCCATCGCCATACTGATTTCTCCTACGGTAGCGCGGGCACGGGCGGCCTCGACGGCGGCTTCCAAAAGGTTTCCGCCCTCCGTCGTGCGCCGGGTCAATTCGGCAAGTGCGGCGGTGCAAACCGTTTCATCGCGGGACGCGCGAATTTTGACCAGCCTTTTGATCTGGCTTTCACGTACCGCCACATTATCCACGTCAAGAATGTCGATGGCGTCTTCGGTCTCGCGACGGTATTTGTTTACCCCGACGATCACATCGGTACCCCGGTCAATCTTTGCCTGTCGGTTGGCTGCGGCTTCCTCGATGCGCAGTTTGGGCATGCCAGTGGCCACAGCCTTGGTCATGCCCCCCAGCTCTTCGACCTCCTCGATCAGCGTCCAGGCCGCTTCGGCCAAATCATGGGTCAGCTTTTCGACGTAGTAACTGCCTGCAAGCGGGTCGACGACATTGGTTACGCCAGTCTCTTCCTGCAGGATCAACTGGGTGTTTCGCGCAATCCGCGACGAAAACTCGGTCGGCAGTGCGATGGCTTCGTCAAGCGCGTTGGTATGAAGCGATTGTGTCCCCCCCAGTACCGCGCTCATGGCTTCGTAAGCGGTTCGGATCACGTTGTTATAGGGGTCTTGCTCTTGCAAGCTCACTCCCGAGGTCTGGCAATGGGTGCGCAGCATCGAGGATTTGGGGTTCTTGGGTTCGAATTCCGCCATGATCCGTGACCAAAGCAGGCGTGCGGCCCGCAGCTTGGCGGCCTCCATGAAGAAGTTCATGCCAATGCAGAAGAAAAAGCTCAACCTTGGCGCAAATCGGTCAACATCCATACCCGCGGCTATGGCGGTACGCACATATTCGCGCCCGTCTGCCAGGGTGAATGCCAATTCCTGGACCAGGTTCGCCCCGGCTTCCTGCATGTGGTAACCCGAGATCGATATCGAATTGAACTTCGGCATGTGGTCCGAGGTGTATTCGATGATATCACCAATGATCTTCATCGAAGGTTCAGGCGGATAGATATAGGTGTTGCGGACCATGAATTCCTTCAGAATGTCATTCTGGATCGTGCCGGAAAGCACTGATTTATCATGCCCCTGCTCTTCACCCGCGACGATGAAATTGGCCAGGATAGGGATGACCGCGCCATTCATCGTCATCGACACTGACACCTTATCGAGGGGGATGCCGTCGAACAGGATCTTCATGTCTTCCACACTGTCGATGGCGACCCCGGCCTTGCCGACGTCCCCCTCTACGCGCGGGTGGTCACTGTCGTACCCGCGATGCGTAGCCAGATCAAACGCCACAGAGACGCCCTGCTGCCCTGCCGCCAACGCTCGCCGATAAAATGCATTGGACTCCTCTGCCGTCGAAAACCCGGCGTATTGACGGATAGTCCAGGGCCGGCCTGCATACATTGTGGCCTTCACCCCGCGCGTGAACGGTGCCGCCCCGGGAATACCGCCCAGATGGTCCACGCCCGCCGTATCTTCGGCGGTATAAAGCGGTTTGACGGCTATGCCTTCCAGAGTATGCCAGGTCAGGTCGTCGACGCTGCGGCCACGTAATTCCGCTTCGGCCAGGTTACGCCAGTTTTCTTTGTCGGCTGTCATTGTCGTGTCCTTTTTTCAATTCGCCCGGCGGCTGACTCGCGCCTGCTCTTTTACGGGTCGGATCCACTGTCAGTGTGGCAAGACCATCGGCCCCGGCTGCCAGCCAGAACAGATCATCTGCATATGATTCACGCATCGCATGCGTTTGGGCATCGGTGAACGGTTGCCAGCGCCCGGAGGTCGTTTGCGGCAACGGATTTTGCGGCTTGCCATATTCCGCCAGCAACCTGCGAAGCGCGGTCAGATCGGGGGTGCGATTGCGCCAGAACGTCTGGGTGTTTGGCGGCGCAGGTTCATCGGTGATCCGCGCGAACAGGGCATCGGGACGGGCAGCGTATTCTTCGAAGGTGCTGACTTGAATTTCCGTATTCGGCAGCGCGCAGGCCAAATCGGTTATGACATCGCGCCAACTGCGTGGCGAGGCCGCGATAGACCCAATCGCCGCGTCATCGGGAACGGTGTGGCCCCGCGACACCGTATATCCAATCGCCGAAGACCACCACATATCCGGAGAGCGCAGTGTGAGCATGACACGCTTCACCCGGTGCCCGAAGATTTCGTTAAATCGCGCCATACGTTCGCCGATGGCCGGATACAACGTTGCGTTGTGCACACATTGCCGCGCGGATCCGATCATGTTCTCTTCCGACACCAACAACTTTGAGGTACCGGCGTCGCTGATTTTTGCAAGTTGCAGCGACACCCGCCCGCAAGCTCTTTTTACCGAAGCAGGGTTCGGGGCCGCGCGGTATTTCGGGAAGATACCTGAAAACAGACCATTGCGAACCTGGCGTGGCCCCCAGACGCTTACGCCCAAGGCCTTTATCGGTCCTGTGTTGGCGTGCAGGTAATGTTGAAAACTAGTGGTTGCCGTACGATGCGCACCAACATGCAGAAAAATATCCATCAGCCTATAGCCCAATCTTTGCCAAGGGGCCACCCGATCCGGCCCGCCAAGGGTAACCCCCCCAGTCATGCGCCCGAACCTGTTGCACTAAGCTTAATCCCACTCTGGGTGGGATTGCATATCGTAATCCTGTTGATGAAGATTATATTCGTACGAACAGGAGAAAAAATGAAACGTCTGATCACCGTTGTTTTTGCAGGATTGTTCGCCACCTCTACGGCGTCGCAAACGATACCCGAAACACCTCCTCCGGGATTGTTCGCGCCAGCAGATATGGCTGATTTGAGCGAATTTCTCTGGAAAAAAAGACCCGTTTTGGTATTTGCCAACAGCGAAGATGACCCTGCGTTTCGCGTACAGATGGAGTTATTGCAAGAACAACCCCAGGATTTGCTTGAGCTTGACGTGATCGTGTTGACCGATACAGACCCCGCTGCGCGCAGCGCCTTGCGACTAAAGATGCGCCCGCGCGGTTTTATGTTGGTCCTGGTCGGCAAGGATGGTGGTATCAAGCTGCGCAAACCCAGGCCTTGGGACGTGAGGGAAATCACACGCAGCATCGACAAAACGACGATCCGACAGCGTGAAATTCGTGAGAACAAGGAAAAAGCCGGTAAAATTTTCGACTGAGACGTGTCTGCGACACCAGCTTGGTGGATCTTGCTTGGCGGTCGAACCGGAATGCCGACACCGCCACCTACCTGACCGGCATCATCTGCCAGGCAAGCGGGTGTGGTGGTGCGGGTGTCGGCAATCATGTCGATTATTCAAACTCGATGATAACGTCGTCTACGGCCAGGCTGTCTCCGGCGCTGACATTTACCTTGGACACTTTCCCTTTTTTCTCGGCGCGTAGAATGTTTTCCATCTTCATCGCTTCGATGGTGCACAAGTTCTGACCTTCCTGAACTTCATCACCAACTTCGACGTCAATTTTGACAATCAGGCCAGGCATCGGGCAAAGCAGCAGCTTTGAAGTATCCGGAGGCAGTTTCTCGGGCATCAACCGGGCCAGTTCGGCTTGTCGTGGGTTGCGTACATGCACCTTCAAGTCGGCCCCGCGTGCCCGCACTCTGAAACCGCCGGAAATTTTAGCGACCTTGAACACCAACGGCGTGCCGTCGATGGTCATGTTGGCCAGTTGGTCACCCGGCGTCCAGTTCCCCGCAACCCGCAATGCACTGCCATCGTCGAACTTGACGGTTGCGCCGGCATGATCGGCTTGAATATCCACGTCGAATGAATGGCCCTGAAGCGCCACGTTCCACGCGGTGCCGACCTTGCGTTCGTGGTTGTCCATCCGACCAGAAACCCGCGTACGGCGAATTTCAGCCACCCGATGCATTGCGGCTGTTGCCGCTGCGATACGCCGCAAGTCCTGTTCGGGCAGGTCAACGCCGTTGAAACCGTCGGGGAATTCCTCTGCAATAAAGGCTGTGGTCATCTCTCCTGCGATGAAGATGGGATGATCCATAACCGCAGACAAAAACGGAAGGTTATGACCGATACCTTCGACCTCAAAACTATCCAGAGCCACGCGCATGCGTTCAATCGCTTCTTCGCGCGATGGTGCCCAGGTACATAGCTTGGCGATCATTGGATCGTAGTACATGGAGATTTCACCGCCCTCATACACGCCGGTATCGTTGCGCACCGACGTTTCGCCCGACGGCGCATCACCTTGCCACTTATCGTTGTCCAGCAGCGGGCCGGCGGCGATTTCCATGGGTGGACGGTACCGTGTAAGACGCCCGATCGACGGTAGAAAACCCCGATACGGATCTTCTGCATAAAGACGGTTTTCGATGGCCCACCCGGTCAGCTTCACGTCATCCTGGGTCAGGGCCAGCTTTTCCCCGTTGGCAATCCGGATCATCTGTTCGACCAGATCGACCCCGGTAATCAGTTCGGTCACCGGATGTTCGACTTGCAAACGTGTGTTCATCTCAAGGAAGTAGAAATTCTTGTCGCCATCGACGATGAATTCGACGGTCCCTGCCGACGTGTATCCTACGGCTTGAGCAAGCGCGACGGCTTGTTCGCCCATGGCCTTTCGCGTCGCCTCGTCCAGAAACGGCGATGGCGCTTCTTCAACGACCTTCTGGTTGCGCCGCTGGATCGAACATTCACGTTCGCCCAAATAGATCCCGTTGCCGTGGCTGTCGCACAGCACCTGTATTTCGATATGGCGCGGCTGGGTCACAAATTTTTCGATGAATATACGATCATCACCAAAGCTGTTGGCAGCTTCATTTTTCGACGATTGGAAGCCCTCGCGCGCCTCGTCGTCATTCCAGGCAATGCGCATGCCTTTACCGCCGCCCCCCGCAGACGCTTTGAGCATCACCGGATACCCGACTTCGTTCGAGATTTTCACAGCCTCGTCAGCGTCAGCAATCAGCCCCATATACCCCGGAACGGTAGAAACGCCGGCCTCCTTGGCAATTTTCTTGGAGGTGATCTTGTCACCCATCTTTTCAATCGCCCCCACCGGAGGGCCGACAAATGCCACCCCTTCCGCGGCAAGTGCTTCGGCGAATTTCGAATTTTCCGACAAAAAGCCGTAACCGGGATGAACCGCTTGGGCACCGGATTGCCTGATTGCGGCCATCACCTTGTCAATCACGATATATGACTGGTTGGCTGCGGACGGACCGATATGAATCGCCTCGTCGGCCATCTGGACATGGAGCGCCTGAGCGTCTGCGTCCGAATAGATGGCGACCGTCTGGATGCCCATCTTCTGTGCGGTCTTGATTACACGACAGGCAATTTCGCCCCGGTTTGCGATCAGGATCTTGTTAAACATGGGCCATCCCTTTTGATATTGATACACGGAAAAACCCCGCATCAGCGTCGGCTGAGCGGGGTTGTTTCACTTTTAGATCTCTGCCGAACGTCGTGAGCTCAGCAGGATAAGACTTACTTACAGCGGACTGCGCCAGACTGGCAGGCAAGTACGTTTGCGCCTGCACCGATTGCAGCACCCTGAGCGAGGCTTCCGCCCGTGATCGCCGCAGCGCCAGCACCGACTGCACCACCACCAAGAGCTTGCTTCCCAATGGTGTCACCGCACGCGGCCAGACCAGCCGAAGCGGTAATGGCGAGCAAAATATTCTTGATATACATGATGGTATTCCTTTTTCGATAGGCGAAGTTACATTTGACTTACGGTGACAAACGCCTCTCGTTGCCGAAGGTTCCATCGCTGCAAATTCTTTGCACCCGGTGGGCGCAAACCTGCTCATCGCGGCGCGCTCACTCTGGTCAATGACGTTGTTTATCGGGAATAGCAGGCTCACGTTTCATCCTCAAAGACGTCAGGATAGGACGCTCTCGCTATCTTTTCATTGATGACCAGCAAAGCTTCGTAATCGGCAGGATCGAACGGATCTTGCGCAGCAACAACCTCGCGACCGAACAGCCATGACAAGCGGCCGGCGTCCAGATTGCCTCTTTCGAATGGTTCAGAGCCGAAGCAGTCCCACAATGCCTGCATAAATGCCGTGTCGGCGCGACGATCCACAGATTTGCGGTCCGATCGGCGTTCACGACGTATCAACGGCGTAACGCCTTTTGGATTGGCGCGACGAATTGTAAATTGAAAGTCCGAACCGGGCATGCGACCCGGAAAACCGCGATGTTTCAGCATGATACCCCCCGAACAACAAGGGTCACGCACGGTTGTGGTTGCGTGGGAGCAGGCACATCGGCCTGCCCCCGGCAAGTCTTACTTGTACTTACCTGTGTATACTGGCTCAACCGAGATGGGCTCGGGTGCAACCACAACGTATTCTTCTTGCTTAGGTGCGCAGGCCGAAACGGCTGCGATAAGGCCGAATGCGGCCAACATTGCGATGCTCTTTGACATCTATGTCTCCTGACGTTGGTTAAAGGGGTTGGCACTGCCTCATGCCAAAAGGACCCCAGATGAGAGGCAAGGGATACTCGGGTATTCCTTAAGTTTACATTACCGCAGTTCAATCGCCTTGGATACGGGGCTCGGTTCAAACCGGAAACATGTGTCCCCAAAGACGCAGTCGGAACCGCGACCATATGCCTTGGCGCAATATGTAGTGGGCGCATCACAAACCTTCCCAGATACAGGTGTTATTTTTAAGACGGTATAGCTCGAAAAACTGCGTCATCTCGGGGTCCGCAGCTCCGAATTCTGCACGCTTGTCAGACATGGATATGACGATCACATCGCCCTGCAAGTCATACTGCGTAATGTACGGAGCCGCCACTGCTTCGCATAGAAATGCCATGTCAGATTCAGCCTGAACAGCATCAATGCTGCCTGTATCGCGGGCAATCTGCGGCGCGACAAACCGAAACCGCAGCCAAGTCTCACCACTGACCTGATCAACCAGCACTTCTTGCAGCTCTACCGGCTGCCCCGAAGGGACATCAACAGCCTGGGCCGTCGTCGCCGCCAATATGAAAGCCAAAGCCAGCTTCATATGCACCGCCCCTGCAAGCCCGCAAACCGCGCCGCTTTATATATTGAACACCAAGCCACGTGGGCCTCTCTTTTCGTTTTACGTCAACAGGTTGCCTAAAGCGGTATGTTGTTGTGCTTTTTCCATGGCATAACGGCCTTCTTGTTCCGCAGCGATGCAAACGCCCTTGCGATGCGCTTTCGCGTTGTGCGGGGCTGAATTACTTCGTCGATAAAGCCGCGTTCGGCGGCCACGAAGGGGTTCGCAAATCGGGCCTCGTAGTCGGCGGCATGACTTGCGATTTTCTCGGGGTCGTTCAGATCGGCGCGGTGGATGATCTCGGTCGCTCCCTTTGCCCCCATAACCGCGATCTCGGCTGTGGGCCATGCATAATTGAAATCAGAACGCAGGTGCTTGGACGCCATCACGTCATATGCGCCACCATAGGCTTTGCGTGTAATCACCGTGACCATAGGGACCGTGGCCTCGCCGTAGGCGAAAAGCAACTTCGCCCCGTGCTTGATCACGCCGCCGTATTCCTGACTGGTCCCGGGCAAAAAGCCGGGCACGTCGACAAGTGTCAGGATCGGAATTTCAAATGCATCGCAGAAACGCACAAACCGCGCCGCCTTGCGCGAGCTGTCGATATCCAGACACCCCGCCAGCACCATCGGCTGATTTGCAACCACACCCACGGTACGCCCTTCGATGCGAATAAAGCCGGTCAGGATGTTCTTTGCATAGTTTTCCTGGATCTCGTAAAAATCTCCCTCGTCGGCAAGTTTATGGATCAGCTCTTTCATGTCATAGGGAGTGTTGGCATTCGCTGGCACCAAAGTGTCCAAAGAAGGCTCGATCCGGTCGGGCGTGTCGAAAAACGGACGGACCGGTGGTTTTTCGCGGTTGTTTGCTGGCAGAAAGTCAACCAGACGCCGCACTTCGGCCAAGGCCTCTACGTCGTTTTCAAAGGCTGCGTCAGCGACGGAAGATTTCCGGGTGTGGGTGGAGGCCCCACCCAGTTCCTCGGCGGTGACCTGTTCATTTGTAACCGTCTTGACCACATCCGGGCCTGTCACGAACATGTAAGACGTGTCTTTGACCATGAAAATAAAATCGGTCATCGCAGGCGAATACACAGCCCCCCCTGCACATGGGCCCATGATCACGCTGATTTGCGGGATGACGCCCGACGCTTCGATGTTGCGCTGGAATACCTCGGCGTAACCCGCCAGCGACGCGACGCCTTCCTGAATACGAGCGCCACCGGAATCGTTGATCCCAATGACCGGCGCACCATTCTGGATCGCCATGTCCTGAATTTTACAGATCTTCTGAGCGTGCGTTTCGGAAAGCGAGCCACCAAATACCGTGAAATCCTGACTGAACAGATAGACCAGACGCCCATTGATGGTGCCCCACCCGGTCACCACGCCGTCACCGGCGGGCTTTTGGCTTTCCATGCCAAAGTCGGTACAGCGGTGGGTGACAAACATGTCAAACTCTTCGAAAGATCCATCGTCCAGCAACAGGTCAATTCTTTCCCGCGCTGTCAGCTTGCCACGGGCGTGCTGAGCGTCAATACGCGATTGGCCGCCACCCAGTCGGGCCTGACTGCGGCGATCTTCGAGCTGTTCCAGAATATCTTTCATGACGGACCCCTTTGATATTTTCGCCACAATAACGATGGTGGAGCGTCAACCAAAGAGCAATTTTGCAAATTTGCAAATAATTTACATGACATCGTCTGTTAATTGAAAATTTGCTAAGCCTGGCGATGAGCGTAGACAACAAACAACCGTAAGCATAAGTGCATATGCATGCACAGCGATAACCCCGTCCGCTTTTTGGACAAAACCTCCCCGCCACACATTTCCACTTTGATACTCTTGTCGGGTATCGGTGCGATGGCGATGAACATGTTTCTTCCCAGCTTGCCGGCAATGTCGCGCTATTTTGGGGTTGATTATGCCATCATGCAGCTTTCCGTGCCGCTGTATTTGCTGTGCAGCGCGGGGTTGCAGGTGATTATTGGACCTGTTTCGGACAACCTCGGGCGGCGAAATGTGTTGCTGTGGGGCATTGCCATTTTCATGATCGCCACGCTCGGATGTATCTATGCACCGACCCCGGGCATTTTCCTCGTGTTTCGTTGCGCGCAAGCCATCGTGGCGGTCAGCATGGTCCTGAGCCGCGCAGTCGTGCGTGACATGTTCACCCAGGACAAGGCGGCGTCCATGATCGGTTATGTGACCATGGGCATGGCAGTCGTACCGATGATCACTCCGGCGATTGGCGGCGTGTTGCAGCAGCACTTTGGTTGGCAGTCAACATTCTGGCTGATGTTTCTGATCGGCGCGTTGGTGTTTACGGTCACATGGTATGATCTGGGCGAAACATCGGTGAAATCCGGCAAGACGCTGGTCCAGCAGTTCGGAGAATATCCAGAGCTGCTCGGCTCACCGCGCTTCTGGGGTTACTCAATGGCGGCCGCGTTCAGCTCCGGTGCATTTTTCGCGTACTTAGGCGGCGCGCCTTTTGTCGGTAGCGAAGTCTTTGGCATGGAACCTGCCGAGCTTGGCTTGTATTTCGGTGCCCCTGCCATCGGATATTTCGCAGGCAATTTCATCACCGCCCGAAAGGCGACCGCCTACGGCGTCAACAAACTGGTCCTTTTGGGGTGTTTGGCCAACTTGCTTGGTGGTGTTTTGTCGTTGCTGTTGTTTCTCGCTGGTTTGGGGTCGCCGCTCGCATTTTTCGGCATGATGACGCTGGTCGGGTTGGGAAATGGGCTGTCCATACCTAATGCAACAGCGGGCCTGCTGTCGGTCCGTCCGCATCTTGCGGGCACGGCATCGGGCCTGGGCGGGGCTATCATGATCGGGGGCGGAGCTGGCCTTAGCATTCTTACAGGTGCGTTGCTAAGCACGGAAACAGGTGCGTATCCGTTGATCTGGATCATGCTTGTCACCGCTGTGGCAGGGGTGGGTTCGATCCTTGTCGTCATCAGACGCGAACGAAAGCTGGGGTTAAACTGACCCCTTGAAGCCAAGAGTTTGCAAAGCTAGGCTTTGACAGGAGCGAGAATTTGCAAAGGACCCTGTAAAATGGCGACCCAAAAGCTGTATGCAGGGGCAAAGCTGCGTGAAGTCCGTACAACTCTGCAGCACACGCAAAAGGATTTTGCCGCCCGCCTTGGGGTTTCGCTGCCTTATCTGAACCAGATGGAGAACAACAACCGCCCGGTCAGTACGACCGTTGTTTTGGCGCTTGCCTCTGAATTCGGCATGGATGTGACGGAACTTGCCAGCGGAGACACGGAGCGCCTTGTCAGCGACATGCGCGAAATCTTGTCCGATCCGGTATTCGAGGGCCACATCATCCCCTTGGCCGACCTGCAACTGACGGCCTCCAATGCCCCGGGGCTGGCGCGCGCCTTTATCAAGCTGCACCAGAGCCATCGCCAGACCCACGAACGGCTTGCCTATCTGGATGAAGCGTTGGGGCGCGAAGACGCCCGGGCCTCTCCCAGCCCATGGGAAGAAGTGCGCGATTTCTTTCATTACTGCGATAACTACATCGACCCAATCGATCGCGCCGCAGAATATTTCGCATCCAGCACGAACGGCCCCCATGCGTTACGCCGCATAGCGCTCGAGGCGCTGGAAAAATCCGATATCAAGGTAACATTCGACGACGTCGATGCCCTGCGCCGCTATGTCCCCGAGACCGGGGTACTGCACATGTCCGCACGCGCAGCTCACGAGACGCAGACATTCCAGCTGTTGCTTCAAGTCGCGCTGACCCGGCAGAATGACCTGCTTGAAGCCACGCTTGACCTCGCGCGTTTTCATAGCACATCCGCCCGTGACATCGCCAAAATCGGACTCGCGAATTACTTTGCCGGAGCAGCCCTGATGCCCTACCGTGCATTTCTGGATATGGCGCAGGGTTGCCGTCATGATCTTGAGGTTCTCGCCGGGCATTTCGGCGCTTCGATCGAACAGGTCGCACACCGCCTTTCGACGTTGCAGCGGCCCGGCGCAAAGGGCATCCCGTTCTTCTTTGTGCGCGTTGATCAGGCTGGCACCATCACCAAGCGGCATTCCGCTACGCGCCTGCAATTCGCTCGGTTCGGGGGGGCCTGCCCGCTTTGGAATGTGCATCGCGCCTTTGAAACGCCGGGGCGCTTCCTGCGCCAGCTTGCAGAGACCCCGGATGGCGTGCGCTACCTGTCACTGGCAAGAGATATCTCGAAACCAGCGGGGCGTTTCGGCGCACCGGTCCGGCGCTATGCAATCTCGTTGGGGTGCGAAGTGCGACACGCCCCGGCGCTGGTTTACGGTGACGGAATGGACACCAACCGCGCGTCCGCATTCGAACCAATCGGGATTTCCTGCCGTATCTGTGAACGGAAAGCCTGCCACCAGCGCTCGGTGCCGCCGCTGGAACGCCAGTTGACCGTCAACGCAAACCTGCGCGACATACTGCCCTATCAGGTCGAATGATCAGCGTCGCGCGGCACGCCAGCCGGCGGCGCGCGCCTGCGCGGCGGTGCAGAACCAGCGCTCTCCCTTCGCCGGGTTTATCTTGGTCCTGCTGTAATCGCGTTGACCGGGGGCGTGAAATATCCGTGCCCCCATGGCATTGATATTTCCCTTCAACAGACAATCAGAGACAACCGTCTGGTGCCCTGCCCCCCGGTTGACCTTGCTTCCCACCCTTCGGGTCGCGCGGTAGTCGGCAGGGCGCAGTATTTCATACGCATGCACCCCCACCGCCGCCCGACGCGCCGAAGCCTCAAGGTCGATGTAATCGCGACTGTAGCGTGGATAGGAAAACGCGAGGCCGCGTGCGACAAGCGTTTGGCCGATGTCATTGCCCGCCACGTCACATCGCGCGACCGTGCGCCCGTAACGATCCGTGTCGACACGTACGCAATTCGCATGTTCACCCTGATAAATTGCCCGCACCTGGGCCGTAACCCATGCCCCACACGGCAGCACAGCCGCATCAGCCCCGACGCAGGTCTGGTCTGCTTCAGGCGCGTCAATGCCAAAAAGACGTACGCGCGTGCGACCGACATCAATGGTATCCCCATCAACAACATGCACCACACCCGAAACGTTCATATCCACGGCGATCGCCGGTACGGCCCACATACTCGCCGTAATACACAAACTTAAATAAGCGATTAATCTTGTCATGTTCCTGATTTGGACCGTTCTCACGGGCCAGGCAACATGTTTTGTTAATCTAAGTTAATTATCCCTCAGCGCTGCGACGTTTCCCACGCAGGGTTGATCCACGGCTCGCCATTCGATGCGGGCAACGGGTCAAGGCCCAGGATATGATCGGATATTTTTTCTCCGACCATCATCGACGGCGCGTTCAGATTGCCATTGGTGATGCGCGGAAAAATGGAACTGTCGGCGACACGCAATCCGGCGACCCCGATCACCCGCCCCTGCGGGTCCACCACGGCATCGGGGTCATCTGCCCGCCCCATCCGACATGTGCCGCACGGATGATACGCGCTCTCGGCGTGGTCGCGAATAAAGGCGTCAAGCTGGTCGTCGGTCTGCAACGCGGCACCGGGCTGGATTTCGCTTTTCACATAGGGTTTGAAAACATCCTGAGCAAAAATCTCGCGGGTCAGCCGGATGCAGTTTCGGAATTCTTCCCAGTCTTGCTCTTGTGACATGTAGTTGAACACAATCTTCGGGGCGGCCTCGGGGTTGTTCGACGCTAGCGTCACGTTTCCGCGTGATGTCGACCGCATCGGCCCGACATGGGCCTGAAACCCGTGCCCCTCGGCCGCCGCCTTGCCGTCATACCGTACAGCGATCGGCAAAAAGTGATACTGGATGTCAGGGTACCTGATCCCGGCCTTTGATCGGATGAAGGCCGCCGATTCAAACTGGTTCGAAGCCCCCATACCGGTCTTGGTGAACAGCCACTGCGCCCCGATGACTGCCTTGGAAAACACGTTCCAGTGTTTGTACAACGTGATGGGCTGACTGGACGCCATCTGGATATACAGCTCAAGATGGTCTTGCAGGTTCTGTCCCACACCGGGACGATCGGCGACAACCTCGATGCCGTGTTCGGCCAGATGCGCTGCGGGCCCGATACCCGACAACATCAACAGCTTGGGCGAATTGATCGACGACGCCGCCACGATCACCTCTCCGCTGGCGCGGATTACTTCGGTCCTGCCGCTGTGACGTACCTCGACCCCAACGGCACGGCCGTCTTCGATCACCACGCGCTGCGCATGGGCGCGCAATAGCCGCACATTGCCGGTTTTCCTCGCAGGCCGCAGATACGCGTTCGCGGCCGACCACCGCCGGCCCATCCAAACGGTCTGTTCCATCGGGCCGAAACCCTCCTGCTTTTCACCGTTGTAATCGTTGGTAGTCTCATAGCCGGCCTGCTTACCCGCCGCGACGAAAGCCTCGAACAGAGGGTTCTTGCGCGGCCCTCGGCTCACGTGCATCGGGCCGTCGGTCCCACGCCACGCGCGGTCACCGCCATGCCCTCCGTCATGCCACGTCTCCATCCGTTTGAAATACGGCAGCACATCCGCGTAACTCCAGCCGTCGGCACCGGCTTGCGCCCAATGATCATAATCCAGCGCATGCCCCCGGACATAGACCATCCCGTTGATGGAGGATGACCCGCCAATGACCTTGCCCCTGGGGCAGGCAAGACGCCTGTTGTTCAAATGTGGTTCCGGCTCCGATGTATACCCCCAGTCATAGCGGCGCATGTTCATCGGATAAGACAACGCCGCGGGCATCTGGATGAACGGTCCCGCGTCGGTGCCCCCATGCTCGACAACCAATACCTTGCGCCCGGCCAAAGCCAGCCGATACGCCATCACGCACCCTGCGCTACCAGCCCCGACAATGATAAATTCCGCGTCCATCCTATCACCTTTCTCGTGAGTCTTGGGCGGGTCAAGGATGCCGTCAGGCACCGCGCTTTTGCGCGGCTGGTCCTTGACGCACTCACGACTCGCATCCCAAAATTGTCGAGGTGACTTGAGGATCAGACCGATCCCTCAAGCACCTCTCAGCATTTCCCCAAGCCGGCTGACCTCTTGCCTATCCCCCGCAAGGGTGGGCTCAGGCCCGGGTCTCGCACCAAAAATCATGTGCGCGTCAGCGCTCCATTGAATCAACCCTTTGCTAGAAGGGCGCTTCCAGGTCCCCCATGCGCACGTAGACGGATTTCAGCTGACTGTAGTGCTCGATTGCCGCCTTGGAGTTTTCACGCCCGACGCCGGAATTCTTCATGCCGCCAAAAGGTGCTTCCACGGGTGCGTCGTTATAGGTGTTGATATAGCAAGTTCCTGCTTCGAACCTTGCCGCGACCCGGTGCGCACGGGTCAGATCGCGCGTGAACACGCCCGCCGCCAAGCCGAATTCGGTATCGTTGGCGCGGGCCATCACGTCGTCTTCGTCGTCAAAATCCAACACAGACATCACCGGGCCGAAAATCTCTTCGCGCGCAATGGTCATGTCGTCGGTCACGTCCGCAAACACCGTAGGCTGCATGTAAAAGCCGTCGCGGTCGATCGCGGCTCCGCCAAACACAACACGCGCGCCTTCGGCCCTGCCCTTTTCGATATAGCCCAGGGCTATGTCCAACTGCCGCTTCGATACCATCGGGCCAAAACTGGTCGCAGGGTCCAGCGGGTCACCAATCACCGCCCGTCCAAGCCGCTCTGCCAGCCGGTTCAGGAAAGCCTCCTTGATATCCCGGTGGACAAATACCCGTGTGCCGTTCGAACACACCTGCCCGGAGCTGTAAAAGTTGCCCAAGATCGCGCCGCTGACGGCGTTCTCGATATCGGCATCCTCGAACACGATCAACGGAGATTTGCCCCCCAGCTCCATCGTGACGTGCTTGATCCCTTCGGCCGCGGCGGCATAGACCCTGCGCCCCGTAGGCACCGACCCGGTCAGCGACACCTTGTCAACGCGCGGGTCAGATACCAGCGATGCACCGACTTCGCCCATGCCCTGAACCACATTGTATAGACCGGCCGGCAATCCCGCCTCGACCAGGATCTCAGCGACCTTCAGCGCGCAAAGCGGCGTGGTCTCGGAGGGTTTAAAGATGATCGCATTGCCGCACGCCAGCGCGGGCGCGCCCTTCCAGCAGGCGATTTGCGTCGGATAATTCCACGCGCCAATCCCCACGCACAGGCCAAGCGGCTCGCGGCGGGTATAGACCCAGTCGTCGCCCAGTTGTATGTGTTCGCCGGTAAGCGACGCCGCGATGCCGCCGAAATACTCAAGTGCATCCGCGCCGCTGGTCGCATCTGCGACAGAGGTTTCCTGATACGGTTTGCCGGTGTCGTAGGTTTCCAGCACGGACAGCTCATGATTGCGCTCGCGCATGATGTCAGCGGCGCGGCGCAGGATGCGCCCGCGTTCGGTCCCGCTCATTCTGGCCCATTCCACCTGCGCTGTCCGCGCCACCGTTATCGCCTTTTCAATCACTGCGGGCGTTGCGGCATGGACGGTTGCAATGGTTTCACCGGTCGCTGGATAGATCACCTCGATCGGCGTGCCATTGGTATCCTCAACATATTCACCGCCGATGAAATGGCTCGCTTTGGGTTGCGTTTGCATTGGTCTCTCTTTTTCAGTTGCGCCAAGTCCCGTGTTGTCGGATCGGCCTTTGCATTTAGATCTCGCGACAGGTTGCCGTGCCTGTCTGGGCGAGCCTTCGGAACCGGCCTCGTGACAAATATCGAACCGCACGGTTCCGATTGCCTTTTCCCGGCCGAGGGTCGGTCATTCGCCCCGCGGGAAGCGTTTACTTTCCTCAAGCAGGTTCAGGTCCATGTGATTGCGCATGTATTGGTCCGATGCGTTCTTGAGAGGTTGGTAATCCCACGGATAATACCCACCCTTGCGCAATGCCTCGTACACAACCCAGCGGCGGGCCTGGCTTTTGCGTACCTCGGCATCAAAGGCTTTCAGGTCCCATCGCGCCTCGGCCTTGGCCGATAGCGTCATACGGGTCCCCTGATGCGCGGGTTCTTCGGCCAGATTCGTGCGCTCGTGCGGGTCAGCCTCAAGGTCGAACAACTGGTCCGGGTCCAATGCGCAGCGGTTGAACTTCCACTTGCCATATCGCAGCGACACCAACGGGGCATAGGACCCTTCGGCGGCGTATTCCATGGCGACGGGTTCGGTCCGTTCAACCCCCTGCCCCATCGGCAACAGGGATTGACCTGTGGTCCACGGCGCGATGTCGTCCATCGAAACGCCAGCCAGATCGCACAAGGTCGGGCACATATCGATGTTGCTGACCGGAACCTCTTGGAGGCCCGGTGCCATTTGCGGTGCGCTGATCATCATCGGAACGCGCGACGAGCCTTCGAAAAAGCTCATCTTGAACCACAAGCCGCGTTCGCCCAGCATATCACCGTGATCGGATACAAACGCGATGATCGCTTCCTGGCGCGTGTCCTCCATTGTTTGCAAAATCTCGCCGATCTTGTCGTCCAGATAGCTGATGTTGGCAAAATAGGCCCGGCGCGACCGCTTGATATCGTCTTCGGTGATGTCAAAGCTGCGCCAGTCATTGGCATCGAACAGACGCTTTGAATGCGGGTCTTGCTGATCATAGCCAAGGTCGGGCACGGTGGGCAGCAGGTGATCGCAATCTTCGTATAAATCCCAGTATTTCCTGCGCGCGACATAGGGATCGTGTGGATGCGTGAAGCTGACGGTCAGGCACCAAGGTCTATCGTCCAGACCGCGTGACAGATCATAAATCTTGCGCGTCGCCTCATAGGCGACGGCATCGTCATATTCCATCTGGTTCGTGGTCTCGGCCACTCCGGCACCGGTCACGGACCCCATATTGTGATACCACCAGTCGATTCGTTCTCCGGGCTTGCGGTAATCGGGGGTCCAGCCGAAATCGGCGGGGTAGATATCGGTGGTCAGGCGTTCCTCGAACCCGTGGAGTTGGTCGGGGCCGACGAAATGCATCTTGCCGGCCAAGCAGGTTTGATACCCGGCGCGGCGCAGGTGGTGCGCATAGGTTGGCACGCTTGACGGGAATTCGGCAGCGTTGTCGTAGACACCCGTAGCCGACGGCAACTGACCAGACATGAATGCCGCGCGACCAGGGGCGCACAAAGGACTGGCGGTATAGGCATTCTTGAAACGGGTTGACCTTGCGGCCAGCTTTTTCAGGTTTGGCGCATGGAGCCATTCGGCAGGACCATCGGGAAACAATGTGCCGTTCAACTGATCGACCATCAAAATCAATATGTTGGGGGCAGTCATTCGGTTTCTCCAAGCAGTTTGTGCAACACGCTGAGCGCCTGCGCACTGGCCGCGGTGGAACTGCCGCCGTCTGATAGCGCCGCCCGCAGATACAACCCGTCGATCAATGCGGCGATGGTTTCGGCATCACCGGCCGGATCGGTCGATATGGGGCGCAAGGCGTGGGTCAGGTTTGACCGCAACCGTCCTTGATACACCACCAGCAGACGGTAGGTTTCCGTGCTCGTCCGCGATGACGCATAGAGCGTCATCCAGGCGCTGACCGTGGCGGGATCAAAGCAGCTTTCGTCGAAACTGGCCCGAACGATTGCCTCCGCCCGCTTCAGCGGCGATTTGGCCAAGCGCAGCTCGCGGCGGACTTCGGCGCTGTATTCTGTCAGAATGTACCGCATCGCGGCCAGAAAGATCTGGTCCTTGCCGCCAAAATAATGATGCGCCAGCGCAGACGACATACCTGCCCTTCTCGCTATCTGGCCAACCGTAACGTCCAGCGATTGCGCGGCTCCGATCTCAGCAATGGTGGCTTTTACCAACGCATCGCGGCGAATGGGTTCCATTCCGAGCTTGGGCATAAGGCCGATGTCCTTGGTGTTTGAGTGGCGGCTTTCCCCTATCTGGTAATAATATTGACTGACAAGTCAATAAAAAACTGTAGCGCGCGCGCCCCTTGCCAGGTCGCAGTTCGGGGTCGAAAAGGACCCTCTATAGCTTGGTTGCAGGTGCCGATGGGGTGATTTGGCGGTTCAGCATAGCCTCACGCCAGGTGATGAAGGTCACAGAGCCGAGGATGACAAACCCGCCGATTATGACCCAGACATCAATGGGTTCGGCAAAGACCAAAGCGCCCAATGCAGTCGCCCAGACCAGTTGCAGGAAGGTGACGGGTTGGGTCACGGTCAGCGGCGCTGCGGCGAAGGCCAGCGTCATGGTATAGTGGCCGGCAGTGGCAAAGCACGCGACAGCGGCGAGAATGACCACTTCCGTCCACAAAGGTGCTATCCACGCATAATAGGCGACTGGGGCCAGAAACAGCGTCACGAACAGGGACATCATGCCCACGACAATCGACGCTCTCACTTCGTCTGCCAACACCTTGGCCAGCAGATATGCCCCACCAAACACCACGGCGGCGACCAACATCGCAAAATGCCCCCCCGTCAATTCACGAAAACCCGGGCGCAGGATGATAACTGCCCCCGCCAAGCCCAAGATGACCGCTGTGATGCGGCGCAACGCCAAGGTTTCACCAAGAAAAAGCGCGGCACCGATCGTCACGTATATGGGCGCAAGATAATTCATCGCGGTTACTTCGGCGATTGAGATCCGGGTCATCGAATAGAACCACAAGATCACCCCCATCGCGTGCAATGCTCCCCGCACACTGAACAGGGTCCACTGCCGTCTGGTCAGATGTGCCGCCTTCAACGACCCCAAGGCTGGCAGCAGAAACACCAAACCGAAGCCATAGCGAATAAAGGCTGCTTCGGCTGATGGCAGGCGCGGGCCCATATATTTTACCAGGGCGGTCACGCATATGAAGCAAAGACCGGTGACGACCATCCAAAAAATGCCTGAGAGGGGTCGATGAGGAAGCGCTGTTGTCATGACAGCAACATTTCCTAATGCGTCCCCAAGAGCAAGGTCACATCAACAGCAGTTTCACGGCGATCGCCCACATGGTGAGAGCAATCAACATATCGAGTATTTGCCAACTGCGAGGCTTTGCAAACAATGGCGTCAGCAGGCGTGCACCGTAGCCGAGGCCGAAAAAGAAGATAAAGCTGGCCGAGACAGCGCCGATACCGAACGCCAACCGATCTTGGTACTGTGCAGAGACCGAACCCAACAAGACCACGGTATCAAGATAAACATGCGGGTTGAGCCAGGTCAGTGCCAACAGCGTCAGGATCGTGTGGTACAAACTACGACTCGCCCCCCCGTCGGCGGTAAGAGCTTCGCCCCCTCGCCACGCCGACAACGCGTTCTGCGCCCCGTACCAAATCAGAAAAGCGGCCCCGCCGTAACGCATGATCGGCTCGAACCACGGAAGCGCCACCCCGAGCGCTCCAAACCCGGCCACCCCCGCTGCGATCAACAAAGCGTCCGACAAGGCGCAGGTCGCGCAGACCCAAAAAACATGCTGCTGTTTCAGGCCTTGCCGCAAGACAAACGCATTCTGCGCTCCGATAGCCAGGATCAACGTCAAACTCAGGGCAAAACCTGGCAAGAATGCAGATGTCATATTCAACCTGTGGTGACCTGGATCCAGCGATAAACTCTTGTGGACGCCCGCCCTTTACATGTCACCGACGAAAAGAGCGACGGAAATATTTCCGCGCAACGTGAAACAAATACGTGAACACCGCCGTAACTACTGGCGAAACCGAAGCACAGCCCCTATCTGAGCCGCATACAAGCAAGGAACGAGTCATGTTGGACGAAAAACAGAAGCTGGAAATCAGCCAAGACGAGCTAGCCCTCATTGAGGCAGCGCTTCACACGCAATCAAAAATACTAGGGGTGCAGGCCAGCGCTGGCGGATCGAAAGCGCTGGCACGCTTGAACGACGTTAAACGCGTTCTTGCGACCATAGATATTCAGAAACCTGCGCGGTCGCGCACCGACAAGCGGGGAATGGGCAGTATCTTCCGGATGTCGCGCCTGTTCGGTTAGGAACCACCCAAGGTTTGGATTTGCATAGAAAAAACCGCCCCCTGATCAAGGGGCGGTTTTTTCGTTTTCGATCAATCTCACATGCATATCGGCCACGCGGCCAGCATATCGGGCCCCATCGAAGTTCAGAGCTGTGACATCACTTCGTCTGAGGCTTCGAAATTGCTGGTGACCCGTTGTACATCATCGTCGTCTTCCAGCGCATCGATAAGCTTCATCAGTTTTTCCATGCTCTCGAGGTCCATTTCGGTTGTCGTCGTGGGACGCCACACCAGCTTGGTGCTGTCGGATTCGCCCAGTTCGGCTTCCAGGGCCGTCGCGACCTCGTTCAAGTCGCTGTCGAGACACCAGATCACATGTCCTTCTTCCGAGCTTTCGACGTCTTCGGCCCCGGCTTCGATCGCCGCCATCATCACAGTATCCGCGTCGCCGACACTGGCCGGGTAGGTTATCTCGCCTTTACGGTCGAACATGAAACCGACGCTGCCGGTTTCGCCCAGATTTCCGCCATTCTTCGTAAAGGTGGACCGTACCGTCGACGCCGTGCGATTGCGGTTATCGGTCATCGCCTCGACGATAACAGCGACGCCGTTGGGGCCATAGCCTTCGTAGCGGATTTCTTCGTAATCCTCGCCCTCGCCCGCCTGCGACTTCTTGATCGCGCGATCAATCACGTCCTTCGGTACCGATACCGACTTGGCTTCTTTGATCGCCAGACGCAGACGCGGGTTCTTGTCGGGGTCGGGGTCGCCCATCTTGGCCGCAACCGTTATTTCCTTGGACATCTTCGAAAACACCTTGGCGCGGATCTTGTCCTGGCGCCCCTTACGGTGCTGGATGTTTGCCCATTTTGAGTGACCTGCCATGGTGACCTCATGTGTTAAAAGCTGGAATTGGCTCTCTATATGCCAGCCCACGGCGCTGAACAAGCCACCCCGAAGCCCGCCCGACCGTCACCTGCCGTATGGTCAATCCCGACGCGGGCCTGTGTTTAAGGCAGACAGGCTTTGATATGGCTGGTAAGGCGATTGTCGTAACCTTATCAGAGTAAAGCCCCATGACCCCAGACCAGATTATTCTTTTTACGTTATTTGCAGCCGTATTCGGTATGCTGCTTTGGGGGCGGTTTCGGTATGATCTAGTGGCATTTTCCGCGCTTATGATCGCTGTGGTATTGGGTGTTGTCGACAGCGAGAACGCCTTTGACGGCTTTGGTCACCCGGCAACGCTGGTCGTGGCACTGGTTCTCGTGGTATCGGCTGGTCTGGTCAGATCGGGTGCCGTGTTATTGATCACGCGCACGCTGGTAGATGCCTCGCGTAGCCTGGGCGCGCACATCACCCTGATGGGGGTGATTGGCGGGGTGATGTCTGCGTTCATGAACAACGTAGCGGCGCTTGCCCTGCTGATGCCCGTAGACATTCAGACCGCGCGCAAGGCCAAGCGCAACCCGGGGCTGAGCCTCATGCCCCTGAGTTTTGCGACCATTCTGGGCGGCATGGTCACCTTGATAGGGACCCCGCCCAACATCATCATCGCGTCCATCCGGCAAGAATCGCTGGGTGCGCCGTTCAGAATGTTCGACTTTGCCCCGGTCGGAGGCATCGCTGCGGTTGCCGGGCTTGCATTTGTCGCGTTGATCGGCTGGCGGTTCATACCTGCGCGAGAACACAACGCGTTGCAGCCAGAAGATCTTTCGCAATACATCGCCGAATTGACTGTACCGGAGGGTAATTCGCAAATTGGCAAGCGTCTGGCCGAGCTGCAAGAGGCGGCCGACAAGGCCGATGTCGTCATTCTCGGCCTCATACGGGAAGGCAACCGGATGTATGGCCAAGCGCGCAACGTATCGCTCAAGCAAGGTGATGCACTGGTGCTGGAGGCAACCCCTGATGCACTGGACGAATTTCGCACCACCTTGGGCCTGAACGTCACTGACGCGGATCGTGAGGAGTTGCTCAAGGCTGGTGGAGAAGGCGTCGAGATCGTCGAGGTGGTGGTCACCCCTGATTCACGGTTGCATGGCCGGTCCGCACAGGCGGTCGGTCTTTCGTGGCGGCAAAGATCGGTGCTTTTGGGAATTTCCCGCCGCGGCAGACGCATAACATCGCAATTGCGCAAGACCGAGCTTCAGGCCGGTGATATCCTGCTGCTGCTGGTGCCGCGGGACACAGCGGCCCATGTGGTTGAATGGCTCGGTGTGCTGCCACTTGCCGATCGCGGGCTGGCGGTAACCGAAGACAGCAAGGTTTGGTTGGCGATCGGTCTTTTTGCCGGCGGCGTCACAGCGGCGAGCTTTGGGCTGATCTATTTGCCGGTGGCCCTGGGGCTTGTGGTGGTCGCCTATGTTCTGGCCCGTATCGTACCCCTGTCGGAGCTTTACACCCATATCGAATGGCCCGTGATCGTATTGCTGGGGTCCATGATACCGCTGGGAGCGGCGCTTGAGACATCGGGAGGGACCGAACTGATCGCGAACGCCTTGATCGGCCTGACCGATGGGATGCCTGCATGGGTGGTATTGACGGTTTTGATGATCGTCACCATGACCTTGTCGGATGTATTGAACAACACCGCAACCACAATCGTCGCGGCCCCGGTGGGTATCACGATGGCGCAGACCCTGGATGTATCGCCCGATCCATTCCTCATGGCGGTCGCCGTGGCTGCATCAAGTGCGTTCCTGACGCCTATCGGGCACAAGAACAACACCCTGATACTGGGGCCGGGCGGATATTCTTTCGGCGATTACTGGCGAATGGGTCTGCCATTGGAGATCATTGTTGTTGCCGTGTCCATCCCGGCGATCCTGGTGTTCTGGCCCCTTTAGAGCAGTTTGGGGGGAAACCGGGGGCCAGCCCCCGGACCCCCGGGATTTCGTTCCATTTGGGGGCTGTTGGCGGCTTTACCAGATAAGCGGGATCACGGCGGACACCAGCAGCGACATTGTCAGGTTCAGGGGGATGCCGATGCGCATGAAGTCGGTAAACCTGTACCCGCCCGGGCCGTATACAAGCGTGTTGGTTTGATATCCTATGGGCGTGGCGAATGCACATGAAGCGGCGATCATCACAGCCACGACCAGCGGGCGCGGGTCCAGGCCCAGCGCCGAGCCAAGGCTGATCGCTATGGGTGTCATGATTACGGCGACGGCGTTGTTCGACACGATTTCGGTCAGTGTTGTGGTCAAAAGGAAGACGGCGAAGATCACGTAGAAAGGCGATAATGTGCTTAGAAACGGAGCGGTGCTGTCTACAATAAGATTGATCGCCCCTGAATTCTGCAAGCCGGCGCCAACGGCAAGCATCGAGAAAATCAGCGCCAGAAGGCGACCGTCTATAAAGCTGAAGGCTTCTTCTGCGTCAATGCAGCCGGTGACAAGCACGAGTGCCACCGCAAGGACGGCGAGCAGCAGGATCGGTGCAACGTTCAGAGCTGCCAGGACCACGATGCCGATCAGCGCCGCGATCGCGATGGGCGCATGGCCCCGGCGAAAAGCCCGGGCCGAGGGCTGCGAGACATCTACCATGTCCATGTCCGAGGCGAGGCGCTGGATGTCGGCCATCGCGCCTTCGAGCAAGAGTGTGTCGCCGACCTTGACGATCAGTTCGTCAAGTTGCCGCCCTATGTTCTGGTTTCTGCGGTGTACCGCCAGCGGATAGACCCCGTATCGCCGCCGCAGGCGCAACGCCCCCAGGGAGCGGCCTACCATCTTGCAGCCCGGCGTAATCAGCACCTCGACCGTGGAGGTTTCGACGGCTGACACCTGATCGACACGCTTTAGTTCCTTGTTCGCCTGAAGGCTCAGCAGTTCGGTCATTTGGGTGCGCAAGACCACGCGGTCGCCTAGTTGAAGCTGCACCGCCGACAGGTCGCGTCGCAGTGATTGGTCCCCGCGCACCACATCTATCAGACGCACGCCTTCGCGTTTGAACAACTGTACATCGGTTACTTGACGGCCGATCAGATTGGACTCGGGCGGAATCACCGCTTCGGTGAAGAATTTCATCTTTGAACGGTCTGACAGCATATTGGCCATACTGTCACGGGCCGGCAGCAATTTCGGAGCAAACACCGCCATGTAGATCAGCCCCCACGTACAGACGACCAAACCGATCGGCAATATCTCGAAAATACCGAAAGGTTCCAGCCCCTGGGAGCGGGCGACGCCGTCGACCAACAGGTTGGTCGAGGTACCGATCAGGGTCAGTGATCCCCCCATTATCGCAGCGTAGCTGAGGGGGATCAGCAGCTTGGATGCCTTGGTGCCCAAGGTTTGGCTAAGCTGCACGACAACCGGAATCATCACGACGACCACCGGCGTGTTATTCATGATCGCTGACGCCGCCATGACGGCGATAATCACCCCCACGACTGCGGTCTTGGGATGTGTCTTGGCATAGCGCTCGGCCAGCCGTGTAAGCACATCAAGCGCGCCGGTACGCACCAGCGCGCCCATCACGATGAACATCGCCGCGATGGTCCAGGGGGCCGAGTTCTGCAACACCGCCTGGGCGTCGTCATAAGGCAAGATGCCAAGCGCCAACATGACGGCGGTGCCGGCCAGGGCGACGACTTCGGTGGGCAGCGTTTCGCGTACGAACAAGACCAACATCACGACGACGACGATCAAGGCCAATATTGCAGAGGAGCCTTGCGAAAGGTTCAGAAAATCCATTCAAATATATCCAGCACAGGCAGATGAAATTCAGCTGTCAGTGTCGCTGATCGGATCAACTTGGGCAAGCGCTGCCTTGGGGCGCGGCTGCACGAGATAAAGCCCGGCAAACATCATCGCAAGCGCGATCCATAACGTAGGCGCATATGCCTCGGACAGGATGATCTTGGCCCAGATCAGCCCGAACCCCGTCACCAGATAGCTTACCTGAACGGCAAATACCGCACCGGCGCGCCCCACCAGCCACATGTATCCAGAGTACACCAGGACATGCACAACAGACGACGCCAGCAGCGCCATTTGTGCAGCATCAAGCGGTGGTGTCGGGTCGATGAATTGCCCCGTCGCTATCGCCACCGGAAGAATGATCAACGCACCAGTAACCGAGGCACCTTGCAGGACCTGAAAGGCATCAAGGTCGAGGATGCCCCATTTGGCGACGATATTGCCTTCCAACGCGTAGCACAGGCCTGCAATCAGCGCGACAAATATCCAGAATGCCGGTAGCGACCCCGAGAGGTCGGACCCCGGCACCACCAGCACCAGCACCCCTGCAAGCCCGGACGCCAAGCCCCCCATACGACGTATGCTGAAACGGTCAAGCCCCATTGCCAACGCGATGGGGAATGCGAACATCGGCACAATGCTGAGCAACAACGACAACACGCCGGACGGCAGCCAGACCGCCGCTTGATATCCGGCCGTATTGGGGATGATTGTGCCGATCAGGGCAAGCAGCAGGTACAGCCAAAGGTAGGGTCGCCTGATCGGCAAGCGCTTGCGCCGAAACGTGTTGATCACGGTCATGAAGACCGCCCCAATGACCATTTGCCAGAACACGAGCCCGAAATGCTGATATCCGGTGCTGACCGCAATCTTGGTCATCGGTTGCGTAAAGCCCCAGCCTGCCCCCAACACTGCGAGGAACGCGGTGTAGAACGCAATCTGCCGACGTGTCACGGTGCGCTTTGTTGCAGCTTGCCGCCCTGCCGGATCGGCACAATGCGCGTGGCTTTGCCGGAACGGTCATCGGTTTCGATATAGACGCCGCTCAGGGTCGCCTCTTCGTTGGCGGGCGTGAAACGGTCTTTGGGCATACCGGTAACAAAGCGACGCAGGGGTTCGGTTTTCTCCATTCCGATCACTGAATTATAGTCGCCAGTCATACCGGCGTCGGTCAGATATCCGCTGCCCTTGGGCAAGATCATCGCATCCGATGTAGGTACATGCGTGTGGGTTCCCACAACGAGGCTGGCGCGTCCGTCACACCAATGCCCCATGGCCATTTTTTCCGACGTAGCCTCGCAGTGTATGTCCACGATGACAGCCGACGCCATACCCCCCAAAGGGTGCGACTTGAGCACCGGTTCAAGCGCCGAGAAAGGATCGTCGTAGGGCCGTTTCATGAACACTTGGCCGAGGGCCTGCGTCACCAGTACCTTGCGCCCGTTTTGTGCCGTGAACAGACGTGCTCCTTTGCCGGGCGCGTTCTTTGAGAAATTCAGCGGACGGATGATGCGCGGTTCTTGTTCAATGAAACCGAGCATGTCTTTTTGATCGAACGCATGGTCGCCCAAGGTCAGACAATCTGCGCCCGCGTCCAGCAGCGCCTTCGCGTGGGTGCCCGAAAGCCCCATTCCCGAAGTCGCGTTTTCACCGTTCACCACGACAAAATCGAGCTTCCATTCCGTCCGCAAACGCGAAAGGTTTTCAGTAATCGCGCGGCGGCCCGCACGGCCCATGACATCGCCAAGAAAGAGTATTTTCATGCCCCACGGTTAGGCCGCGCAGACGCGAAGGGCAAGAGGGCAACGAGGATTTCGAGATTCAACCCCGCTTGGCTGCTACCTCGATCACCCCTGTCTCGGTGACGATCATGTCCAACGGCTGATCGGTCGGCTCAAGCGGCAGATCGTCGACCTCTTGCCCCGCAAAGGCAAACCCGATGGCAAGCGTAGCGCGGCGGGCGCGCAGTTGTTCCAGCGTGCGGTCGTAAAAGCCGCCGCCATAGCCAAGCCGCCCCCCACGGCGGTCAAATGCCAGTAACGGCACAATCACGATTTCAGGGTCGAAGAAATCTTCGACTTGGGGGATTTGCGCCCCAAAGCGCCCCCCGACCAGAACCGCATCCGGCGTCCAGCGTGAAAAGCGCAAAGGCTTGGCCGCATCGATAATCACCGGTACGCCCACAGGACCATGCGCCGCGGCTTCGGCCATTGCGGGTCGCGGGTCTATTTCTGTTTTGATCGGCATGAAGCCCGACAGAGGTACCGCGCGATATCCTGCCAACACCTCGCTCAGATACCCCGCCTGCGCGGCAGTCGCCGCTTCGAACAGCGGTTTTCGGCGGGCAAACCCGGCCTTGCGAGCTGCTGCCTTGACAGTCGCCAGATCAGTCACAAAAGCACAGCCGCCGCGAGCCCCAAAAAGGCAAAGAACCCGACGACATCCGTCACGGTCGTCACAAATGCGCCCGATGCCAATGCAGGGTCGACACCGATACGTTCCAGCAAAATCGGGATACCCGTACCGGCCAGACCGGCAACCACCATATTTACCACCATCGCCGTCGCGATCACATAGCCAAGGGCGGGCGATCCAAACCAGATGAACCCGACGATAGCCATGATGACGGCAAATATCACCCCGTTGACCAGTCCGACCAGACATTCGCGGCGGATAACTCTCCAGACGTTGGAACCGGTAAGGTCGCGGGTCGCAATCGCCCGCACGGCAACGGTCAGGCTCTGCGTGCCTGCGTTGCCCCCCATCGACGCAACGATCGGCATCAGGACAGCCAGCGCCACAATCTGCGCGATCGCGACCTCGAACTGGGCGATCACCAGCGACGCGGCAATCGCTGTGACCAGATTGACGGCCAGCCAAGGCAGGCGCTGTTTGGTGGTTTCGATGACGCGGTCAGAGAGCGACCCCTCCCCGACACCCGCAAGGCGCAGGATGTCTTCTTCGTGTTCTTCATCCAACACGGACATCGCATCATCTATGGTAATCACACCGATCAACCGGCCCTCGTCATCTACCACCGGGGCAGAGATCAGGTGATACTGGTTAAAGGCATAAGCCACGTCGCCCTCGTCGCGCAGGGCGGGAATGACCTGAAAGGTCTCCTCGAGGATATCACGAAGCGACGTATTGCGCTTCGACCGCATCAGCTTGCCCAAAGTTACGTTGCCCACCGGGTGCAGGCGCGGGTTTACCATCACGATGTGATAGAACTGATCCGGCAGGTCCTCCTCGGGGGTGGCGCGCAAATGGTCAATCGCCTCGCCTACGGTCCAATGTTCAGGGGCCATCACGACCTCGCGTTGCATCAGGCGACCAGCCGAATATTCGGGGTATGTCAGCGCCTGCTCAACCGCGACCCTGTCGGCATCTTCCAAGGCACCCAGGATAGACGCGGCCTGTGCATCCTCTAGATCTTCGATCAGGTCAACGACATCATCGCTGTCCATGTCGCGAACCGCATCCGACAGAACTTCCGGCGTCAGAATGGCAATGACTTCTTCACGGATCGATTCGTCGAGTTCCGACAGGATCTCACCGTCGAACTCCCGATCGTAAAGACGGATCAGCTTGGTCCGTTCAAATCCACTGATTTGCTCAAGAAGGTCCGCGATATCCGCTGCGTGCAACGGCTCCATCAATTCGGTCAGCTTCGCGGCATCGTCGATCTCGACCGCATAGAGGATGGAATCCACCGCCCGCTTGTTCAGCTTGTAGGCTTCGGAATCATCGTCAGCATCGGCGGCCAGTTCGAATTCCTGAGGTTCGTCTACCATGGCTGCTCCCGTTTGTTGTTGGCTCAGACCATATGCGCGGCAAGCAACGGTTACAATGGCGTGAAAATCAGCATCAAGCCGATTGTCCCTGTCAAAGATGGCCCTTAGACAGGTGCCATGACAAAAACGAACCTTCTGCTGGGCCAGACCCTGCATTTTTCAGGCAACCCGATGACAACGTCATGGGAAGACACGGTGCGGATCGACAGCGCGGGCGGGGTGCTGGTCGCGGCGGGCAAGATCATCGCCGTCGGCCCTGCCTCGGCCTTGCGATCCGCGCATCCCGAAGCAACAGTTCACGACTATGGCGATGCGCTGCTCTGCCCCGGTTTCGTCGACGCCCACGTGCACTATCCACAAACCGCAATCATCGCCAGTTGGGGCAAACGACTGATCGACTGGCTTAACAGCTACACCTTCCCCGAAGAAATGCGCCTGGCCGATCCGCATTATGCAGCGCGGATCGCCGGGCGGTACCTGGATCTGACGTTGGACCACGGCACCACCACCGTCTGTAGTTTTGCCACTGTCGCGCCTCACAGCGTTGACGCGATATTCACCGCCGCCGCGCAGCGGGGTCAACGCGTCGTCGCTGGCAAAACCTGCATGGACCGCAATGCCCCCGAAGGCCTGCGCGACACGGCACAATCCGCCTATGATGACAGCAAGACACTGATCGAACGCTGGCACGGCAAGGGACGCGCCGGTTATGCCATCACCCCGCGCTTCACGCCGACCTCGACCCCGGACCAGCTTGCGGCCTTGGGGGCCCTTTGGGCCGAGCACCCGGACTGCCTGATGCAAACCCACCTGAGCGAACAATTGGACGAAATCGCCTGGGTCCGCGATCTTGTGCCAGGCGCGCGCGACTACCTCGACACCTACGAGGAACACGGGTTGATCGGGGAACGCGCCCTGTTCGGCCACGCCATCCACCTGGAACCACGTGAACTGGACCGTTTGGCAGAAACCGGTGCCGCCGTCGTCCACTGTCCGACATCAAACACATTCATCGGATCGGGCCTGTTCGATATGGCCAAACTCGCCTCCCGGCAGATCCCCGTGGGGCTGGCGACCGACACAGGCGGTGGCTCATCTTTCTCAATGCTGCGAACCATGGCCGCGGCCTATGAAATCGGACAGCTTCGCGGCACCCCGCTGCACGCAGCCCAGCTGATCTGGCTGGCAACGGCCGGCTCGGCGCGCAGCCTTCATTTGCACGATAAAATCGGCAGCCTGACCCCGGGGCGCGAGGCGGATATCACCGTGCTCGACCTTGCTTCGACCCCCGCTATCGAACAACGTAGCGCAAATGCCAATTCAGTCTGGGACAGGCTATTTGCCACGATCATGATGGGCGACGACCGCGCGGTCCAATCGGTCTGGGTCAACGGGCGAAAACGTCCCTGATCCTGCTGTTCATTTTGCCAGATAAACTCCCCGCGGAGCGTCCAGCGCAATCAACCCCCACGCCGGTCACGTTGACAACCTGCTTTCAAAACCAGGGCCATCAGCGCAAAGCAGATACCGCTTCCCAAGGCTAACATGGCGCGCCGAGAACCATCGCCCATATTCGCCCTGGTCCCCGCGCCAGCCCGAACGCCACCGCTTTACCGCTTGTCAGATTCTTGTAATGCCCCGGTGATGCGGCCCAACCCTGCATCACCTGATTCAGATCGCGCTGCCCCTTGGCAATGTTTTCCGCGACGAAACACCACTCATAGCCTTGGTTGCGCACTCGATCACCGACGGTTTCTCCGTTACGCCCCTCATGGGCGAAATAGCCATGCTTGGCCATGTCCAGCGCATGAACTCTGGCAGCAGCCTCGAGCCTGGACGAATAAACCAGCCCTGCACGACCCTTCGCCGCGCGTATCTCGTTCACGATCCGGGTCGCCTCTGGATCAGCAAAACCAGATGATGCGGTGGCGAGGGTCAACGCGAAACCAATAATGAAACTTTTCATAGACAGTCCTTCAGAGCCTGGGCGAGCTTGTTTTGCCTCGCGATCAGCGCCGGCAGGTCGATGGTACATATCTGCCTGTCGCGCACCACCCTGCGTCCCTCAACCAACAGGTCCCGAACGGTTGTGGGGCCGGCAAGAAGCAGCGCAGCTGGGTCCCAGCTCCCCGCAGATTCTATCCCGCTGACGTCCCAGATTGCAATATCCGCGCGCGCTCCGACGGCGATACGGCCACATTCCGGGCGTCCCAGAATATCGGCACCGCCACGGGTGGCAAGCTCCAGCGCTTCGCGGGCGCTCATGGCATCCGCGCCGTTTGCCACCCTTTGCAACAGCATCGCCTGGCGCGCTTCGGCGATCAAGTTTCCTGCATCGTTGCTGGCCGATCCGTCCACGCCGATGCCGACGGGGACGCCTCGGTCTCGCATGGCGCGAACCGGTGCGATCCCCGACCCAAGCCGACAGTTCGAACATGGGCAGTGGGCAACGCCGGTTCGGGTTGCCGCAAACAGATCAATTTCGCTCTGGTCCAGCTTGACGCAATGGGCATGCCAAACATCTGACCCGACCCATTCCAGATCCTGCACATATTGGCCGGGCCGACAGCCAAAGGTTTCAAGTGAATAGGCGATGTCCTGATCGTTTTCCGCCAGATGCGTGTGCAACATGACGGCTTTGTCTCTTGCAAGAATTGCGGCGTCACGCATCAGATCGCGGCTGACCGAGAACGGCGAACAGGGCGCGACCCCGACCCGGCACATAGAAGAGGCCGCCGTGTCGTGAAACCTGTCGATGACCCTGACACAATCTTCCAAAATCGCGGCTTCGGTTTCGACCAGATGATCCGGCGGCAAGCCGCCGTTGCTTTCACCTATGCTCATCGCGCCGCGTGTCGGGTGAAACCGCATGCCGATCTCTGCGGCGGCATAGATGGTGTCGTCGATGCTGGTACCGTTTGGATACAGGTAAAGATGGTCCGAGCTGAGCGTGCATCCAGAAAGCGCCAGCTCGGCCAGCCCGACCTGTGCCGATACAAACATATGGTCCGGCGTGAATCTGGCCCAGATTGGGTACAGCGTTTTCAACCATCCGAAAAGCAAGGCATCCTGGCCGCCCGGCACCGCGCGGGTCAAGGATTGGAATAGGTGATGATGTGTATTTACCAAGCCTGGCGTTACGACACAGCCCGCTGCGTCCAATGTCTCGCCGGTCGTGACAAGGCCCTGCCCGATCGCCGCGATCTCTCCGTCACGGATCAACACATCGGCATTCGAAAGCTCACGGCGCGTATCATCCATCGTCAGGATATGCCCGGCGTTTCGGATCAGCAGTTCAATCATCGCGGACAAGATCCCAGCACAGCCAGCGCCTGCGCGTGGATGTCGGCATTAGCAGCAGCGACCGTACGCCCGCCATTATGGGCCGGGCCCCCTTGCCAATCGGTCACAATGCCCCCCGCGGCCTGAACCACAGCGATAGGTGCCTGGATGTCATAAGGTTGCAATCCGGCCTCGATCACCAGGTCGATCTGGCCCGCCGCCACCAACCCGTATGCGTAGCAATCCATCCCATATCGGGTAAGCCTTGCCTGGCGCGATACCTCGGCAAACGCTGTCGCCTCGTCGCGCGTGCCCACTTCGGGAAACGTCGTCATGACAGTGGCCTGGGACAAATCGCGTGCAGCCCGCGTTACCAGCGCGGTTTTTCCCGCAGGGCCGGTCAATTCGGCCCCTGACGGCGTTCCGACAAAACGTTCACCGATATAGGGCTGGTCAATGATCCCAAAAAACGGCCCCTCGGCGTCGCCAAGCGCGATCAGAACACCCCAGGTCGGCGTTCCCGACACAAACCCTCGGGTTCCGTCGATCGGGTCAAGCACCCATGTCAGACCCGACGTCCCGGACAAGGCACCGTATTCTTCACCCAGAACCGCATCCCGAGGGCGCTCTCGCGCAAGTATCTCGCGCATTACACGTTCTGCTTCACGATCCGCGATGGTCACCGGATCATAGCCACCGGCCAGCTTGTTGTCGGCGACAAGATCAGCCCTGCGAAAAAACGGCAGCGTGGCGGCGCGCGCCGCATCGGCCAGCAAATGCCCTACCCGCAAGACGTCGGGATCAAAATGAGTGCTTTTATTCATGTAACCGGCCTGAAGTTTCGCCCTACGGTTACAACATCAGATGGTAATGTACAGCCTCAAGCCACATCGCTCAGCACGCGGGCAAGCTCGAACAAGCGGCGCCGCTGGTTTTCAGGTATCGCGTAATAAGACCGTACAAGGTCCATCGCTTCCTTGTCGCCGACCAGATCGGCCGGCACATTCGACGGGGTTGAGCCCGCGTTGACTTTTTCGTTTTCTATGCCTTCAAAGAAATGCGCCACATCAATATCGAGCGCATCCGCTATTTCCCACAAACGCGAAGCACTGACCCGGTTGGCCCCTGTTTCGTATTTTTGGATTTGCTGGAACTTAATGCCAACCATTTCAGCAAGCTTTTGCTGGGTCATGCCCACCAACCAGCGACGCTGACGGATACGTTGCCCTACGTGAACATCTACTTTGTGCGGCATCAATTTTCTTTCCTGACAAAAGCGCGTAGATTTGCGCTATTCGTTACTTTCACAAGAAACAGCCCTTAAGATCAGACAATTTCCAAACTGGGGTGCAACTTACAAATTTAAGCTTCATGCGCAAACGAAATGAAAGTGGACGGCTGTCCAATATTTTCCAGAGTTTCCGCGCATCAGAATCATCGTACGTTGCAACAACAACTAAGTTTACACCTTATCCGTGCGATTAGGTTAGCAATGATTTACTCCTCCGCAAAAAAGAACTTCTTTCATTCATGCAAATTAGTTCAAGTTTTCTATGATATAGTCCAAGCTTTCGGTTCGTTGACGCAAAGTCAGGCCTACCGCGCCAGACAATTATTCTGGAAACACACTGTTTCAAAATTAATCTACAATATTCCCCCGACGATTGAATAAACTTTACGTCGCAATCTTGGATGAAACAGTTTTCCTGAGTAATTTCCTCAAATTTAGCGCCGTCCAAGCGGTTTTCGAGTCATATCAGGGAATCATGCCGTATTTCCCTGACTTTGACGTTTATGATTACACGCCGGAATCTAAAAATTACCGGCACCTTCATGATATCGCAAAAACGCGGGTGCAGCAATTTCGGCTCAGCGGCCATGTTTGCCGGAAAACCGCTAAATGGTAAATTACGTCTGCTGCCCAGTCATTTATGGATAGAGGCCACCCGACAACCCGTTCGCTCGGCATGAGCTCGTGAAAGCTCCCAATGCTCCGGATGTGACACTAGCAAGAAGAACGATAACTTGATATATTTTATGTATCAAAAACTCTTGAAAACATTGACTCCTGTCACGATATTCAAGGCAATACCGAGGTCGGACAATCCGCTTCGCAACTCTTGTACCAATTGGAGGACATTCATGGTCGACGTGAACACCATCCGGTCCGCAGCCGGAACCCGCGCCGCCGCTATCGACGAAGGGCTGCGCGCCCACATGAACAAAGTGTATGGCACCATGTCGATCGGCATGTTGATTACCTTTGCAGCAGCTTGGGCCATTTCTGGTCTCGCTGTCACGACTGACCCGTCCGCTGCCGCCGCGCAGATCGGTACTGGCAAATACCTGACATCGTTCGGATCGGCGCTATACATGTCGCCGCTGAAGTGGGTCGTGATGTTCGCCCCTCTCGCCTTTGTCTTCGGTCTTGGCGCAGCCATGAACAGGATTTCGGCGGCTACGGCGCAGACATTGTTCTATGCGTTTGCGGCGGTAATGGGCGTTTCGATCAGCTCGATCTTTCTGGTATTCACCGGTTACTCGATCATCCAGATCTTCCTCGTGACCTCGATCGCCTTTGCCGGTTTGTCTCTTTGGGGTTATACAACCAAAAAGGACATCTCGGGCTGGGGTAGCTTCCTGATCATGGGCGTTATCGGTCTGGTCGTTGCATCGATCGTTAACATCTTCCTCGGGTCGCCAGCACTGGTGTTCGCAATTTCGGCCATCGGTGTGCTGATCTTCGCCGGTCTGACCGCCTATGACACCCAGAACATCAAGAACACCTATCTTGCCCATGCGCAGCACGGTGATCAGGAATGGTTGCAAAAGTCGGGGATCATGGGCGCGCTGAGCCTGTACCTGAACTTTATCAACATGTTCATGATGCTGTTGCAGCTGTTCGGCAATCGCGAATAAGTCTATCTGCCAGTTTGCAGAATGACCAAGCAAGGGTCTGACGCCTATCGGAATTCCTTCCGGTAGGCGTTTTTATTTGCAGTGATGAATGTTGAGGCTGATCAAACAGTATGCCTGACGACCGTCGCACCAACGCGGGAGGGTGCCGCCTAGCGCAGTAAGCAACGATGTGTAAGGCGCGTCGCTGCGTGCGGAAGCCGGAAACAGTCGATTCAAGAAGCTCGGGTCAAACCGCGACATCGAACAACTGACCTACCCCTGCGGTAAACACCATCGCAACCGCCCCCCATGTCACGGCACGCAGGATAGCGGGTCGCATCGGTGCCCCTCCCAGCTTGGCACCGCAGCCCCCAAGAAGCGCCAGCGCCAAGGTCGCCACAACCGCGATCGGGAGGACCGCAGCCCCTTGCGGCGCAAGCAAAGCAGCCAATAACGGAAATATTCCACCGACGGCAAAGGCCAACGCCGATGCCCCGGCCGCCTGAAGTGGATCTGCCTGACCTGCAAGCCCAAACATCCCCAGCTCCTCGCGGGCATGGGCGGCAAGCGCGTCATGGTCGGTCAACTGGGTCGCGACCCTCATGGCCAGTTTTGCTTCGACGCCGCGACTTTCGAGCCCCTCGGCCAGTTCCTCGAGCTCGTAATCGGGGTCTTCCTCAAGAGCGATCCGTTCACGCTCCAGATCGGCAGCCTCAACATCAGCCTGGGCCGAGACCGACACATATTCCCCCGCCGCCATGGACAGGGCACCGGCTGTAAGGCCGGCAAAGCCGGTAAGGGCGACACTGCCCGAAGCCATGCCCGCAGCGGCAACGCCGACCAGCAAGCTGGAAATTGAAACGATACCGTCATTGGCCCCAAGAACGGCGGCACGAAGCCAATTGCTGCGATTGATATAGTGACCTTCTTTGGGCATCGCATGGCTTTCTAGACAGAAATGCTACAATTCGTGGAGGCACTACGCAAAAGACCGCACTCTCGAGGTGCGGTCCTGCTATCACATTGTCGGAAAGATCTTACTTGATCTTGCCTTCTTTGTATTCAACGTGCTTGCGAATAACGGGGTCATACTTTTTGATGACCATCTTTTCGGTCATGGTACGCGCGTTTTTCTTTGTGACGTAGAAATGGCCTGTGCCCGCGGACGAGTTCAGACGGATCTTGATCGTGGTTGGCTTCGCCATAGTCGTTCTCCTGCAACGACGAGCAGGCCGTTGATCGACCGGTACTCGTGAAATCCTGAGTTTTGGGTTCTAGCCACGCCTGCGCCCGAGTCAACCGCTATTTCAAAAAGCAGCACGAAACAGCGCGTAAAAATTCAGTTTTCCGAGAGTAATTTCCATATGAGGTTCCCAAATTGCGCGGAGAGCCTGTAAGCCGGATTCTGTCCCTGCCTTGCGACAGGGGATGACCATTCCTCTGACCGCGCAGTTACCTGCACGGCTATAGCTGCCAACCCGGACCTGCTGGGGCAGAAGCAGCCCCGCCTTGCCTGTTGCCAAGCGCGGCGCGCGGTCCCTATTCGGCATTGCTCCCGGTAGGGCTTGCCATGCCGGAGATGTTACCACCTCCGCGGTGCGCTCTTACCGCACCGTTTCACCCTTACCACCGCGGTGGTATCGGTCGCCCGACCCGTCGCAATGGCGGTTTGTTTTCTGTGGCGCTGTCCGTCGGGTTACCCCGCCCGGGCGTTACCCGGCACCGTTTCTTCTGGGAGTCCGGACTTTCCTCGACCCTGTTACCAAGACCGCGGCCATCCAGCTCTCCGCGCAGCGCAGACCTAGCGGTAAAGATCAACGCGGGTCAATCGGTTTCGTAGGGAGGAAGCCTCCGGCGGGGATTTAAGGCCATTTGGAAGCCGGTGCCGCATCTAGAACTTGTGACAAAGGTCCATGTCGGCCGCGCAGAGCGGACCCTGCCGCCACGGCGCAAAGCGCAGGCGGGTTGACGCAAGCAGTGTATCGATATCGACCTTGGCAGTGAAGCCTGCCGCTTGGGCTGCGCTGCTGAATTGAGCCGAGGACGGCGTTGCGCCAGTGTCAAACGAGCCCCCCGCCCCCGCAAGGTTCACCAGGGCCAGGCGTGCCCAGTCGAAACGCGGGCCGGGATCGATCTTGCGGCCGGGCGCGATATCAGAGTGACCGATCACCCCGGACGGCGGAATGTGCCAGCGGTCCATGATGTCGCGCAGCAACGTTTCGAGCGTGACCATCTGCGGTTCGGAGAAAGGGTGGTTGCCGCGATTGTCCAGCTCGATCCCGATTGACCGTGAGTTGACGTCATCCAGGCCGTGCCACTCCCCCTGCCCCGCATGCCATGCGCGCTGATCTTCTGCCACCAGCTGATACGTCTTGCCCCGTCCGGTAATCAGGTAATGCGCCGACACTTCGCTTGCGGCGTCGCACAACCGGTCAAGCGCGCTTGCGGCGCTATCCATGGCGGTATAGTGCAGAACGATCAAGGAAGGCTTCAAACCGTTGCGGCGCACCCCAAAATTGGGTGACGGCCGCAGGGTTACGTCGGCAAGCATTTTCGTCAGCCTTCGACACCCCGACGGTAGGGGCGTGGATCCCAGTCGCAGGCATATCCATCCCCGTCAGGATCCATCCCGGCACGATCCTTAGCCGGGCCACCATCGCTTAAGAATGCCAGTTGCGCCTGATCGGGGTGTGAGTACTGTGCACAAGCTCGTGCATATTTGCGGTCTTTGTTAAAGCCACGACGCGTATAGATCGGTGTCCCCACGGCATGCTTGTTTTGTAGCGCATAGGCCACGATGTTCGGTCCCGCACTGCTCCGGTCGGGCAAAGCTTCGGGCGCGACGACACGGTATTGCGCCCGGTTGGCGGCGATGCGTGCGGCGTCGCTTTCGATCGTGCGTTGACCCGCGACGGCATCGAAGTTGTTTTCCCTTGAAATTCCCGTTGCCGTTAACACCGGAGGGGGCGGATTTGACGGGCTGGCATTCAAAGGTTCAACGCCGGAATTCGTTGCTGCCTCATTGCCGACGCCGCCCGGCCGGGTCGCGTCAAGAATGCGCGAGGTTTCGGCAGCGACCGCCGCAGGTGATCCATCGTTTACCGGCTCAAGCGACGCCGACGCGACCTGCGGAGGTGCCGGCATCGCCGTCCCGGCAAACGCTCCGCTTGCTGCCAATGCCCGGTCGCGTTCAGCCTGCTGCGCCTCGAAGGTACCATCGAAACCTACACCCCTTCCGCTATCAGGAATAGCAGGTTGGCAAGCAGCCAGGGCGACGCCCAAGACTGCGACGATTGAAACGCGTGTGATCATCGGACCTACTTTATACATGTGCTGCCTAGTTGCCGAACTCTTTACCACCATTTTTCAGCCTTGGCCATAAACCCTGCGGACCGTTCCAGCGCATAGGCGGTAGACAGCAACTCGGCTTCCTCCCATGGGCGCCCGATAAGCTGCAATCCCAAAGGCAACCCTTGGGCGCTGGTCCCCGCAGGCAACGCAATGCCGGGAAGGCCAGCGAGGTTGACAGTCACGGTAAAGATGTCGTTGAGGTACATTGCCACGGGGTCGGTCTCGGCCATCTCGTTCAGTCCGAAAGCGGCCGAAGGCGTTGCCGGCGTCAGGATCGTATCGACCCCAGATGCAAAGACGTCTTCAAAGTCCTTCTTGATGAGCGTACGCACCTTGCGGGCGCGATTGTAGTAGGCATCGTAGAAACCGGCGCTGAGAACGTAAGTTCCCACCATTACGCGGCGCTGAACCTCGTGGCCGAACCCTTCGGCACGGGTCTTTTCGTACATTTCGGTGATGCCGTCGCCATGATTCATCTTGGCGCGATGGCCATAGCGCACCCCATCGTACCGTGCGAGGTTCGAAGACGCCTCGGCAGGCGCAATCACATAATAAGCAGGCAGTGCGTATTTGGTGTGCGGCAACGAAATATCGACGATCTCGGCCCCAGCGTCACGCAGCATGGTGACTCCGTCAGCCCACAGTTTTTCGATTTCGTGCGACATACCATCCATACGGTACTCGCGCGGGATCCCGATCTTCTTGCCACGAATGTCACCGGTCAGCGCGGCTTCGAAATCAGGTACCGCCAGATCAACCGAAGTGCTGTCCTTGGCATCGAACCCGGCCATGGCCTCTAGCATGATTGCCGCGTCACGGACCGACTTGGTCATCGGTCCCGCTTGATCCAACGACGACGCGAATGCCACTACGCCCCACCGCGAGCAGCGACCATAGGTTGGCTTGATGCCTACTGTGCCGGTAAACGCGGCAGGCTGACGGATCGACCCGCCCGTGTCGGTACCCGTCGCAGCCAGGCATAAATCCGCGGCCACCGCGGCCGCAGAACCACCCGAGGACCCCCCTGGGGTCAGCTTGGTATCTTCGCCGGAACGCCGCCACGGATTAACCGCACTACCGTAAACTGATGTCTCGTTAGACGAGCCCATGGCGAACTCGTCCATGTTGAGCTTTCCAAGCATGACCGCGCCATTGTCGAAGAGCTTCTGCGACACGGTGCTCTCGTACTGGGGTAAAAACCCCTCAAGAATACGTGATCCTGCCTGCGATGGCACGCCCTTGGTGCAGAACAGGTCCTTGATCCCGATCGGCAACCCGCACATCGCCGGTGCGTCGCCTGCCTTGATACGTTTATCCGCTGCGGTGGCCTGCTCCATCGCCAGATCACCGGTGTGATGCACGAAGGCGTTCAATGCACTGGCGCTGTTGATCGCGGTCAAACAGGCATCGGTCAATTCGACAGATGACGTATCTCCTGCACGCAATGCATCACGCGCCTCTGCCAGGCCCATCTTGTTCAGTTCAGACATTATTCGACCACCTTCGGCACCGCAAAAAATCCTTCACGCGCATCCGGCGCATTTGCCAACACCTTGGCCTGCTGGTTGCCGTCACGCACCACGTCGTCGCGCTTTTTCAACAGTTGCGGTGTGACCGAAGTCATCGGCTCCACCCCCTCGACATCCACTTCGTTTAGCTGTTCGATAAAGCCAAGGATGGTATTGAATTCCTGCGCAAGGGCTGGCAACGCATCGGGTTCAACCTTGATACGGGCCAGTTTCGCCACCCGTGCGGCTGTGGTCTCGTCAATGGACATGGGTGCTCCTCTATCTCTTTGCATGCCGTTTATCGCCCCCTGCCCGCCCCTGCAAGGCTGGGCTAGCTCCCGACCGGCCAAACAAGGCAGCACAACTTCATTTTGCCAAATAAACTCCCGCCGGAGGCTCCCAAACGCTGCAACACGCGCTACACTCCGCGTCAGTACGCACAAAGGAAAACACTCATGAATATCATTTGGCTAGGTCACGGCAGCTTTCGCATCGAAATCGAAGACCAGATCCTGTTGGTCGACCCGTGGCTGACGGGCAACCCGATGCTCGAGGAAAGCAATTATGATACCGCCTTGGACGGCACCACACAAATTCTTGTCACACATGGACATTTCGACCATACCCAAGACCTGATCATGGTGGCAGAAAAAACAGGGGCACCGGTGGCTGGGATGGTCGAACTGATGGGTTACTTCGACGCGCAAGGTGTAAAGAACACCACCGGTTTCAACAAGGGCGGTACAATCAGCTGCGGCAAGGTCGCCGTGACAATGGTTCCGGCGTCGCATTCCTCCTCAGTCGACGGCGACAACGGGCCGGTCTATATGGGTGCCGAAGTCGGTTTCATGATCAAAGGCGAGGGCCGCACGATATACTTCTCCGGAGACACGGGGATCATGGCGGATATGGAGTGGATGGGCGATTACCATAAACCAGATATCGGCATTCTCAGCGCCGGCGGGCATTACACGATGGACATGGCCGGAGCCGCCTATGCCGCCAAGAGATACTTTGACTTCAAAACCGTCATACCTTGTCATTATCGAACATTCGGCGCGCTTGAACAGACGGCAGACGCTCTTGTCGACGGGCTGCCCGGTGTCGATGTGATCGAACCTCAGGTGATGACGGCGATCAAGCTATAAGCAAAAACCGCTTGCCCGGTGCCTTTCCAGGGGGGTCAACGCCTGTACGTCCCGTTGTCGCCGGGCAGACAAATGAGATTCTGGCCATGCCAGACCACGCCCTTTTCTTCACCGATCCTTTGGCGTGCCTTGGCGGGATCCACCGCCACGGTTGCGCAAACTTCAAAACGGTGGTCATCCAGTCTGGTATAGGCATAAGCTTGACCGGAAACCGGATCACGTAGATGGGGGGCCCCCGCGATACCGCCTGAAGGACCGGGGCAATACTCGGCATCATCCAGGGCCCGCGGCAGCGGCCTCTTCGATCGCCCGGGGCAGCTCAGGTATGTGTGCAAGCTGCGCAGATCGGCCAGACGCGCGGCGTCCTGACGTTCCGCACGCGCACGACCGGGGCCGCCGACGACGAGCAACCCACCGGCAATCGCGCCGCCGACCAAGACCAGCAGAAGCATCAGCAAGATCTTGTTCACCGTTGGTCGGCCCGCAGCCCTACAGTGCGATAGTAAAGGAAAATTCCGCCAGCTATGACCACGACAACCCCGGCTTTGAGCAGGAACTGCGCGGTCAGGTCGCCGGTCAGAAAAGCGTATACCGTCGCGATCAAATCCGCCAGCAAGGTAAGCGCCGCAAGCAACAACCCGATGTGGATCATCCATTTCCGGATCGCGGATCGACGCAGGGCCGGGGTTTGGGCCAACTTGCGCCGTTCTCGAAAGGTAAGCCACAGATACAACGGCACCGTAATGATCAAGACCGCGACGCCCCACCTGATCTCTCGATCGGCCGCACGGTCCTGCGCAGCAAATCCCAGATCCACCAAGGCCTGCAGCACGACGACCAGATTGAACGCTCCCAATATCAGCACCGCAAAGGTCAGCGCATAGACGAAGAAATCGCGGGCGGAAACCGCCGCCCGAGGTTTGGGTACCGGTGGCGAAAACGGGGTCTCATCCCACCCTGCCAAGGCATCCCCGACTTCGGGGGCGCTCCAGCCTGCATGCAGCAACGCGGCTGATATTTCTGCCCTGCTCTTGCCCGCAATCAGTGCTTCACGCACGAACAGGGTCAAGTCATCGCGATTTGCCAAACTATTCTATCCTTTTCTTTTATTCGCGAAAAACTCTTTCAGCAGAGCCTCGGAATCGCGGGCCGAAATGCCATCGAATATCTGGGGTACGTGGTGGCATTGCGCATGTGAAAACACCCGCGCCCCTTGCGCCACGCCGCCCGACTTTGGGTCTGATGCGCCGTAGTACAACCTTTCTATCCGCGCCGCTGAAACGGCGGCCGCGCACATCGCGCAAGGCTCCAGCGTCACGTACATGGCGTGCCCGCCCAGCCGTTGTGACCCCAGGGCCGCACAGGCCGCGCGGATGGCCAGCAGTTCAGCGTGGGCTGTCGGGTCATTCTGCTCTCTCGTCCGGTTGCCAGCTACGGCCACGACATGTCCATCCGGTGATACAATGACAGCCCCCACCGGCACTTCTCCGCGCCCGGCGGCGGCGCGCGCCGCATCAAGCGCCAACGACATATGAGAGGTAAAGGTCATTGCTTCACTTGCCTGCAAATGCCACCCTTTCGCAAGCGTCTGAAACAGGATATGCGCTGGAATATGAGCGAAAACACACCCAAACAGTCCCCGCAGTCGAGCTCCGTTCCCGGAGACCGCATTGCAAAAGTCCTTTCGCGTGCTGGTATTGCCAGCCGTCGCGAAGCCGAACGCATGATCGAAGCAGGGCGGGTGCGCGTAAACGGCACCCAAATTGATTCCCCTGCCCTCAATGTCACGGCGCGTGACGAAATCTCGGTTGATGGTGTGCTGGTCGGCGACCCGGAACCGCCCCGGATGTGGCTATACCATAAGCCTACTGGTGTGGTGACGACAAACCGCGACGAAAAGGGGCGCGGTACCATCTTTGATGACCTTCCGGACGATATGCCGCGCGTGATGAGCATCGGACGTCTTGATCTGAACTCGGAAGGGCTGCTTTTGTTGACCAATGATGGCGAGGTCAAACGCAAGCTTGAGCTGCCCTCGAATGGCTGGTTACGCCGCTACCGCGTCCGGGTGAACGGACGTCCTTCCGAGGATACCGTTGAGCCCCTGCGCAAGGGTATCACAGTGGACGGCGAGCAATTCCAACCGATGACCGTTACAATAGACCGTCAGCACGGTGCCAATGCCTGGCTTACCGTCGGCCTTCGTGAAGGCAAGAACCGGGAAATCCGGCGCGCCATGGAGGCGGTGCACCTTTCGGTCAACCGATTGATTCGAACCAGTTATGGCCCCTTTCAATTGGGTGAGCTGAAATCTGGTGAAGTCGAAGAGATCAAACGGAAAGTTGTGCGCGATCAGCTCGGGATCGAGCTGGCTGACAATTCAGGCACCGCTGTCAAGAAAAAACCCAGCCAGTTGAAACGCACCCCTCGCAAACCCGGTGCGCCCGGCCCGGGACGCCCGGGCTTGCCCAAGGCACCAACGGAAAAGCTTGCGACGGCTAATTCCGCTTCTGGCAAGCCCAAGCCCGGCTATGGCAAATCCAAGCCTTCCCGGCCCGCACACGATGCCACAGCGCCGCGCAAATTCGGTGTCAGGGTAAAAAGCACGCGCAAGCCCTGAATTTGCCAGGTCCGCGGCTGCAGGGTTCGACTTGTCACCCGCACACCCTAGAAGCGCGGGCGAGGCGCACCTATATGTCGATCAAAGGGAATGTCCTATGAGTCGATTGCTTCTGTTTATTGTCATAATTGCGCTGGTCGTTGCTATTGTTGCGCTTTTGGTGACAATTGCAGGGCGGGTTCTGGATGCTGGGCGTTCAGCGTTTGAACCCCGGGACGAATACAGCAAAGAGGGCCGGATGGTACCGACACCATTTCAACAGATTACATATGCAGCGCTGATCTTGCTGCTGCTTGGTATCGCCACCGGCTGGCTCGGAGGGCTGTGACAGATGGCGCAGCGTTTTGGTGGGAAGTATAGCGCCGACGGTCGGCAATCTGTGTCGCCGCGCGCCGCACGCGCCGAGGTGAACCCCGTTGGCGGACGGGCCAATGCGCTGTTTATCCCTCCGATTTTGCTTGTGTTCATGTCCCTTAATGACGGGGCGTTGGGTCTGGTCCTTGGCCTGATGGCGGCCACGGTGCTAAGCGGTGCCGCCCTGTTGCTGCGCGAGGGTCTGAAGGCCGAAGCGGCCTACCGCGCTCGCAAAGTTGCCGAACGCCCAGCCTTGCCGCGCAAGATCCTGGCCGCCGCATTGACCGGCAGCGGTGTGGCGCTTGCCGCTTACAAAAACGACCCCGGCGTCTTGGCCACGGTTCTGTATGGTATCGCGGCACTGGGCCTGCATGTCGCGGCTTTCGGGATAGACCCTCTGACATCCAAGGGGATGGAGGGCGTCGACAGCTACCAAAAGGGTCGGGTCGCCCGTGTGGTTGACGAAGCAGAGCAGCATCTTGCCTCAATGACCGCGGCGTTGCTGCGGATATCGGACCGGCCCGTTCAGGATCGTTTGGCGCAGTTTCAGACCACCGCCCGGACATTGATCCGCACCGTCGAAGAGGACCCGCGTGATCTGACCGGTGCCCGTAAATATCTTTCGGTCTATTTGCTCGGTGCTCGCGATGCCACGATCAAGTTCGCGGACATCTACGCCAATACCCGCGACAGTCAGGCGCGGGACGATTATCTGGCATTGCTGGATGATCTGGACAAAAACTTTGCCGCGCGTACGCATAAATCTCTACTGGAAGACAAGACCGATCTGAATATCGAAATTGAGGTGCTGCGCGAGCGCCTTTCCCGAGAAGGCGTGCGTCTGGACTGACGTACCCCCCAGCATAGGAATAGATGTACCATGTCTGATACCGTCCGCGAAAAAGCCGCCGCCTCTGTCGCGCTTATCGACGAAGTAAACGCGTCGGTTTTGTTAGACCCAGGATCGGCCGACGAGATCGTGTCGTTGGAAAACGCCCAAGGGTCGAAGGCCGCCGAGATCAAAAGCCGCATGGCCGAGATCGATATGGCCGATACGCAATCCATCATCGGGTTCGGTTCTGCCGCACAGGCAGAGTTGCAGGAAATCAGCCAAGCGATGCTGCAGGACGTACGCAACAAGGATGTCGGCCCCGCCGGCGACAGCCTGCGCGATATCGTCACCACCATTCGCGGGTTTTCGGTGTCGGAACTGGATGTGCGTCGCGATCAAAGCTGGTGGGAACGTTTACTGGGTCGCGCCGCGCCCTTTGCCAAGTTCACGGCCAAGTTTGAAGAAGTCCAGGGCCAGATCGACCGCGTTACCGATGAATTGCTCAAGCATGAACATGCCTTGTTGAAAGACATCAAATCGCTCGACATGCTATACGAAAAGACGCTGCAATTTTACAATGAACTCGCATTGTATATCGCCGCAGGAGAAGCGAAGCTTGCCGAGCTCGCTGCCACCACCATCCCGGCCAAAGATGCCGAGGTGACAGCCGCCTCGGAGGAAGATCAGGTCATGCAGGCGCAAGAGCTGCGCGACCTTCGTGCCGCGCGCGACGATCTGGAACGCCGGGTCCATGACCTGAAGCTGACCCGTCAGGTCACCATGCAGTCACTGCCTTCGATACGGCTGGTACAAGAAAACGACAAGAGCCTGGTCACCAAGATTAACTCGACCCTCGTCAACACCGTACCACTGTGGGAAACACAATTGGCACAGGCGGTCACGATCCAGCGCAGCGTCGAAGCGGCGTCGGCTGTGCGCGAGGCCAATGACCTGACCAATGAGCTGTTGACATCGAATGCCAAGAATCTGCGCGACAGCAACAAGGTTATCCGCACCGAGATGGAGCGCGGCGTTTTTGACATCGAGGCCGTGAAACAAGCCAATGCCGATCTTATAGGCACCATTCAGGAATCGCTGCAAATTGCTGACGAAGGCAAAGCGCGTCGTGCGCTGGCCGAAAAAGAGCTTCAGGAAATGGAGGCGAACTTGCGTGACACTCTGGCGTCGGCCAAAGCGTCAAAGCCTGCGGCTTCGGCTGCATAATCTGCGGGGGGCAGGCTGGCATGAAGCGGTACCGATTTTCGATCAGATCCTTGGCGGTGACAGCAGTTGCCATCGCCATTCTGTCGGCCTGTTCACCCCCGCCCCCTGCCGAACCGGTACAAAAACCCGTGGCAAGGCCCGCACCACCCGTCAAGCCTCCTGCCCCGGTCGTGGCCAAGCCCACCTCGGAAAAGAGCGCCATGTTGCGCAGCTATTTCAACGACATTCAGAAGAACCAGCTGAGCCAGGGCCTGATGCGCAGCGACGGTGGCGGCGGGGACACGCCTTTTACCGCCGATATGCTTGCACGCAATTTCGAACAAATCGCATTCTACAACGAATATAATGCCACCCTGACCGGGAAAGGCGACAAGACCTCGATGCGCCGCTGGGAAAAACCGGTCCGGATGGAGATCATGTTCGGGGAAAGCGTCCCGCCGTCAGAGCGCATCAGTGACACTTCGGCGATCAAGGCGTATGCCCGCCGTCTGGCAAAGGTCACTCAGCACCCGATCAGTGTATCGGGGTCTCCTAATTTCATCGTTATCGTCGCGAATGAAGATGACCGTTCGGCGCTATTGGACAAAGCTGCGAGGCGTTTGCCCGGTGTGACCACCGAAAGCCTGAAGACCCTTAACGACTTGCGCCGCGACACCTATTGTATCGTGGCGGCGTATGCGGGCGGCGTCGATCCAAATACCTATACGGCGGCGGTCGCGGTTATCCGCGCTGAAAATCCCGACCTGATGCGGATGTCATGCATCCACGAGGAGATCGCCCAAGGGTTGGGGCTTGCCAATGACAGCCCCACCGCCCGTCCGTCCATCTTTAATGATGACGACGAATTTGCGCTGCTCACCAAACATGATGAGCTGCTGCTCAAGATGCTTTACGATCCGCGACTTCAAGCCGGAATGAGCGCCGAAGAAGCCGCACCTGTGACGCGTGTCATCACCCGTGAACTTACCGGTGGGCCGGTTTGACCGGCCGACTGCATTGCCTTGTCTTTCTCAAAAGGATCTTATCCGATGGGTATTCTTGATTTTCTCTCTGGCCAATTTATCGACGTTATTCACTGGACAGACGACACACGCGATACGATGGTGTGGCGGTTTGAACGCGAAGGCCACGAAATCAAATACGGTGCCAAGCTGACGGTCCGTGAAGGTCAGGCGGCGGTATTCGTGCACGAGGGTCAGTTGGCCGACGTGTTCACACCGGGGCTTTACATGCTCGAAACCAACAACATGCCGATCATGACATCCCTTCAGCATTGGGACCACGGGTTCAAGAGCCCCTTCAAGTCAGAGATATATTTCGTAAACACAACGCGTTTCGGCAATCTGAAATGGGGAACCAAAAACCCGATTATCGTGCGTGATCCCGAATTTGGCCCGGTACGGCTGCGCGCCTTTGGCACCTATACGGTCAAGGTATCGGACCCGGCGCGTTTCCTCACTGAAATCGTCGGTACCGACGGCGAATTCACCATGGATGAAATCAGCTATCAAATTCGCAATATCATCGTTCAGGAATTTTCGCGACGTATCGCGCTGTCAAATATGTCGGTGCTCGACATGGCGGCAAACACCCGCGAGCTGGGCAAACTGGTCAGCGGCGAAATTTCGCAAACTATTGAGGAATACGGCCTCACCATTCCCGAGCTGTACATTGAAAACATATCACTTCCCCCAGCCGTAGAAGACGTGATGGACAAACGGTCTTCCATGGGTGTGATCGGGGATTTAAACAAATACACCCAGTTCCAGGCGGCCGAAGCTCTGGGGCAAGAAGGCCCGGCGGGAAGCGCGATGCAAACCGGCTTGGGGGCCGGGCTTGGTATGCAGATGGGCCATGCCGCGGCGGCGCAGGCGGGCCCGTGGGGGCCCAGACCGGCTGCTGCGCACACGCCGCCGCCGCCCCCGCCACCGGAAAAGGTGTGGCATCTTGCTCAGGACGGTCAGACCAAAGGCCCGTTCTCAAAGGCCGCGCTTGGTCGGATGGCAGCGGATGGCGGGCTCACCCGGGCAACATTTGTCTGGACCCCCGGTCAGGATGGCTGGTTAAAGGCTGACGATGTGGCTGAACTGGCGCAGCTTTTCACGGTTCTGCCGCCGCCCCCCCCGATGCCTGATGCCTGATATTCAATGGTTGCACCGGGCTCGGCCGAACTGACATAACCCCGGGCCGCGTCCGGTAGCATTTTACGGCGAACGAAACTTACGCGTCGCCGCAACCGTGTGTGGGGCATGAAGACGTTTTCGCCATTCAAGGCGTGTCGTGCGCGTTGCCTGTTTAAGGTGGTTCACTGGACGATGGTACCGCTGTTTGCCTGGTTCGTAATCGTGCAACCGGCCGATGTCGCACGCCTTGGTCCCATGGCGGTTCGCTTTCACAGCGTCATGGGATTGGCGTTCGTCAGCCTGGCCCTGTTTTGGACCCTCTTCTACCTGCGTCGCGGATTGCTCGGCAGGCCCGGACCAAAACTTGGCGGTTGGGCGCGGCGGATGCACCCGGTTGTGCACAAGACGTTGATCTGGGGAATATTCACCGTTGCAGTGACGGGCTTGCTGATTGGTCTGACATCCACGGTGCAACTGTGGGCGGGTGGCATTGTGCCTATCGCCGTGCCCCTTGACTTGCCCCGTGCTCACCGCTGGGTCGGATTGATCCACAGTATTCAGTTTTACGGCTTGGCGTTTATCGCCGCCTTGCATGCAGGATTTCACATCTGGCGTCACTACGCCCTTCGGGACAACGCTTTGCGGATTGTCGCCCCCAAGGTCCTGCACCGTTTTTTGTGATGCACCTCTGGTGAGCGTGGTGTCGCTGCTCTATGTCTAGACCACGCCCGACCAAAGGATCCCAGATGCCGCCCACTCCTGCCTTTGACGACCCGCCACGCACCCCGGTCGAGGAACATCGGTTTCCCTGCTCGTCCTGCGGATCGGACATGCGCTTTGATCCGCAGCAAAACTTGCTTGTCTGCGACTATTGCGGCAATACAGAATCCATCTCGGATCGCCGCCGGCACCAACCGATCGCGGAACTCGACTTTAGCAAGGCGATCACCCGCCAACTGCCGCAAGCCGAGATGGAAGAGATCCGGGTCAGCACCTGCCCCAACTGTGCGGCACAGGTCGAATTCGACCCCGGCAAGCACGCAACGGTGTGTCCGTTCTGTGCCACACCGGTGGTGATCGACACCGGCACTAGCCGTCACATCAAACCCCGTGCCGTGCTGCCCTTTGCCTTGACCGAAACAGCTGCGCGCGACGCAATGGCCCAATGGTTGGGCCGTCTTTGGTTCGCCCCGAACAACTTGCAGGCCTATGCGCGCAAGGGTCGGCGGATGCAGGGCATTTACGTTCCATACTGGACCTATGATGCTGACACCCAATCCAGCTACTCCGGCGAACGCGGCACAGTCTATTACGTGACACAAACCGTGATGCGAGACGGCAAGCCGGTCCAGCAACAGGTTCCCAAGGTCCGTTGGCGATCGGTCTCGGGTCGGGTAAGCCGGTTTTTCGACGACGTGCTTGTGCTGGCGTCACGCTCGCTGCCAAAACGGTTTACCGATGGACTGGAGCCTTGGGATCTTGCCGCGTTGGAACCCTACGCGCCGGAATACCTCGCGGGTTTCCGGGCCGAAGCCTATGCGGTCACGCTCGAGGAAGGCTTCGCCGAGGCCCGCCAGATCATGGACCGGATGATCGAACGCGATGTGCGCTTTGATATCGGCGGCGACCGTCAGCAGGTTCACGACATCCAGACCAGGCTAAGCAACGTGACTTTCAAACATGTGCTGCTGCCGGTGTGGCTGGCAGCCTATAAATACCAGGGCAAAACCTACCGCTTTGTCGTCAATGGACGCACCGGCAATGTCCAGGGCGAACGGCCCTACTCCACCCTCAAAATTACCTTCGCAGTGATCCTTGGCCTGATCATTGCAGGTATCATCGGATATTTCATGGCACAGCAACAATGACCCAGATCGATACACTGACCGACATTTTGAAGTCTCGCTATTCCTGCAGAGCCTTCCGGCCCGAGCCGGTACCCGATGAGGTGATCTCACGGATCGTCGCGGCGGCGCGCCACGCGCCGTCCTGGTGCAACGCGCAACCGTGGCAGGTGGCAATCACCAGGGGCGATGCAACCGATCGTTTTCGCAAGGCGCTCGCCGCCCAAGTCGACATGGGCTCGCCGCCAGAACCTGACCTGGCCTGGCCCACAAGCTACACCGGGGTCTACAGCGACCGCCGTCGCGCCTGCGGCTACCAACTTTACCAAGCCGCGGGCATCGCCAAATCCGACGTCGTCCAGCGTCAGGCCCAAATGCGACGCAATTATGCGCTGTTCGACGCGCCCCACGTCGCGATCGTTTCCTCTCCCGCCGAACTGGGCGCATACGGTGCGATGGACAGCGGCGGCTTCGTGACCGCTTTCACACTCGCAGCCACCGCTCTCGGGGTCGCGACAATAGCACAGGCCGCCATTGCTGCCTACGCCCCGACCGTTCGCGAACACCTCGGGATCGCTGAATCACGATTGATCCTTTGCGCAATCTCATTCGGCTATCCTGATGCGGATGCTGCGGTAAACCAGTTCCGCACCGACCGCGCCGCCCCCTCAGATATAATCGACTGGCACGGTTAAGATGCGCGCAGTGCTGCAACGGGTCACCGACGCCTCTGTCACAATCGATGGCGTTGTCACCGGCAAAATAGACGCGGGGTTGCTCGTCTTCGTCTGTGCCATGCCAGCCGATACCTTGGCGACCGCACAAGGTCTCGCCGCCAAAATCGCCAAACTGCGCCTGTTCAAGGACAAAGAGGGCAAGATGAACCTCAGTCTTGCGCAAACCGGGGGCAGTGCTCTCATCGTCAGTCAATTCACCTTGGCCGCCGATACATCGCGCGGCACGCGCCCCGGGTTCAGCCGAGCGGGCCACCCCGACCTGGCAAAGTCGCTCTACCTGCATTTTATCGCGTCCATGCGGCGGCTCGATATTCCAACCCAAACCGGTGAGTTCGGTGCAGAAATGTCGATCTGTTCCACGAACCAGGGTCCCTGCACCATCTGGATCGATACGGAACATCTCTGAATTCCAAATGGCACCTGATCCTCGGGGGTTTGGGGGCAGACAGCCCCCATTCTGCCCTATGGCTCTCGAAACGCCTCTGTGGACTTGTAAAGCGGCTTCAACAAGTACTGCAGAACAGTCTTCGATCCGGTATGCAGTTCCACACTTGCCTGCATGCCGGGCCTGAACTGCAATGACGCCTGACGCTGGGTCAGATGTTCGGTGTCCACCTGCAAGGTAACCTTGTAATGTGGATCGCCATCGGCGGAGCGCGACCTTTCATCCTTGAACGTGTCCGCCGATATTACCTTCACCGTTCCTTTCAGCGTGCCATAGATCGTATAATCATAAGCCGAGAGCTTGACAGTCGCCTCCTGTCCGGGGCGCACCCCGGCGATATCCTTGGGCTTCACCCGCGCCTCTACGAAAAGCTCTTCATCAAGGGGAATGATCTGCAATATTTCCTCACCGGGGCGCACGACACCGCCGATCGTCGTAATGCTCAGATTATTGACAATGCCGCGCAGCGGGCTCACCAGAACGGTCCGGTTCAACTGGTCGGTGCTCGCCTTCAGGTTCTGCTTCAGCGTTGCAAGCTCCTTCAGAACGTCGGAATATTCCTGCGCCCGCTCCAGTTCGGTACCGGTGATGATCTCGTCGAGCTTGATCCTCGCGTCGGCGTGCACCTTGCGCGCGCGTGTGACCTCGATCAGCGATACAATCTTCTTGCGCAGCATATTTTCCAAAAGATCCCGCTCTTTGGTGGCTTCCTTCAACACCCGCTTTGCGCCGTCTGATCGCGATACGAAATCGGATTGCCGCGCCTTGAGAAGGGCGCGCTCGGATGCAACAATATCCGGCGTGCGTTGTGACAATTCGGCTGGCACCTCGAAATCATACTGGCCCGCAAACTCGGCCTCCAGTCGCAGACGCCGGATTTCGAAGGCGCTGATCTGATCCTCCAGGTCGTCGACGGATGATTGGAACTGCGTCCCGTAAAGCCGGGCCAGCATATCCCCTTTTTCCACGATATCGCCTTCACCGACGCTGAGTTCTGCCAGAATGCCGCCTTCCAGGTTCTGAATGATCTGAGGTCGCGAAGACGATACCATCGAGCCTTCGGCACGCACGATTTCATCCACCCATGCAAAAGCGGCCCATAGCAAAAACACCAGCACACTGGCTGCACAAAGCCAGACGACCATGGACGGCCCGCGCAAACGCAGGTTTATCTGGGTGCCAAAGCGCGTCCCCGGGGCGGCGTTCATGCAACGCTTCCGTGGCGGCTGGCCAAATGCGCAAGCACTTTTTCCTTTGGGCCATCTACCGTCATCCGCCCATCCTGAAGCACCAGTGACCGCTCGGTAAGGGCCAGAATAGGTGCCCGGTGGGTCGCGATGACGGCGGTGCGCCCTTCCATCCATGTATGCAGGCGCGCGACAAGCGACGCTTCCAGTTTCTGGTCCAATGCGGCGGTAGGTTCGTCCAGTAGGCAGATCGACGGATCTTGCAACCACAGCCGTGCCCAGCCGATGGATTGACGCTGTCCGATCGACAGGCCTGCGCCTGCGTCTAGAATCTCAAGATCAAGACCTTTATGGTGGTTGCGCACGAACAGCCCCAGCCCCGCGAAATCCAAGGCGGCGTGCAGGCGGTCGTCGTCGTGCTCCAGCAAGGTCAGGTTCAGATTGTCGCGCAGCGTTCCGGAAAAGAGGCGGACATCCTGACCCAGATAACCGATCAGACGCCGCAGGTCGCGCGGCTCGATCTGACCCAATTCAGTTCCATCCAGCAAGATACGTCCCGAACTTGGCGCGTAAAGTCCGCTTAAAAGCTTGAGAAGAGACGATTTTCCTGAACCGTTCGCGCCAAGCACCGCGACATGCTGGCCCGGTTGAATCAGTATCCCCTTGATATCGACGGTCGGAGGGCCGTCGTCTTCGTAGCGAAAGACCACATCGCGTAGCTCGAACTGTCCGCTCAATTTTACACGGCGAAGATAGGTGCGACCCGCTTCACTGTCCTGCGGCGCAGCTACGATCGCTTCCAGCCCATCGAGCGCCCCCTTGACGTTGCCCCATCGCGCCATTGTGCCCGATAACTGAGTGAGCGGCCCCAGGGTTCGCCCGGTGAGGATCCCCACGGCAATGATCGAACCCACGGTGAAAGCGCCGGCAAATACCAAGTAGGTTCCGACGATCACGGCCGCCACATATGTCGCTTGCTGGATGCCTTGGCTCCAGAAGGTCAGGAAGGAGGCCAATGCGCGCTGTTCCGAGGATTTGACCGAGGATAAGGTGTTCAGCTCGGTCCAGAGTCGGATGATACGATCTTCCGCGCGTTGGGTTTTGACCGTGTCGAGCTCGAATATCGCTTCGTGCAGCAGCCGCGATGATTTGGTCGAAGCACCTTGGGTTTCCTGCGTGAGCTGGATGGCTTTCTTTTGCAGGAAGAATCCCGGTACCAACATCAATATGCCGCCCACGATCAACACCCATACGACGTTGCCCGCGATACTGGCGACCAGAAACAGAAACACGAAAATAAACGGGATGTCGGCGATGGTACCGATGGTGGAAGCGGTAAAGAATTCACGCACAGAACCGAATTCGCGCATAGCCGAATATAATTGGTTCGGTGCCTGACCTCGGGTATCAGAGCGCATCCCCAGCACCCGTTTCATCAACAGGTCTTGGACAGACAGCTCAATCTGACGCCCTGCCCCATCCATCAGCCGCGCGCGCGCCATTTTCAGGAACGCCTCCATCAACAGCGCCAACATCGCACCGATGGCCAACACCCAAAGGGTCGCTTCCGATTGGTGCGGGATGACGCGGTCATAGACTTGCAGCGAAAACAGCGCGACAGCGACCGCCAGAAGGTTGGCGACGAACGATCCCAATGCGACTTCGGCAAGCTGGCGGCGAAACCGTGGAAATTCACCCCAGAACCAATGTGCCGGCGCGGCGTCGGTCTTGTGGGTCCGGGCCACGGCTTGCAACGTGGCCTCGGCGCGGACGATCACCCCGGCAAAAAACGGATCAAAGTCAGTCACCGGCACCATCGCGCGGTTGTCTGTGCAAGTCGTGTCATACACTATCAATTCGCCACGCGTCTGGCCCATCACCAGCAAGAGCTGGCCAGAGGTCATATAGGCCAGCGCCGGCCAAAGCTCTTTGGATATCGCCTCCACGCGGCTTACCTGCGTCAACAATCCTGCGGCCTCTAAACCCTTGGCGATGCTGCTTGCCTCTTGCTCGGCCTGTGCCCCGACGACGGAATGCCGCGAAATTATCTCGAAGATGTCGTTGGCCGAGGCGCTGACACCCAGCACCCCCGAATAAACCGACGCCAGTTTTGCCCGCGCCATCAGCCGATCTTCCAACCGGTTGGAATTTTCCGCCTTGGGTTTCGGAGCCTTTGAAGAGGTCACACGCCCTTGATTGCCATTGGTGATGGTCAGCGTGAAAGGAGATCTCTGCGTCAAATCGCGCTCCCGTCGGCAAGAACGCCCTGAATGCGCGCCATCTCTACGCGCAGTTTTACCACGTCGTATTTCAACGCGACCTGAGCTTGCTGTTGCCGCGTATAGGTCTCGTAGACCCCAACCACATCCATAACCTGGCGCTGGCCTGCATCGTACTGGGCCTGAAATATATCCAGATTGCGCTTGGCCTGGGCTGCCAGCGTGGTTGCTTCGGCGGCTTGCCGGGCCTTGGCGCTGATTTGCTTTTCAAGGCGCCGCAGATCGCGGTTCGCATCCTCGGTGGACTGGTGCAATTTTCGCGTGGCGGTTTCTTCGGCCATCTTTACCGCTTCAAGCGAGGCACCGGTACCAAACCCCAGCAAGCTGTCGGATTTGACATGCAATCCCAGGTTGCTTCCCTTGCCGATGGTGCCGCCCGCGGATAATCCGGGCAACAAGCTCGCGCGATTGACCTTGGCCGAAGCGATCGCCCTGATCTTTTCCGCCTGCGCCCGGACAACAATCAGCGGTTCCGCAGCAAATGCGTTCACATGAAATTCGGGTATGCCGCGCAAATCTCCAAGCGGCGCAATCGACATGGCGTTAAGTTCCGAAATGGACGTCGCCTCGCGTTCGATTGATGCCTCGTAGCGGGCCCTTATCTCGGCAAGTTTCTGGCGGAGCACCGTCAGATCGGACATGTCCGAAACACCGCCCTTCACCCTCTCTTGCATGACCCACTCAAAATGGGTCATGTCCTTCAGCGTCACCACATCCAGCGCCGCGTTCTCATGCGCCTGCGCCGCAGTGGTATAAAGCTTGAGTGCGGTAGCAACACGGTCGTTGGTATCTTGCGCCAGCGACACGGCCGCAACCTCGACGTCGGCCACCGCAAACGCACGTTCACCGGCACGACGCCCGTTATCAAACAACACTTGATCAACAACTAGGTTTGCGGCAAGCGACCCAAGCGATGTCAGGCTGATCTGCGGACCGATTTTAGGCAGCCAATTCTTGCTGGCGGCCTCTGACCGAAGCGTGGCTGCGCGAACCTCGGATTCTGCCGTGCGGCTGTTTGCCGCCAGAACCGACGACGCGACGGTGGCCGCGACGGAATTTGCAGGCAGAACGGATGTGCGCATCGCCAACCCTTGGATAATCGGGCTGTCGGCGGTGATCGTTTCCGCATAGGTCGGCCCGATGGCCTGAGACGCGCCAGGTAATCTGAAGCGTGTGACGAGGTCGGCAGATGCATACCTTTCCCCGATGTCCGACATGCAGCCGGACAGGGCCAGCGCCAAAACGCACATGCCCCCTGCCCCTTTTACGCTCTGCCCCATATCCTGCCCTTAACGTGCCGGTATTATTATTTTGATGGTCCGGGGAAACCGGCCCCCGTCCCGTCTTTAGCTACAGCCTGTTGACTTCAGATAAGTACATTGATGTCACTGTCGATCATCAATGTCCCCTCGGAACCCAGTGTATAGATGTCGTAGGTTTGGCCATTTTTGACTTCAACGCCGTCGCGTACTGCGCCGGTGATTGTCACCGTGTCATCGCTGAAACCATTCACGACCAGCGAATTTGTATTCTTCGACAGATTTATCAACGCCGCCTCGGTGATCGTCAGTTGCGCTTCCTCGGCGAATTGCAAATCAACAGTTTCGACATTGTATTGCGCCAGGTTGGGATTGCTGAGGTTGAGCCGGGTATTGGCGCTTTCGTCATCCAGTGCGAGATAGGTACCGGAAGAGTTTCCCGCCGTGTCGGTCGCTGTCACCACCAGGTCTGACCCATCCGGTACGTTGGTCTTGAACTGAAAGTTACGCTCTCCGATGGCGTCGATGTCAAAACTGGTCGATTCAACTTCGGATATGGACCTATCTGCGTTGACCTGATGAACATCCAGCGTGTCCGGGCTGATTTCGGTTGAGATGCCGCGTATGCCATCCCCATCGCGCGTATAGGAAGCGATGACGGGACCCTCTGGCGCATAGGTGTCAATCGCCAGCGTGTCAGAGATGGAGGCGGTGTTGCCCACGTGGTCGGTTGCTGTGACCAATATATCGGCGTCATAGGTACCGGGACGAATGCTCGCCGGGGGGATCATAACTGTCCAGTTGCCAGAAGCGTCGACCGATGCGGTGTAGTTCGTGCCGTCGAAGGTGACCACGACAGTCGAGCCCGCTTCGACCCGACCATTGAGGTCGATCCCGGCCTCGGCTTCGCGGGCACTGACGATCCCGTCGTTTCCACCGGCCTGCGCCATGTTCAACGGATCAACCACCGTGTCGATCAGCACCGCATGGCTTGCGCTGGCGGAGTTCCCTGCCTTATCGGTCGCTTTCACGGAAACGATGGTGTCGGTCGTGCCTTGTGGGATTTGCCCTGGGGCGAAGGTCACCGTCCAGTTACCGTTCGCATCCACCACACCGCTCATCGACGCGTTGCCAAGGCTTACCAGCACTGTGGACCCGATCTCACTGGTACCCGATACGGTCACGCCTCCGTCGGCAAGGCGCTCTGCACCGCTGACAATATCGTCGCCTTCAACCTTGTTCAGCGAAAGGTTGTCGACCCGCGTGTCGACCTGCACGCTGTCTGTCGCGCTGCGCGTGTTGCCTGCGTTGTCGGTTGTCGTGGCGGTGATGTCAGCGGTATAAACGCCCTGAGCGACCTCTCCAGCTGCATAGTACGATGTCCACTGACCGTTTGCGTCCGCCACGACAGTATGGGTAATTCCCGCAAGGGTAACCTGCACGACAGCGCCCGGGTCAGCGGTACCGGAAACAGCCACGCCGTCGCTTGCTTCGGCCGCATTGACGACGTCGTCACCTTCGATCGGGGCCGGGTTAATGGTCAGCAGCCCAGCTTCCGTGTCGACAGATACCGATTGAGATACGCTATCGGTGTTACCGGCCGCATCGGTGGCTGTGGCGGTCATGGTCGTGGTATATGTTCCCGCCGGAATATCCGACGGTGCGAAAGTCACGCTCCAGCTGCCGTCGGGGGCCACAGCAGCCGCATGGGACACCTGACCGAGCTGGACCACCACCGAAGAACCGGGTTCGACCGTGCCGGTCATGACGACATCCTGCGCTGCCTCGGCACCGTTCACAATGCCGTCGCTTCCTCCGGTCTGGCCTGTAAAGGCAAGATCGCGCACCAAAGTATCGATTTGTATCTGGCCGGTCACAGTCGAGCTGTTTCCGACGCTATCGGTGGCAACCGCCGTAACTGTCGCGACCGTTTCACCGGTGGGCACTTCGGACGTAGCGAATTGCGCGCTCCAGTTTCCGTTCGCATCGACAGTTGCGGCTTTGGTCGCCGAACCAAAAGTGACATCGACGGTCGACCCCGGCTGCGCCGTGCCTGTCAGGGTAACGCCGTCGGCCCGCCCGGCCGCGTTCACCACGCCGTCCACTTCGACGCTGTCCGCAGCAAGGGTAACTTCGGAAACCGTATCCACGACCAACTGTTCGGTGATTGTAGTCGCATTGCCGAATTTATCGGTAGCGACAACGGTAATGTCGCTGACATATTCCCCTTCGGGCAATGTGCCGGGTTGCCACGTCGCGGACCACGTGCCGTTTTCCCCAACCGTGGCTGTGCGCGTGATGCCCCCCACGGTCAGATGAACAGTCGCGCCGGGTTCGCTTTCGCCGGAAAGGGTCACACCGTTGCTGAACGCGGCCCCGTTAAACATGTCGCCCGCCGACTGCGAGCCTGACGTGACCTTTACCGTCGGTGCCAGTGTATCGACAACCAACGTCTCCACGCTGGTGGATGTGTTGCCATATTGATCGGTCGACTGGATCGATACTTCGGTCTCGTATTCACCGCTTTCGAGATCGCCGGGTTGGAAGGTCACCGACCATGTTCCGTCTTCGGCGACAGTTGTGGTGGCCACCTTGTCAGCAACCGTGACCTCTACATCCGTGCCGGCTTCGCCAGTGCCCTTCAGGGTGACACCTTTGGTAAATCCGTCCGCATTGAAGTAGTCCGAAACGCTTTTGGTCCCTTCGGTCACCGCCACTACCGGTGCCGTGGTGTCGATTACAAAGCTCGGGCCGTCCAGCGTCGCTGTTTCACCGTCCGTCGTTACGGTGACAACCGCCTCGTGGTTGCCGTCCGCAGGAAAATCCTCACCGTCAAAGACGGCTTCGAAAGTACCGTCATCACCAACGGTGGTCGTGATCTGCTTGTCGCCTATCGTGACGACGACCTCTGCGCCCGGTTCGCCCCCACCGGTGACCGTCACACTTTTCGTGGCCCCATCGCCCCCGACTGTGGCGGAAGAGTCAGGTTCGTTCACGAATGGAGCCGCCTTTGACCCGCCGCCGCCGGCACCATTCCCGCCCGCGCCCAGCACGGCAGCACCACCGACCGCGGCTGCGGCCGCGACTGTCGCAGCCCCACCGCCACCGACCATACCACCAAGCAAGGGTGCCGCCAACATCGACACCTCGTCATCCCCGCCGGTGATTGCGCCACCTGGGGGCATGATTGCGTCGCTGCGACCGAGATAGATCAAATCGTCCGAAGGGCTCCACTTGCCCCATTGCTCGGTAGGGCCGTATTGGGCAAAAAGATTGTCACCGTCCGCTTCGACAAAAGCGACCTCGTTCAGATATCCATCCGAAGAAATGAACAGACGATTGGGCGTCCCGGATTGATTGAAGTAATTTTCAATCGTGATGACACGACCATCAGCAAGCGTCAGCAAAAGGTCGCTGCCTGCACGTTGTTGAGAAAGAAAGTCAGTCTGGCGAAGGTTCAGCGAAATTTCCTGACCCGACTGGGCCTGTATAATCTGCCCCTCAACACCATCCAGAACCGTGCCACGCTGCAATGCGCCCGCTTGATCGCGAACGACGAAATCTATCGTCTCCATAATACTCCCGCTCTGCCTCGGCGCCTGCCTTTCGCGCGGCACCAAACTATTGAATGACCACCGGCCCTTATGTGAACCGTGCAGCCGCCTGGTGATGTTCGCTATTTTAAACGAAACTTATTATTGCAAATTGCATACCCTTTTTGCCCTGAAAAAGCCAAGATTTAATTGAAAACGGCACATTGCTGCCACAATTGCCTGTGCACATCGGCCACACTTTCAACGTGTGGTTGAGGTTGACCAACCAAATAATCGTCTATGCCAATATCGAACAAATTCAAATTGTTAACGATTGTTCCTCATTCGATCGGGAGGCGCAAATCAGGTGTCCAGTTGACAACCCGGCCGGGGCTGGCAAGGCTACATGTATGGAAAACACCTCGAACCTTCCACTACCGTTGGTCGAAGACCCTGACGTGGGCATCACCCTGTCCGACGGGTGCCGCCTGTCGGCAAGAATTTGGCGTCCACAAAATGCCGATGCAGAACCGGTACCCGCGATTTTGGAATATCTTCCCTATCGCAAACGCGACGGGACCACGGCGCGCGACGCGCTTACACACCCGTGGTTCGCCGAACGCGGCTATGCCTGCGTCCGCGTCGACATGCGGGGTAACGGTGACAGCCACGGCATCATGGAGGATGAATATACCCCCCGCGAACAGGCCGATTGCATCGAAGTGATAAACTGGCTCGCGTCACAGCCTTGGTGCAGCGGCAGTGTCGGGATGATGGGGATCAGCTGGGGCGGCTTCAACGGGTTGCAAGTGGCTGCGCACGATCCCGAACCCCTAAAGGCGGTAATCACCCTGTGTTCCACCGTTGATCGGTTTGCCGATGACATCCACTATAAAGGCGGGTGCCTGCTGAACGAAAACCTTGGCTGGGGCGCGACCATGTGGGCATATTCCAGCCGCGCTCCGGATCCTGCCCTGCGCCCCGACTGGCGCGAGATGTGGCTCGAACGGCTGAAGGCGGAGCCCTTTCTCCCTTCACTGTGGCTGCGCCATCAGACCCGCGATACCTATTGGAAGCAGGGGTCGGTGATCGAGGATTATTCGGCAATCAAAGCCAAGGTTCTGGCGATCGGCGGCTGGGGTGATGCATATAAAAACGCCGTGCCTCAACTGGTCGAAGCCTTGCCCGGTGCCAAGGGTATTGTTGGGCCTTGGGTACATAAATATCCACATTTCGCGATCCCCGAGCCCCGTATCGGGTTCTTGCAAGAAGCGCTGCGCTGGTGGGACCAATGGCTCAAAGGGATCGACACCGGCGTGGAAGCAGACCCCGACTATCGGGTTTACTTGATGGACGGCATGCGCCCGGCCGCTTGGGTGTCGCAGCGCCCGGGCCGTTGGATTGCAGAAACGGACGGTGCTACATCGCATCTGGCCGAGAAAGTGCTGCACCTGACAGATAACGGGTTAACTGATGACACCGGAACGTTAAGCAGCGTCATTCAGTCGCCGGCTCACTGCGGCGCAGACGCCGGCGAATACTGTGCGATATGGCTGGGGCCGGAAATGCCCGGCGACCAGCGCCATGACGACGCGTTATCGACGACGTTTGACACCGCGCCTCTGGCGGCTGATTTCGATATCGTGGGTGCACCGCGTATCTCTCTTGATCTTACCAGCGACAGACCGCAGGGCCAAATCGCAGTGCGCCTGAATCATGTGCACCCGGACGGAGCCAGCGCTCGGATCACCTATGGCGTGCTTAATCTGTGTCACCGCGATAGCCCGGAAACCCCGGCTACGGTCCCCTGCGGCGATGTATTTACAGTAAGTTTCGACCTTGACCACATCGCCTATCGCGTGCCCGCCGGTCACCGGCTGCGGGTGTCTGTATCCAACGCTTATTGGCCACTGATCTGGCCATCGCCCGAAATATCGAGCCTGAGGCTGGCGTCGGGCCAGTTGGTGTTGCCGCACCGTCCGACCACGGGGGGCGACGAATATGTCTTCCCCCCGCCGGTCACCGCCCCTGCCTGGGCTACGGAAACCCTGCGCGCCGAAAATCATGTGCGGCGTCAGGAAACCGATATGGTCACCGGCGAGGTTTCATTGATCATCGAGGATGATTTCGGCAAGGTTCGCGATTGCGACCATGGGCTGATAGCAGGGTCAATTGCCCGGGAACGTTGGTCGATCAAACCAGACGATCCGCTATCGGCGACAGGCGTGTGTCACTGGACCGAAGAGCTGGAGCGGGACGACATTCGGCTGCGCACCGAAACCCATTCGAAAATGTGGTCAGACGCGACGTTATTTCATCTTACCGCGCGCGTGGAAGCGTATGAGAACGATATCTTGATCTATGAACGCGACGTAGCGGATAGCATTGAGCGGCACTTTATGTAACAAAACCGTCACATACACCACGCTATTAACTCTTGCGACACTCGGGGAAATGCTTAACGTTGTGTCATCAATCAATAAAAAAACCCGTGTAAAAATCACCAAATCAGGGAGAACAATACATGAATGATCAACTGGAATATATGACCGGTCAAGTTGCCAAAGGCACGATGACCCGCCGGGAATTCGTTGGCCGGGCTGCGGCCCTGGGTGTAACCGCCGCTGTCGCGAATTCCATGCTTGCCAACAATGCCAAAGCCGCCGCCCACGAGGCACCGGTTCGCGGTGGCACTCTCAAGGTCGGATCATCTGGCGGAGAGTCGACCAACACGCTTGATCCGGCTTTGACAGCATCGGAAGTGCCGCTTGATAACCTGCGCCACCTCTACGAAACACTGGTCGAGGTGAACCCGGCGGGCGAAGTTGAACCACGCATGGCCGAAAGTTTTGAGGCTTCTGCCGACGCGAAAACATGGGCTTTCAAAATCCGCAAAGGGATCCAGTTCCATAACGGCAAGGACATGACCCCCGAAGACGTGCTGAAAACCATGCAGCGTCACTCGGACGAAAACAGCCAGTCAGGTGCGTTGGGCATCATGCGCGGCATCGAAAACATGAAGGTCGACGGCGACAACTTGATCGTCGAACTGGGCGTGGGCAACGCTGACCTTCCCTACCTCATGGCCGATTATCACCTGATGATCCAGCCCGATGGCGGCATGGATAACCCCGGTGCCGGTATCGGTACAGGTCCCTATACGCTGGAAGTCGATGAACCCGGCGTGCGCCACGGCTTCAAGCGCAACGAAAACTACTGGGACGCCGACAACCGCGGCTTTACCGACTATAACGAAGTTCTGGTGCTGAACGATGCGACGGCCCGTACTGCGGCGCTGCAATCCGGTCAGGTCAACATGATCAACCGCGTTGACCCCAAGGTCGCGGCCCTGCTGGACCGCGCGCCGAACCTGAGCGTCAAATCTGTCTCTGGACGGGGCCACTATGTGTTTATCGCCCATATCGATACGGCACCCTTCGATAACAATGATCTGCGCCTGGCTCTGAAATATGCGATCAACCGCGAAGAAATGGTCGATAAGATCCTGCGTGGCTATGGATCTATCGGGAACGACATGCCGATCAACGCATCGTATCCGCTGTTTGACGAATCGATCCCACAGCGCGAACACTCGATCGAGAAGGCAAAAGAGCATTACGCAAAATCCGGTCACGACGGCAGCCCGATCATCCTGCGCGTGTCGGATGGAGCTTTCCCCGGCGCCGTGGATGCCGCTTCGCTGTTCCAGGAATCGGCCAAAGCCGCCGGTATTCCGCTGGAAATCAAGCGCGAGCCTAATGACGGTTATTGGTCGGAAGTCTGGAATGTGAAGCCGTTCTGCGCCTCTTACTGGGGTGGTCGTCCGGTGCAGGACCAGATGTATTCCACAGCCTACCTATCGACCGCCGACTGGAACGATACCCGTTGGAAACGCCCTGAATTCGATGCCATGCTGCTGGAAGCACGCGCCGAGCTGGACCAAGCCAAGCGCAAGGCAATCTATTCGAAGATGGGCATGATGCTGCATGACGAAGGCGGAGTCATCCTGCCGATGTTCAACGATTTTGTTGATGGTGTGGCCAACAACGTCGGCGGCTGGATCGAAGACCCTAATTCGGAGCTGATGAACAACAAAGCCCCGATCAAATGCTGGGTCAAAGACGCATAAGGTAACATATGCTTATGCACCCCGTACTGAAACTGATCGCCCAACGCTTAGCGTTGGGCCTTCTCCTGCTCTTTGCCGCGTCGGTCTTGATCTTCGCAGGGACTTCGATTTTGCCCGGCGACGTGGCACAATCCATATTAGGGCAGTCCGCCACGCCTGAAGCGCTGGCGAACATGCGTCGCGAACTTGGCCTGAACGACCCGGCCCTCACCCGATATTTCGCCTGGCTCGGTGGTGTGTTGCAGGGCGACCTGGGCACGGCATTGACCAACGGCCGCGACATCGCGGAAAGCCTTGGCGGTCGACTTAAAAATACCCTGTTTCTTGCCTTCTGGGCGGCCGCGATTTCGGTGCCGCTGGCAATTTTCCTTGGACTTCTGGCGGTTCGCTACAAGGATCGGTGGCCGGATAAACTCATTTCCGCGGTAACCCTGACTACAATCTCTATTCCCGAATTCATGATCGGCTACGTACTGATCTATTGGATCGCGATCAAATGGCGGCTGTTTCCGTCGGTCGCGATCATCAACGACAGCATGAGCCTCGGTGAAAAGCTGAACGCCATCGCAATTCCGGTGATGGTGCTGACGCTGGTCGTACTGGCGCATATGATGCGGATGACCCGGGCCGCGATCCTGAATGTGATGCAATCGGCCTATATCGAAACTGCCGAGCTCAAGGGCTTGGGCATGCTGAAAATCATCCGCAAACATGCTTTCCCCAACGCCATTGCCCCGATCGTCAATGTGGTGATGCTGAACCTCGCGTATCTGGTGGTCGGTGTCGTTGTGGTCGAGGTGGTGTTCGCCTATCCGGGCATGGGGCAATATCTGGTCGATCACGTCAGCAAACGTGATGTTCCGGTTGTGCAGGCTTCGGGCCTGATCTTTGCCGCGGTATATATCGGGCTGAACTTGGTTGCCGATATCGTTTCCATCCTTGCCAACCCGAGGCTGAGGCACCCGAAATGAAGAATATCCCCATTTCAGCGATGATCGGCCTGTTTTTCACCGGGCTTTACTTTTTGATGGCGATTTTTGCGCCCCTGTTAGCCCCCTACGGCATGGCGGAAATCGTCGGCGACGTGTGGGAGCCTTCATCGTCGCAATTTCTGTTGGGGACGGACAGTATCGGGCGCGACCTTCTGAGCCGGATGATCTATGGCGGGCGTACAACGATCTTTATCGCCACTGCCGCAACGATCCTCAGCTTTACGCTGGGGTCTGTGCTGGGGTTTTTCGCCGCGGTGTCCGGCGGCTGGGTAGATCAGGTGATCTCGCGGTTTGTCGATCTGATCATGTCGATCCCATCGCTGATTTTCGCGCTGGTGGTGTTGTCGGTGATGCCGACGACTGTCCCGATCCTCATCTTGCTGATGGGCCTGCTTGACAGTACGCGGGTCTACCGCTTGGCCCGCGCCGTTGCCGTGGATATCACGGTGATGGACTATGTAGAGGCCGCGCGTCTGCGGGGCGAAAAAATCGGCTGGATCATTTTCCGGGAAACGCTTCCCAATGCCCTCTCCCCGCTGGTCGCCGAAATGGGTCTGCGGTTTATCTTTGCGGTGTTGTTCGTTTCGACCCTGTCGTTCCTGGGCCTTGGCGTGCAACCCCCGCAGGCCGATTGGGGCGGCATCGTGAAAGAGAATAAAGAGGGTATCAACTACGGCATTCAAGCGGCGCTTTACCCTGCCTACGCCATTGCCACGTTGTGCATCTCGATCAACCTTGTTGCGGATTGGATCTTGAACCGCACCACATCGCTGAAAGGGGGCCGGGGATGACCGAGCCACTTCTCAAGGTACGCGGCCTCAAGATCGGGGCAACAGCTTACCCGCCCGGCGAACGCCCGGTCGCGATCAAGATCGTGCACGGCGTCGATTTCGACCTGGAAGCCGGCAAGGTGCTCGGCCTCATCGGTGAATCCGGCGCAGGAAAATCCACGATCGGGCTTTCGGCGATGGCCTATGGTCGCGGCGGGGTCGAAATCACCGGCGGCGAGGTCTGGGTCAATGGCCGCGATATCCTACAGGAAAATCTGCGAAGCCTGCGCCGCCTTCGCGGAGCCGAAGTAACATATGTGTCGCAGTCCGCCGCGGCATCGTTCAACCCGGCCAAAAAGATCATGGACCAGGTGACCGAAGCGGCGATCTATCAAAACAAGTTTTCCAAATCCGAGGCAGAAGAGCGCGCGGTCGAGCTGTTTCGCAAACTCGGCCTGCCCGACCCGGAAAATATCGGCAACCGCTATCCTCACCAGGTATCCGGCGGCCAGTTACAACGCTGCATGACCGCGCTCGCACTGTGCCCTGAACCCGATCTGGTGGTCTTTGACGAACCAACCACAGCGCTGGACGTGACCACTCAGATTGATGTGCTGGCCGCCATCAAGGAAGCCATCGCGGCAACCGGCGTCGCAGCCTTGTATATCACGCATGACCTCGCCGTGGTCGCACAGGTCAGCGACCACATCATGGTGCTGCAACAAGGCAAAATGGTAGAATACGGGACCACCGATCAAATCATCAACGCCCCGCAAGAAGAATATACCAAAGCGCTTGTTTCGGTTCGGTCGATCCGACACGAGGAAAAGACGCCGACCGATACGCCGGTGCTGAGGGTAGAAAACATCACCGCCCGCTATTCCGGTACGACCTTTGACGTTCTCAAGAAAATCAACGTCGATATTCACCCCGGCCAGACGCTCGCCGTTGTAGGTGAATCGGGATCCGGCAAATCCACGCTTGCGCGGGTGATTACCGGCCTGTTGCCGCCAAGCGACGGGCAGATCACTTTTGACGGACGCCAATTGGCCCCTGCCCTGGCATCGCGCCCCATTGATGACCTGCGCGAAATGCAGATGATCTATCAAATGGCGGACACCGCAATGAATCCGCGCCAGACCGTGGGGACTATCATCGGACGACCACTGGAATTTTACTTTGGTCTGAAAGGCAAAGCCAAGCAAAAGCGCATCCAGGAATTACTGGATGAGATCGAACTGGGGGACGGATTTCAGGATCGCTACCCGGCAGAGCTGTCAGGCGGGCAAAAACAACGCGTCTGCATCGCCCGCGCGCTAGCCGCCAAACCCAAGTTGATCATCTGCGACGAGGTGACTTCGGCACTGGACCCGCTGGTTGCTGACGGTATTCTCAAGCTATTGCTGAACCTTCAGAAAATAGAAGACGTCGCCTATCTGTTCATCACCCATGACCTGGCGACAGTAAAAGCCATCGCCGACAGCATCGCGGTGATGTATCAAGGAGAAGTCGTGCGCTATGGCTCGAAGAGCCAGGTTCTATCACCGCCGTTTGACGACTACACCGACCTGCTTCTCAGCTCTGTGCCGGAGATGAAAATCGGTTGGCTGGAAGAAACCATTGAACATCGGCGCATGGAAAGTGCAGGCAACTAGCGACATCCGGTTTGGCATCGTACACACAAGACTGACAGTTTAACCAAGCATCGCCGAGGTAAGTGATGAAGAATAAACTCCTGCTGATCATTCTCGATGGTGTGCCCCATCGAAACTTTCGTCGCCTGTTTGGCAATCTGGAAGGCTGGGTCGACAGCGGCGATGCCCGCGTGTGGACGCAGCGCGCGGTCCTGCCGTCCATTTCGGCGTCCTGCTATGCATCAATCCATACGGGCGTTGCGCCCGCAGAACATGGGTGCACGGGCAATGGGAACGTCTTTCGATTAAAGCACAAGGATGTATTTGCCCAGGTGCGTGCAGCGGGTGGCGTCACCGGTGCCGTGACCCATTCGTTTTGGTCAGAGTTCTTTAACCGCCACCCGTTCGACTATGTGCGCGATATCGAATACGACGAACCTGAAAGCGACACGATCAACCATGGGCGGTTTCACACCATGACGGGTTATGGGCTGATCAACCAGATGACGCCCTCTGATGTCGATCTTTTCGGTACGCTCACCAATCTGGCGGCGCGGTTTGGGCTGAATTACGGGATTCTGCACACCTGTACGCTCGACAGCATGGGCCATCGCTTTTTCCACGACTGTCAGGAAATGGACCACGCCTGTGCGGTCATGGACGAGATGCTGGCCCCCTTTATCCCGAAATGGCGCGCCATGGGGTACGAGGTGATTGTCACGGCTGACCACGGCCAAGACGAGCGCGGCCATCATGGCGGGCGCGGTGCATTGCAGCAAGAAACGGCGCTGTATTATTTCGGCGATGCCGAGGGGCCGTCCGAGGATACGGTGATAGACCAGTTGCAACTGGCCCCGACGATCCTGAAGCGTCTGGGTGCACCTGTCGCTGATACGATGAAGGCCAAGTCGTTTCTCAAGTAGCGGCTTTGGTCGCCTGGTCGCCGGCACCCATGTCCTTGATCGCGGATGTGACCGTATCAAAGAACGCAGCCGCGCGACGCGACATGGTTCTGGCTCGCAAACAACCGTGTACCAACCCCTTGGTCTCGATCCATACCGCTTGGCCGCCCGCGGCCTGTATGGCGTCCCGGTACGCTTCTCCGTCGCTTGACAACGGGTCACATTCCACAGTCAGGATCGCAGTAGGCGGCAAGCCAGAGAAGTCGGTGTCGTGCAGCGGAGCATAGCGCGGGTCTCTCTCGGGGGGCGTGCCTCCGGACCTGACTTGCTGATAGAATTCCATATCGGCGACCGTCAGCTGCGGCGCGGTGGCGTGGGTCACGTAGCTGCCCTGCCCGCGATCGCCGCCCAGGCCGGGATATATCAGCACCTGCCCGGTTATACGCCCGTCTATCCGCCCTCGGGCGTAATGTGCCACGGCCGCGGCCAGGTTCCCACCGGCGCTGTCTCCGGCCAGAACGATGCGCCCCGGGAAGGCAGCCGCTATGGCACCAAAAGCCGTCCACGCATCATTGAAACAGCCTGGGAAAACCACTTCGGGTGCCAGTCCGTAATCGACCGAAACGACCCGGTACCCCGTGGTGGCGCAAATCTCGGCACAGATGTCGTCGTGACTTTCCAGCCCGCCCACGACAAAGCCGCCGCCGTGATAGTACACCACCGTGGCAGCCATCGCGCCGATTTCGTAAACCCGACAGGGAACTCCGCCGAACTGCACATCGGACGTCACCACGCCGTCAGGATGAGGCTGATGAAAGGCAGCGCACATATCGTCATAGACCGCGCGCTGCTGTTCGATCGTCAATCCGGTTGCGTCGGGCGGATAAAATTCGTTTGACCTATCCATATAAGCCCAGACTTCTTCATCCAGCAAAACGCGGTAGTCGGGTCGTGTCATGCAGGCTCCCATTTGCAAATGAACACATCCAACGCCGCGCCGACCTCGGTTTCGGATGCTCCGTTCATCTTGACCTGGGCGACCAACCCACGCTTCTTGTCATCGATCACTGACACCACACGCGCAGACGAACCGGCGCTTTCAAGGGTTTCATTATACACCCGCGTGATGGCGCTTTTACGCAGGTCGGGCTTGAATATCTTACCTACAGCGGTCTTTGGCAATTCGTCCATGATGACCAGATGCTTGGGCTGAGCGGCACGTTCGTGTACCTTTTCCTTGCAGAAATCCATCAGCTCCTGTTCGGACACCGAAGCCCCGCCCACCAATTCCACGAAAGCACAGGGGACCTCTCCTGCATGTGCGTCGGGCTGGCCTATCGCACCGGCGAAAGCGACAGCCTCATGGCCCAACAGCGCCTCTTCGATCTCGGCAGGGTCGATGTTGTGCCCCCCCCGGATGATCAAATCTTTGGCGCGGCCAGTGATCCACAGGTATTGATCCGCATCAATGCGTCCCAGATCGCCAGTGCGCAGATATTCGTCCTTGTAATACAGGTCTTTATTCTTGTCGGCTTCGGTATAGGTATTACCGACAAAGACACCGGGGTTCGAGATGCATATCTCTCCGATCTCGTCCACGCCAGCCTCGACCAAGCCTGCCTCGGTGCTCTTGATGATCTTGACGTCTGTATAAGGAAACGTAATCCCGATACTCCCGACCTTCTTTACCCCATCGGTCGGGTTACACGACACAAGGCAGGTCGCTTCGGTCAGCCCGTAACCTTCGACCAGCGTTATGCCGGTCGCTTTCTCAAAGCGGCGAAACAGCTCAAGAGGGAGCGGTGCAGACCCCGAAAACGCAGTCTTGACGGTGGAAATATCAGCATTGATCGGCCGCTGCATCGTGGCCGAGATCGCAGTCGGGACAGTGATGATGAAGGTGATTTTCCAACGCTCCACCAACTTCCAGAAATTGTCGAAAACCCCGTCACCGCGATAGCCCTGCGGGGTGGGGAACACCACATGCGCGCCCGAAGTGACAGCCGCCATCAAGATCACGTGACACGCGAAAACATGGAACAACGGCAGCGGACACATGATGTTGTCCTCTTCCGTATACAGCAGGGTGTGGCCCAGCCATCCATTATAGACCATGCCGGAATACTTGTGCTGCGCCACCTTTGGCATACCGGTCGTTCCGCCGGTATGGAAGTAAAACGCCACCCGATCCTGCTGAGGATCGTCAAAGGTCAGATCCGTCGGCTGTTTCGCGATTTCGGCATTGAAATTCTTGTAGTTGGCCTGATTTGTCACGCCCAGCTTTGGCCGGATCAAGGGCACGATCCATGATTTCGGTGCGGTCAGATAACGGCAAAGATCCACCTCGAGCACGGTGGTCACGTTGGGGGCCAGTTTGACGGCTTCGGCGGTTTTTTCGGCGACATCTGTTTTGGGGAAAGGCCGCAGGGTGACAACCACCTTGGCGTTTGTTTCGCGAAGGATCGACCCGATCTGTTCGGCATCCAGCAGCGGGTTGATCGGGTTGGCGATACCCGCGACGGCGCCGCCCAGCAAGGTTATCACTGTCTCGTTGCAGTTGGGCAGCACGTATGCGACCACATCCGACGGCCCTACCCCAAGCGAGCGGAACAGGTTGGCCGCGCGCCCCACCTGCCCCCGAAGCTGCGCCCAACTCAAGGTTTCGGCATGGTCTTTCGGGCCCGATAACAGTTGAAAGCTGATGGCATCATGGCTGGGAAACTTTCCTGCCGTTCCGCTCAGCAGGCTCCATAGCGTCTTGGGGACGTCGCGATCTTCCCACGGCATCTCAGCCTCGATAGCATTACGGTCTTCAATCCCGGCAAATGTCATATATTCCTCCCTGTCGGTGCAGTTTGCCTGCATCCTCATTCCCTACGATCAAAGATGATGGCAAATGGAACCTTGCGCAAGCATTTGCGTCGTCAAACAAGCGTCTAGGCGGCCATTTGACCCAACGGAATGGAGGAAAACATCACGACGGCGATGTTCACAGCACCCTTTTTGCGGGAATGTAATATATAGTGCTTTCTCAACGAGGTGAGCCGGTTCACCCGTCCCTGGCCCGGCCGCTGACGCCGTCACCGATAACCAGACCCCATGCGAACCAACACTGTTTTGGTGCGCTTTGATCCTTCGGACTATCTTGGCGTCATTCGGCGGCCATTCCGTCCGTGAACTGCAAACGCGCCAATCGTGCATAAAGCCCACCCTTGGATACCAGTTCGTCATGGGTGCCGGTGTCGATGATCTGGCCTGCTTCCATTACAACGATGCGGTCCGCTTTCTTCACCGTGGCCAAGCGATGTGCCACAATCAGGGTTGTCCGGTCGGCGCTTAACTTGTCGACAGCAGCCTGCACCGCGCGTTCGCTTTCGGCATCCAGCGCACTTGTCGCTTCGTCCAACAGCAGCACCGGCGCGTCGCGCAAGATCGCCCGCGCGATAGCGATACGCTGTTTCTGACCACCCGATAGCATCACGCCGCGCTCGCCCAGATAGCTGTCGTACCCGTCGGGAAGCTCGCTGATAAAAGTATCCGCAGCAGCAGCCTTGGCGGCAATGACGATTTCCGCGTCGGTTGCATCTGGTCGCCCGAACCGGATGTTTTCACGTGCCGATGTTGCAAATATCACCGGATCTTGCGGCACAAGAGCAACTGATCGGCGGAAAACATCGCGTGCGACCTCGCGCAGATCCACGCCGTCCAGTGTGATGCGACCCGAACTGGGGTCATAAAAGCGCAAGATAAGCTGAATGATCGTCGTTTTCCCCGCCCCCGACGGGCCGACAAATGCAATGGTTTCGCCAGGGTTGATCACCAGGTTGATCCCGTTCAGCGCAGGGGCCGCAGGGCGTGCCGGGTAGGCAAACTGCACATTTTCGAATGCGATCCGTCCCGCGACCGGTGCAGGCAAGGCCGCGGAATCGACGGGATCCTTGACCGAATCCGTGGTGTTCAGCAGTTCGACCAGACGTTCGGTTGCACCGGCGGCGCGTTGTAATTCGCCCCAGATTTCGGACAAGGCAGCGACGCCGCCTGCGACCATTACTGCATAGATCACAAACTGCACCAACGCACCCGGGGTCATGTCCCCGGCGCGGACATCGCGTGCACCCATCCAAAGCACACCCACCACACCTGCAAAGACCAGAAAGATCACGATGACAGTCATGACGGCCCGTGTCTTGATCCGTCTTTGAGCCGCGTCATACGACGATTCAGTCAAGCGGGCGAACTGGGCGCGGCTGGCGGTCTCGTTGGTGAATGCCTGTACGGTTTGCACCGCACCAAGGCTTTCCGACGCATTGCCGGAACTTGCCGCGATCCAATCCTGGTTTTCCCGGCTCATCACCCGCAACCGGTGCCCAAGTACCAGAATGGGTACGATCACCACAGGAACGATCAACAGCACCATCGCGGCCAGCTTGGCCGAGGTCAGCAGCATGAAGGCCAGCCCCCCTGTAACGATCAGGAGATTTCGCAAGGCGATGGACACCGAAGACCCGATAACCGACAGGATCACGGTCGTGTCCGTGGTGATACGGCTCAGGACTTCCCCCGTCATGATCTTTTCGTAAAATTCGGGGCTCATCCCGATCACCCGGTCGAATACCGCCTTGCGGATATCTGCCACCACCCGTTCGCCGAAACGCGTCACCAATGCATACCTAAGCCCGGTGCCCAGGGCCAGGAGCGCGGCGATTACCAACGCTGCGACGAAATACTGGTCAAGCAATTCGGTTTCGCCGCTGCCAAAGTTATCAATGACCCTGCGAACCGCCAAAGGAAGCGTCAGCGATATCATCGCGGTGATCATCAACGCCAAGATGGCGGCAATCATCAGTGGACGATAAGGGTGGACGAACGGCACCAGTGCCCGCAGCGCCCCCAGTTTGCGCGATTTCTTGCGTTCTTCTTGTGTCGGGCCGGGCGTGGGGGTGCGTGCCATTTCAGATCCTCTTCAGCTACCGTGTCATCGCCCGCACACCCCACGGCGTCAAGACCTGCACAGGTGCCCATGCCGCACGAGAACACGTCATATTCAAAAAATCATAGCTGAGCCGGTCCGAAAGGAGAACTCGGGCCGCTCCACGTCGGCGGTTTCAACAGGTGAACGGTTTGCGGGATGGGTATGGAGCGGGCGGCGGGAATCGAACCCGCGTCTTCTGCGTGGAAGGCAGAGGTCTTACCATTACACAACGCCCGCGCTACGCTGTTCAGGTATGACATACGCTGGGGGGCGTCAAGTGGTTGATCGCGGGTAATCGGTCGGGGAAATCAAAACAAACAGAAATCGCGGCTCTTTACCTGTGTCGCGCGATGACGCAAGTTCCTGTGCGAAGCCGTTGCGAAACCGATGCAAAGAGACCGCGATATGCCCAACCCGCTTTATGATGCTCTGTTCGCCCGCCATGCGGACCAGGACACCCCGTTCCTGCACCTTCCCGACGGGAGCACAATGACCCACGGTCAGTTCATAGACACGGCTTCGCGCTATGCCAATGCCCTTACCTCCAAGGGGTTGGCCCCCGGCGACCGGGTCGCGGTGCAGGTTGGCAAGTCCCCTGATGCGCTGGCGCTTTATGCGGCGTGCGTGCAGGCCGGGCTGGTGTTCTTGCCGCTGAACCCGGCGTATACACCCGCAGAGGTTGAATATTTTGTTTTCGACGCCAGTGCCAGCCTCCTGATCTGTGATCCTGGGAGTATCGGGGATCTGGTCGACGTCGCCGCCAATAACCAAGCCGAGCTTGAGACAATGGATATCACGGGTCGCGGCACATTGCGCGACCTTGCGGCCGAGCATGGGCATCGGTTTGCCACAGCCGAACGCACCGAAAATGATCTGGCTGCACTTCTGTATACATCCGGCACCACGGGCCGATCAAAAGGTGCGATGCTGAGCCAGAAGAACCTGCTGAGCAATGCCGAAGCATTAACCAAGGCCTGGCAATTCTCCAAAACCGATGTGCTGTTGCATGCCTTGCCGATCTTTCACACCCATGGTCTTTTCGTTGCGACAAACGTCATGCTGTTGTCGGGCGGTGCGATGGTGTTTCTGCCCAAGCTGGATGCGGATCAGTTGATCCGTTTCATGCCAAGGGCGACGACATTGATGGGAGTACCGACGTTTTACACCCGTCTGTTGGCACATGATGATTTCACCGCATGTTTAACCGCCCACATGCGCCTGTTCATCTCGGGTTCCGCCCCCTTGCTGGCCGATACCCATACCGAGTTCGAAGAGCGGACGGGTCACCGCATCCTGGAACGCTATGGCATGACAGAAACCAACATGAACACCTCCAACCCCTATGACGGACCGCGTCGCGCCGGCACTGTGGGATTGCCCCTGCCAGGGATAGAGGTCAAGGTTTGCGACCCAGAGACCGGGGAAACATTGCCGGATGGGGATATCGGTGTTGTCGAAGTCCGGGGGCCGAATGTCTTCCAAGGCTATTGGCGTATGCCAGAAAAGACGGCGGCCGAACTGCGCGCCGATGGTTTCTTTATTACTGGCGATCTGGGAGTGATGGATGATCAGGGGTATCTGAGCATCGTCGGTCGCAGCAAGGACCTTATCATTTCTGGTGGTTACAATATCTATCCCAAGGAAATAGAGCTGTTGCTGGACGATCAACCCGGCGTCATGGAAAGTGCCGTGATTGGCGCGCCGCATGCCGATTTAGGCGAAGCACCTGTCGGTGTACTGGTGGCGCAGCCCGATGCAGCGTTGGATATCGAAGCGATAAATACCGCCCTTGCTGGCAAGCTCGCAAGGTTCAAGTGCCCGCGCGCTCTTGTTGTCATCGACGAACTGCCGCGCAACGCGATGGGAAAAGTCCAGAAAAACCTGCTGCGCGCGCAGTATGCGGATGTTTTCGCTCTCTAGATCTTGCCGAGCCTTCCAGGTACGTTCGCCTTAGTGCCCGCCGCCCGCGCCATGTCCCACCCCAAGACCTGGTTGCTTGAAAGGCATGGGATGCCCGCGGCCGTCTCTATCTTATCGATCACGTCGAGCGTGCGCAGGTTCGTACAACTCAAAAACACGGCGTCGACTTTGCCCTGCCGGGCAAGGTCGAGGGCCGCGTCGGTGATTGACTGGGCGTCGATCCGCACGACCTTTGCTTCTTCGGCTTCGTCGAAGCTGCCGAAAACCGGGGTGGCGATGCCGACGTCGTCTAGGGCCGTGCGCAGCTTGGCGGATACTTCAGCGACGTATGGCGACAGAAGCGCCAACCGCGTCGCCCCCAAAGCGTCGCAGGCTTTGATCAGGGCAGCCAGCGGGTTGGTGACATGCGGGCTTGAGGCAGCGTGACGAATACAGTCCGCCACCCTGTCAGAGCCTATTTCAGCGGCACCCGACGTGCACCCATACCCGATACTGGCAAAGCTGGCGGCTTTCGGCAATAATCCGGCCGACGTCGCCAGATGATTTTCCATCGCGGCCAAGGAGTCCGGCGTCACGTTGTCACCGCTTTGGATGCGGCTCACGTAAAGCATCACATCCGTAGGCAAGATCGCCCTCATATCGCCTTCCAGCGTTTCGTCCGCCTGCAAGACGATCATGCCAAGCGCGGCATCCAGATCGGGCACCGATGTGTAACGATAGGTCATTGAAGCACGGTCAGGTCACGGTCTGCACGGGGCGAGAGAAACCGGTTTCCTGTCTCGGTTATCACGATGTTCTCTTCGTGAACCATGATCCTGCCCCCGACGGTTTCAATTCCCGGTTCAAGTGTGATGACCATACCGGGCACCAGCGCTGTGTGGTCCTGGGGGATCAACGACAGACCTTCGGTTAACTGCATGCCAAGACCGTGCCCCAGCCGCCCGGTATCGGGGCCGCCGACACCCCCGGTCACGATCGTGTCCATGACATGGAACAGTTCAGCGGCGGTTGTCCCCGGCTGCGCGCGCTCAGCCGCAGCATCCACGGCATCGATCAAGCATTGGTGCGACTCCATGGCGGTCGTTGTCGCGTTTGTTATCGCGAAGTTACGGTCGAAATCGCAGAAATATCCGTCGTATACCGCACCTGTATCCAACATCAGGATGTCTCCTCGCTGCAAGGGCGCGTCGGTCGCCGGGGAAATTACATCGCCGTATCCATTGGGGCCCGCCCCGCCGGCCAGATAAGGTACCCAATCGGCCCCCTCCTCCAGCAGCAGCCGTTGGAAATCGCGGAAAACCGATGACAACGGCCTTTGCTCCGTCGCGATTTCGGGCACTCGGGCAAAGGCCCGGCCTGCGATCGCGCAGGCCATCTCGATCTTTTCTACCTCGGTCTCGGATTTGATCGCCCGCAAGCGTGCCGTGATCGCACCGTCTGCAACGAACGTTCCGGTCACTGACGCCTTGACCCGCTCCCAATCGGCTTGCGGGATCCGCAGATAGGTTTCCGGCCCCGCCGGAATGCCAATACGGCCATGGGGCGCGGCTTCGTTCAAGGTGTCCGAAAGCAGTGTAACCCCGTCATCAACGGGGTCCGGCGAAGACCAGGTCCGGATATCGCTCACCCAGGTTTGCGCCATAAGCGCCGCCCCGATCCGTGGTATCACGGCCACCGGCTTTCCTGCTGCCGGCACCACCAGAAACCACGGACGTGAAGGGCTTTCCCAGAAACGTGTCAGAAATCCGGTGAAATAGCGTATCTCGGCCTCGGTTGTTAGCAACAGCGCCGCCAGGTCCTGCGCGGCCATCATGCTTTGTGCCCGTGCCAGCCGGGTCTCGTACTCTGATACCGCAAAGCCCCGCATCACGCGGCGGGCCCTTCGCTCAGCACTGTCAGCACGACTGATCGCGCCGATATGTCCAGTGTTTCCTTTTGTGCATCCGACAAGGCCAACAGCGCTGCGATGCCTGCTGCTCCGGAGGTGCTTGATCCAAGCCCGGCCACCATGGCGGCCCCTGCGCCCGCTTGCCCCTCAGCTTCGGAAATCAGGGCAAAGGCATCGGCGTCACGCGCCAGACCTTTCAGTGCGATAAGCGATGGCATCTTGCAATCAAGCCTTCCCATCTCACTGACCGGCCCCTGGCTTTCGATGGGTTCGCCCGCTTTAACCGATCCATGCAGTGCCGCGGCAACCGTTGGTTCGACGACGATAATGGTTGGCGCATCGCCCCAAGCCTGCCGCGCCAATGCCGCACAGGCCCCAGCCAATCCACCGACCCCCGCCTGCAAAAAGATATGGGTGGGCGGGCTTGGCATCTGGGCAATCGCTTCGGCCATCAGCACCAGATAGCCTTCCATCAACCGGTGGGGGCGTTCAACGTAACCGGGCCAGGAACTGTCTGATAGCAGCGCCCACCCGTTAAGGTCGGCAGCGGCCTGAGCGGCGGCCATGCTGTCTTCGTAGGTCGCGCCTTCGCGAATGACTTCCGCCCCCTGCTCTGCCAACCGGGCGGCAAAGCTTTCGGGAACGGACTGCGCGATATAGACCACGGACGCCGCACCAAACGCCTGTGCACCCGCTGCGACCGACATGCCGTGGTTGCCCGCGCTCGCCGTAACATAGGTGCGGCCGCGGTGGTCGCCGCGTTCCTTGTCGCACGCGATGACATACGCAGCACCCAGGGCCTTGAAGCTGCCCAAACCCATGCGCCCACGTTCATCCTTGACCCAGACCTCGGCCACCCCCGCCTCGACTGCAATCGCTTCGGCCTGAAGCAACGGTGTTTGCGCGGCAACGGGGCACCGGGCCACCAGCGTCTGCGCCGCCTGCGCATTTGTCGAGGGCAGCGGAACTGCATCCAGGCCTGACACGTCTGCGGGGCGGTTGCTGTGCAAAATATCCATGATTTACCGAACAAGACACACGGCCACGGGTCAAGGATTTAAATTGCCGCTGTGGTCAGCGGCGCATTTACACAAAGTCGATTGATTTCGATAAGGGCAATTCGCGGATACGCTTGCCCGTCGCGGCAAAGATCGCGTTGGCCAGTGCCGGGGCCGCGGGTGGCACCGCCGGTTCGCCGATCCCCCTGATCTTGGCACCGTTTTCCAAACCCCGGACGATTATCTCTGGGGTTTGGTGCATGCGCATGCCCTCATAGACGTGATAATTGTCCTGCTGGGGGACTCCGTTTTCATAGGTAAGCTCGCAATTCATCGCGTGCCCCAGACCAAAGATCACCCCGCCTTGCACCTGTGCCTCGAAATTCTTCGGGTCCAGAACCCGGCCGACGTCTGCGGCGACAAACGCGCGGTCTATGCGAATACCCTGATCGGTTTGCGTCACCTCGATCACCTCAGCGACCGGGACGCCGAACGACAGCGTGAAAGCGACGCCTCGACCGCGCCCCGGCCCCGGATCGCTGCCCCAGTTCGACATCTCGGCAACGGCCTCGAGCACCTTTTGCGATGGCATGTGCCAACACACGCGCAGTCGTTCGGCCAACGGGTCCGTACCGGCGGCGTGGCAGAGTTCGTCGAAAAAGCTTTCATGCATAAAGCTGTTTCCAGAGGCCCCGACCGACCGCCAAGAGCTTATCGGAACCATCGCAGGCACACGGTAACCCGTCACCCGATAGTGGGGGATCGAATACGGCTGGTCCCAGGCACCGGCAACGATCGCCACGTCGGGGCCTATCGCAGGCTGCCGCAACCGGGCCAGCGAAGATTCCGCGACGGACGGGGCCGCGATAGAGAGGTCGAACGCATCAACCGCGCCGCTTTTCACTGTGCCGCGCGCGTGCGCTATCGCTAGCGGCCGGGGGAAATCATGGGTGAAATCTTCTTCTCGCTGCCAGATCATCTTGATCGGCGTGTCGGGAAGCTGCATGGCGATTTCTACCGCTTGCGCAATGTAGTCGTCTTCCAGACGGCGACCGAAGCTGCCGCCGGACATCAAGACATGCACATGTACATTTTCGGTATCCAGTTCGGTCAACCGGGCCATGTTTGCCTGGACAAACCGGGGGATCTGCGTACCGGTCCAGATGTCGAGCCGTTGCCTGGACAGATGGACCACCACGCTCATCGGTTCGAGAGGCGCGTGAGCAAGATAGGGAATACGGTATTCCGCTTTGATCAGGGGGCCGTGGAGCAATGCATCGGCCACGTTACCTTGATCTTTAAGCCGACTGTCCTGGTGGCCGTCGGTAAACGAATTTGCTACGGTTTCGAACTGGTCGGCGCTGTTTGCGGGGTAAGGTGCCGGTCCCCAATCACATTCGACTGCCTGAGCAGCCTGAAAGGCTCTCCAGGTGTTGTCGGCAACTACTGCAATTCCGCCGGTAATTGGCAAGATCGCTTGAACGCCGCGCATCTTGCGGGCGATTTCAGCGTCAAACCCGATCAGTCCGCCGCCGATGGCGGGATTGGTACGGGTCGTGGCAATCACCATGCCGGGCATCTGCATATCGATGCCATAATCCTGGGTACCGGTCGACTTAGCGACCATATCGGTGCGCTGCTGCGGCTTGGTGAGATAACGCCATTGTGACGGATCGCGCAGGGTGGCAGTCTGCACAGGCGGGATTTCGGCAGCAATGGTTGCAAGATCTATGTATTCGATCTTGAGCCCGTCAGGCAAAACGACACAGCCGTTTTCTGTAGACAGCTGGTCGCGGGGCAAGCCGGTCTGTTTCATCGCGGCCTTGATCAGGGTCTCACGGGCCACCGCCCCGGCCATGCGCAACCGATCATACATATCCGGCACGGTCGAGGACCCGCCGGTGATGTGCAGACCCAGGAACTTTCCCATGACGTCGGCGGCACCGCGACCGGTTCGCGCCAGTATGGTCTCTGATGTGGCCGCGATCGGCATCGCTTCGGCACCGACGACTCCGTTGTAATATATCGGGTCGGCGGGGCCAGGCGACAGCGTGGCTGTGGCAGGGTCGATATCCAGCTCTTCGGCGATCAGATGCGCCTGCATTGACCAAGCCCCCTGGCCGACATCGGCACGCGGCGTGATCAGAGTGATACCCTGGGCGTCGATCTTGACATAGGGGGTGATCGCCGTTTCGCCGGGTTTCAAAGCCGCCAGCAAAGGGTTTTCGCCTTCGCGCCTATATTGGTAAACGCCAAAAATCACGCCCCCGGCAACAGCGGCGGAGCCGATCAGAAAACGGCGCCGGGCGATGGTTTTCACGCGTCCCATTTCACGTTGCCTTTAATTTGAGCGCCGCCGATTTTACGGCTTCGCGGATACGCGGATATGTTCCGCAGCGGCAGAGGTTCCCGCTCATCGCCGCGTCGATTTCTGCATCCGTCGGAGAAGGATTTACGTCGAGAAAGGCGGCTGCCTGCATGATCTGCCCCGACTGGCAATAACCGCATTGCGCCACCTGCATTTCAATCCACGCGTCCTGCACCGCATGGCGCACAGCCGGTGTACCCAACCCGTTGATCGTGGTAACCGCGCCATCGACGTCACCGGCGGCCAACTGACATGACCGCACTGCTACGCCGTCAACATGTACGGTGCAGGCACCGCATTGTGCGATCCCACAGCCGTATTTCGGCCCGGTGATGCCCAGCTCGTCGCGCAGGACCCACAACAGCGGCATGTCCTCTTCGACATCAACCTCGTGCTTGGTGCCGTCTACCGTCAGTTTCATGTGCCGCGTCCCCGTTTCCAGCCTCCGGTTAAAGTACCACTCATACGTGCAGAGTAAACCTCGACGTTGGCAATAACACCCATATCCTTGGGTCACGCTATTGAGATATGCGCCCCGCAATCAAGCAAAAACGCCGCCCTTCGGGACGGCGATTGTCATATCGGTAACACAGGGGCCCCGGCTTAGTATTCGACAACCGCCCGGATCGATTTGCCCTGATGCATCAGTTCAAAACCTTCGTTGATCTGGTCAAGGGTCAGCTTATGGGTGATCATCGGATCGATCTCGATCTTGCCATCCATGTACCAGTCGACGATCCTGGGCACGTCTGTACGGCCCTTCGCCCCCCCGAAGGCGGTGCCTTTCCAGACACGGCCAGTGACCAACTGGAATGGACGGGTCGAAATTTCCGCGCCCGCGGGGGCAACGCCGATGATGATGCTTTCGCCCCACCCCTTATGCGCAGCCTCGAGAGCTGTCCGCATGACCTTGGTATTGCCCGTCGCATCGAAGGTATAGTCGGCCCCGCCCTTGGTCAGTTCGACCAGATGCGCGACCATGTCCCCCTCGACCTGGGTGGGATTGACGAAATCGGTCATGCCAAAATAGCGGCCGGTTTCTTCCTTGTCGTCATTGAGGTCGACACCGACGATCTGGTCGGCCCCGGCAAGACGCAAACCCTGGATGACGTTGAGGCCGATACCGCCGAGGCCGAATACCACGCAACGCGCGCCGATCTCGACCTTGGCGGTGTTAATCACCGCGCCGATGCCGGTTGTGACACCGCATCCGATGTAGCATATCTTGTCGAACGGCGCATCCTTGCGCACCTTGGCCAGCGCGATCTCGGGGATTACCGTGTGGTTGGCAAAGGTAGAACACCCCATGTAGTGATGGATCGGTGTCCCGTCGAGCATCGAGAAACGGGTGGTGCCGTCGGGCAGCAACCCCTGGCCCTGCGTTACACGGATCGCTTGGCACAGGTTGGTCTTGCCCGAGAGGCAATATTCGCATTCGCGGCATTCGGGTGTGTAGAGCGGGATAACATGATCACCGACTTCCAGCGTCGTGACGCCTTCGCCGATCTCGACGACCACTCCCGCGCCTTCATGCCCCAGGATCGCGGGAAAGATGCCTTCGGGGTCGTCACCGGAGCGGGTGAATTCGTCGGTATGGCAAAGGCCCGTGGCCTTGATCTCGACGAGCACTTCACCCTTGCGTGGGCCTTCGAGATTGACCTCCATGATTTCTAGCGGTTTGCCTGCGGCGACGGCGACAGCAGCACGGGTTCTCATCATTGGACGCATCCTTTTGCTATTTGAGGCAAAAGGCCGAAATCGGCGCGCATTGTCAAGCTTCGGGTATGCCGCGGCGGACGGATCACGGGCGGCGACGGCGGTTTGGGGGCGCTGCCCCCGGTGCCGCTTTGCGGCCCCTCCCCCGGGATTTTTACCATTTGGATCAGGGGCGCGGCGCGGCACCGGGCAGTTCGTGATAAACCTCGTTCAACGCGGCCTGTTGCAGGGCGGTTACCATCGCGGTGAGCTCTGAATTTCTGTGGGTGGTTTCGCGCAGGCTGATCCCTACCGGCCCTGCCATCATCGGCGCGTTCAGTGACAAGGCTTTGAGGCTGCCTTCGGCAAGTTCCCTGGCGATGACACCACGGGAGATGAACCAGATGGCATCACTATCCAGCAGAATGCGTCTGCCAAAGGCCAAGGACACCGTTTCATAGGCCGGGGTGACGTGATCCATCGCGATGCTGCGCAGATAGGATCGAACCAGCGCGCCGATCACGGCACCTGGCGGTGGAAGCATCAGCGGAAACCGCTGCGCGTCCGTCGCGTTGAAACGATTTTTCAACGGATGGTCCGCCCGCACCACCGCCACGACATCTTCGGTGTAAAGCTGGGTGAAGTTCAGCCCGTCCATCGTGTCGGCATCCGCCATGCGCCCCACCACCATATCCAATCGGCCTTCGCGCAGCTGCGATAACAGCAACCAGTTCGGCCCTGTGGAAACGCGGACCAGGCAGTGGGGGTTGGTTTGGCGGAACCGAATGGCCGCGCGTGGCATCAGGCGCGTTGCGGCCGTGGGCAATGCACCGATCCTCAACCGTGTATCGACCTGCCCTGTCGCTTGGATGCTGGCTTGGGCGCGCGCCAGAGTTGTCACCGCGGACCCGGCCGATTTCTGGAAACTCCGCCCGACGGCGTTCAAGCGCAATTGACGGCCCGTGCGGTCGAACAAACGTAGGCCGAGGATATCCTCGAGCTCGCGCAGGGTTTTGGAAACTGCCGGCTGGGTCACGCCCAGGTGGTCGGCGGCCGCGACTATCGACCCCGCCTGTGCGATTTCCAAAAAGGTCAAAACATGCCGCAAACGCAGTCTTGGATCAATAAACATAACCATCAAGTTATATGATATCCGCGACATCTCAATATACATGAAGTATCAGTTATGCGAATAATGCTCCGAAAACAGCAGGAACCTACAGATGTCTGAGAGTTACACCAATGGCATGGCGACCCGTCGCGCGGTTTTGGGAGATGCGCATGTCGACAAGGCCGAAACATCCAAAACGCGTTTCGACGAACCGTTTCAAGCACTTATTACCGAGGCTGCCTGGGGTACCGTGTGGTCCAGCGACAAGATCAGCAAGCGGGAACGGTCGATGCTGACCTTGGCGCTGCTGGCCGCGACAGGAAATTTCGAAGAAATTCCCATGCATATCAGAGCGACCGCCAACACCGGGGCAAGTCAATCCGATGTGATCGAGGTGTTTCAACATGTGGCGATCTATGCGGGGGTGCCGAAGGCGAACCATGCAATCAAGCTTGCCAAGCAGACCTATAAGGAGATGGGAGTGGACCTATGACCGACCGCAAGGGCGCATTTTTGCATCGCGACCGGAGCTGGCATCCGCCCGGACTGACCCCCGGTTACAAAACCTCTGTCGCGAGATCCCCGCAAAAGGCGTTGATTTCCATGAATACGACCCTGAGCGAACAGACCGGGCCGGTATTCGGGCACGGCGTCTTGGGTGATCTGGATAATGATCTGATCCTTAACTACGCGGCCAGCGGCGAAATGGCGATTGGTCAGCGGATCATTGTTCACGGGCGTGTGCTGGACCAGAACGGCAAGGGCGTACCCGGCGTTCTGCTGGAATTTTGGCAGGCCAATGCGGGCGGGCGTTATCGCCACAAGAAAGAGGGATATCTTGCGCCGCTGGACCCGAACTTTGGCGGTTGCGGTCGCACGGTAACGGACGAAAACGGTGGGTACAGCTTTCGTACGATCAAACCCGGGGCCTATCCATGGCCCAACCGGACCAATGACTGGCGTCCGGCACATATCCACTTTTCGTTATTCGGCAGCGGCTTTGCGCAACGGTTGATCACGCAGATGTATTTCGAAGGCGACCCGATGATCTGGAAATGCCCTATCGTCGAAACCATCCCGTCGCACGACGCGATCGAACAGTTAATCGCTTTGCTTGATATGGATAACGCGGTGCCAATGGATGCGCGCGCCTATAAGTTTGATATAGTGTTGCGCGGGCGGCGGTCGACACTGTTTGAAAACCGCAAGGAAGGTAATTGATGCAAACGCTGGACATTCTCAAAGAAAGCCCGTCGCAGACCGCCGGGCCTTACGTGCATATCGGATGTGTGCCAAATTTCTGCGGCATCACGGGCGTTTACCCGCACGATCTGGGTGACACCATGGTCAATGCCGATACCCAAGGTGCCCGTATCACGGTCAGGGGAACGGTGTATGACGGAACCGGCACCCCGCTTAGGGATGCAATGGTCGAGATTTGGCAAGCCGACGCGAATGGGATCTATCCAAACAATGATCCACGCGGCCCGGCGGATCCGAACTTTACCGGATGGGGCCGCAAGGCTGGAGATTACGACACTGGCGAATGGGTATTCGAGACCATCCGCCCCGGTTCGGTGCCGTTTCCCGACGGGCGAATGATGGCACCGCATATCAGCTTGTGGATCGTGGCGCGTGGTATCAATATCGGGCTTAACACCCGCATGTATTTTCCCGATGCCGATAACAGTACTGACCCGCTGTTGACACGTATTGAACATCAAAACCGCGTGCCGACCCTGATCGCGGAAAAAGAGGCCGATGGCGTTTATCGGTTCGACGTATATCTTCAGGGCGAGAAAGAAACGGTATTCCTAGATGTCTGACCCTTGTATCTTGTGTGTTGCCATCACCGGCAGCGTCCCTACCAAATCCGCGAACCCAAATGTCCCTATCTCGATCGCCGAGCAGATCGAGAGCACCCAGGAGGCATTCGAGGCTGGGGCCAGCATCTGCCATGCGCATGTACGCAACGACGATGAAACGCCGTCGTCCGACCCAGACAAATTCGCCGCTCTCAAGGAGGGGTTGGAGAAGCATTGCCCCGGTATGATTATCCAGTTTTCAACCGGAGGCCGGTCAGGAGCGGGAAAGGCCCGAGGCGGGATGTTGTCGCTTCGTCCCGATATGGCTTCGTTATCAGTTGGATCGAACAATTTTCCGACCCGAGTCTATGAAAATCCGCCGGATTTGGTGGAATGGTTGGCGTCCGAGATGCGCCAGCATGAAGTTGTTCCAGAAATAGAGGCCTTCGACCTGAGCCACATCTTGCAAGCGATAAAGCATCATCAAGACGGCAAGCTTTATGGCAGACTGTATGTGCAATTCGTGATGGGTGTGAAGAATGCAATGCCCGCGGACAAGGCGGTGTTCGACTTTTACGTCGAACAGGTCAAGGCGCGTGCGCCCGACGCTGCGTGGTGCGCGGCAGGTATCGGCCCCAATCAGATCGTCGTGAATGAATGGGCGATCGCGGCAGGCGGGCACACCCGCGCCGGGCTTGAGGATAACGTGCGTCTGGATCGTGACACGCTTGCCCCGTCCAATGCTGCGCTGATCGCGCGGGCGGCCAAGCTGTGTGAGAAATATGAACGCCCGGTCGCGACGTGGCAGCAGGCACGCGAAATTCTGGGTCTGCGCAGCGTCACATTCTAGGCCCCACCCTGCCTTGCCCGGCTGGCTATTTTGTCATCCGGGCTGGGTGACGTTTCGGCCACGGGCTGCGCCAACGCCGGCGCGGCGCGCGAAAGTCCGGTTATGCTAGAGGAATATCTCGTCGAAACGGGTTTCGGTATCCGCTTCAAGCTTCTGAACCGCGCGGTCCACGTCGGCATTGGACGGGTTCACCCAGTTCGCGTTTTCTATGATGCCCGCCGACTTGAGCGCCCGAGCGGTTTTTTCAAAATCGATCAAGGCGTACACCTCGTTATATTGCACCTTCTCGCCGGCACGAAACCAGTACCGCGTACAGGCGTCTATGATATCGGGCCGGACCCCCGCGAACCACCTCAGCTGCATTTCAAAATCAGCAAAGATGGCACCGGGACGGCGCAACAAAATACCGATTTTGCAGTCAGGGTTAATCACAAAAGCCGCGAGATGCAGCGCCGAATTATCGGTCGAAACGATCGCGGAAGCGCCTTTGTACCACGCCAGCTGGGTTTCCAGATCGTGGTCTTGAGGGTGAAAAACGGTATAGCCCTCGGCTTTCATCTTCGCCTCGATATAGTCTTCCATCAAGAACCGCCCGCGCTTGCGAAACAGACCGCTGCGCGAAATATATATCTTGTCCGGCCCTGCGGGTTCGACCCGCTGGCGCAGGCGACGGTCGGTGAAATCACGCATCTCGGGGCACCCGGCCATCAGGTTGCCGGTACCGAAACCTTGCGGTGCCACGATCAGACGTTCCACACGGGTCGGTTCGTTGAACGCGGTAAGGCGGGGTATTTCCCCTAGACTGGCCGCAATGTTTCGAACCATGCTCAGGCTGCGTTCAGGCCAGGTCAGCTTTTGTTTGGGAATGTACGCTACCGCGTCGATTGTTTCATCGAAACTATCCAGCGCCCATAGACGCGACAGGCTTTCGCATAAGGCGTGACCAAAGTGCCCATATGCCATGCCACCATAAAGCATCGTGCCGTTCACTGTGCTGTCGATCTCGGCTGGGGCCGGTGGCAGAGGTTCCACCGTGGTGGGCTTACCACCTGACCGAAAGGTCTGCGCATCATGGCAGTATTCACCGTCGGCCGTGAACACCCCCGCCGGACGCGCCATACCCTGCCAATCGCCGTCCCCCCACGGGACGAGAATGGCGTTTTCAATGACCCGCATCTGCGGTGACAGGGGCCGTTCAGGGTCAAGGGTCAGCGCCATGTGGTTATCTTTCCTGGTATTTGCCGGTTCAGGGTTTTACGCCTGACTGATCTGCGCACGCAACTGCGTGTCAGACACGGGGCCGTCAATACGGATGAACGACACGCCAAGGCGGATATCGGCACGATCTTTCCGCGTTACGTTGATTTCCGGAGCCAATGGCCATTCCGATAGATCCAGCCGGTAATCATCATGCCAGCCTTTGATATGCGTGACGCCGCCATAGGCGACGTGAAACACCACGCACCCCTCGCCCGGCTCAATCAGGTTCTGGCCGCTCCCCACGTAGATATGATCATTGCCCCCGGCAGAGCGTACGACATTGCGCCCCGGCCCGGTATGAATCTCCGACCCTCCGGTCCCGTCCGAGATATCGTCGTTGCCCGGACCGCCGTAAATCTTGCTGCGCCCTTCGCCCCCGCGGATCACGTCATCACCTGCGCCGCCATCCAAGACGTCGCGCCCGTTCCCGCCGATCAGCGTGTCGTTGCCCGCACCGCCGTAAAACAGGTGGACGTCCTTGCCGCGTCCGGATTTGGCAATCAGCATATCATTGCCCGCGCCGCCATAGAACGTCGCCCCTGCGTATTTAGCACCGATCATCACATCCTCGCCTCGGCTGCCGTGTACATTGACGGCGACACGTTCGGATGTCTCGAAGTTCATCGGGGTATCAGGGTGTGCGACGACGGCGATTTCCTTGCCTTGGGACGCGTCCTGTTCCTTGCGCGAAACCACCGTCGCGATGCGGATATTTTCAATATAGGCGGGCATGTGCAGCACGTAGTCATCCGGTCCGGCCATGTACCACAAGGTGTCCTTGCCGCCATCGGGCTCTTCGGTGATCTTTTCGGCATTCGCCCCGTAGGCCCAATAATCATTGTCGGCATTGCCGCCGGCCAGAACAACGGAGCCATCAAGCGCCATCATAGCGTTTACGCCCCGTTCAGGGTTTTCAAAGCCGCGCAGGTCAAGGCCGAGTTCCAGCGCATTATCCACCATTGCGGCCCGCAAGGCATCCAGGGGGCCTTCGGCTATGATATTTTTTGTTTCGCCGGGGTCTGCGACCAGATCATAGATATGTTCTTCGCCGTTGGGATAGCGGAAATACCGATAGCGGCTCAGGTCAGGTTCGGACGATCGAACCGACAACGTACCAAACACGCTGGTCACAGGGGATTTGGTGGCGTCATACCGACCAAAGCTGTCATCCACCAGAGGCAGCAGGCTTTGCCCCGACGTCCAATCCGGGCGATAGGGCAGCCCGGCCAGATCCATGATCGTCTTGGGCACGTTGTGCAGCGACACCGGCATCTCGACCACGCGCCCCTGTTCCATCCCCGCATTCCAGATGCCAAGCGGAACATGCGCGGCGCTGTCCCACTGGCTCATCTTGTGGAAACTGTCGTGGGTGCCAAGGTTAAAGCCGTTGTCGGACAACAGAACCACAGTGGTGTTTTGCGCCAGATCCGATGCGCGCAGCGCATCCATGAAGCGCCCGATTTCGCTATCCACATGGCTGATGGCCGCAAAATAGGCGCGGACTACCTGCCGCCATGCGTGGTCGCCAGCCTTTTCCGGCGTCCAGGGGCCGTTGGTGATATAGGCGGCTTCATACACCGCCATACCGTCTTGCGGGCCAAAGTAATCTTCGGGGGCCGCAGATTGCGGCCATGTGATCTGGTCGGCATCGTATTGCTGATAAAACCGATCAGGACATTGCAGGTTATAGTGCGGGTGCTTGAAACCCAGTTGAATCAGGTGGCGACGGTCAGGGTCCGCGCGCTCCAGATAGTCGATGGCGTTCTGCGCAACCATGTTATCATAGAACTTCGCATCCTGACTGCCGTCATCATCGGGGTGATTGACGCCCGCGATCCCCGGCCCTTTATCCAGGTATTTCCGCACCTTGGAACGCTTGCCAGCATCCTTTGCCTCTGGCTGTTCGTGAAACAGAATGCGTGCGTATTCATAGGGCATGGGCTTGTAGTTGCTGTCCACCTTGCCCGTGGTAAAGGTGCGAAAACCGGCGCGGCGCAGATCAAACTGCCAGCCGGTGGTCGGCGGCAGGACATCGCGCCAGAACCGATTGAGATCGACCAGTCCGGTCCGAAACGGCGACAGCCCCGTTGCCAGTTCAGCACGGCACGGCGCGCATAGCGGCACGGTGGCGTAGGCATTCGCGAACCGAAAGCCCTCGCTCATGAAGCGGTCGATATTGGGGGTGCTTATCGTCAGCCCAAAGGCATTGCGCCACGTAAAGACGTCGATCATGTCATCGATCCAGATGACACATATGTTGCCTTGGCTGCTTGTTGATTTCGTAAAGCTCATGCGCGGTCCCCCCCGCTTTCGACAAATCTGCACGCCTGGATGATCTTGCTTTGGTCAACCGCACCACCGCCATCGTGGTCTAACCAGATCAATACATCACGGATCGTCGACGCGCCCAATGTCTTGAGGATACCTTTGCGATGGGACCGGCAACCGATGAACAGATCATTCGCCCCGCCAAGCGCCAGCGCCAGATCATCCGCTTGGTCCGTACTGGAGCGAGGGGGCGGAAAAACGTCCCCACTCTTGGCGGTACTTATCCGCAGTCTGCCGCAGTCATAGCCGAGAACGACCCAGAACTCGCCCCCTGGTGACGGCACCGAGACACTGACCGTGCCACCATCGTCGCGCCATTCCAGAACGCCGTCCTTTTCGCTGGCGAACAGGTAATTACCGTGCTGGTCAGGGTTCACAGTCAGCAATGTCCGGGCCTGCCCCTGATCGGATTTCACCCGCAACGCACAACAGAATTTTTCGGCGTCGACGATCGCGCTATCGATTACGAAACCTCCGTTGATCTCGCGGTGATAAACCACACCTCCGGTTTCGCCGAGGCGTGCGTGACCGGTATTTGGGTCGGCCTGGCGGGCGGGACCGCCAAGATTGTTTTCCGGCTGCCAAATCAGGATTGCCCCGTGGTTGTCAAACGTCATCGCTGGCGCATGACCGCAGTACCATATCGCGTCGGTGTCGTTGGGGTGGCAGGCCGGCAAGTACGGCTTTGACGCGGATGGCAACAACGGGTCCGTGCGCAAAAGCACTTGATCGGGGACCGTGACGTCGATGAAGACGGGTTCGAAAATCTCCATCAATGCACCGGCAATGCCGCTGGAAGCGCCCATCGGTGCAACATACGTCCGGTGGCGCTGACATAGCCGAAGCTGTCCCGCAACGCCCCGCGATTGGCCGGCATTCCGTCATCCGAGGCCGGATGCCCGAGGGCGTAGCATAAGGTCAGGTCTTTGCCTTGAGGAGGCTTGTCGCAGGTTATCAGCAGATCGTTGCGGTCTTTGGTATCCACCCGCACATCCAATATCCGGGCGGCGCTCGTATCGCCTGCGAACCGGAAACCACAGCTTTCACCGGCGTTCAAAGGATCATCCGCATCAATTGTCAAAGCGCCCATGGCCTGACCACGGCACCGGATGACCTTGCCATCCGCCTCACGTTCAGCCAGCAGCAAGACAGGGCAGGACCACGGCGCGTCGCTATTGTATGCCTCGATAGCGTGCGCGTCCATTTCAGCCATCTCGATACGGGCGTCGGGGGTCGGGCGGCCAAATTCGTTTTGTGCAAACATATAGCCCGGCGCGGTATAGACATGATCATGCCCGCCTTTATTCCAGGCCAATTCCCACTGGGCCCGCAACACCGCGGTATCAGAGATATCGCAGCTACCTGCGTCAAAAACAGCGGTGAAAAGCGGTTTTCTTATACTGTACTCGGCAAATAGATCGGTAATACGCGTCATCAGGCGGTACATTCCCACCATCCACTCCGGCCCGGTGCTGATGACGTCCTCCAAGGTGAAATCCAAGCTCACCGCCAGCACCTTGACCGGTTTCCCCACAGATCGCCCGGCCGCGGACAGGTTGGCGACCGTTTGCGAGAAGTTGGTGAATGCCGCCCCCTCCGCAAGTGCGGCGACACTGGCTGCGGCGTCGGTCTCGGACCGGGCATAGATCAGCGGCAACGCCCGATGCTGAGCCTGTCTGCGGCGCAATATCTCATCCGCGATCAAGCTGTCGCGGGTTTGTTCGGTCAATCGCTGCATCAAGCCGGTTGCCGCGTTGCGTTCGGTACCCGCCGCCCCGGCCGGTCCCAGATCATCTCCGGTCGTCACGACATGATAAGGAAACGACAACCTTTCATTGGCCGTTACCGCGCGGCGCGCCCCGCCAAGTGCTAGCAGCGCATAGACCGCACCGGGGGTATCAGCGATGATGTCCGGCGCACTTGCGTCGGCATCGGCCTGCACCCGGCGCCGAAACTGGCGGGGGCCCTGTGCGCCGGGCAGATTGGCACTGAATACGTACCATTCACCGTGCTGGCGTAAATTCCATGCATCGACATCCCCCAATACGGCGGGGTCAAGCGTGACGTCACCCGCTTCGGGCAAGCGACGGTGTATATCGGCGATAACGCTATCGGATAAATTTATCCGCAGCCCGGTTTCGTCAAAGCCGATTACGTCGCCGTTTCTTGCTCTTAAAAGAACACCGTGTGTCTGGGGTTCTTTGTCTTGCATAGGGTCAGTCCTCAGTGGGTCCGGGTTGCTTATTCGCCAAGCTATGGCATGAACCGCCGTCGTGCTAAAGGTGATCGTCGTCAACCTGCATCATTTGTAGTAGGGCGTCCATTTCTTGATCAAGCGGTGAAAGCCATTATGCTGGGCCATATCGAAAAACATGCGAGCCGCCGGTTTGTGACGGTCGTGCAGAACGGTGCCTAGCTTGCGCTGATAACGAAAGGCACCAGCACGGTTTTTCCTGTAGGCCTGCCGCAGTTGGGCGGGGGTAGTGTCGCCGCGCAACAGGGCAAATAACGCCTCTGCCTGTCCCATCTCGACAAGGGTCTGGATACCGGCATGCCCTGCCCCGTGCAACAGGACCCGCCGATATCCGGCGGGCTTGGGTAGACGCAGCTCGTGCTGGCTGTCCTGCCTGTGCAAGGGGTCGTAAAGCACGACATATTCCCGCCGGTCGTCCACATGGGTGTGCAAATCATGCACCCACCCGTTCATGGCCGCCCATTGCGCATGGTATCTACGCTCAAATTTTACTGCCGTCGGGTCGATCGAACTTTGCGGGGATACTGCGACCGCACGGGCGGCGTTCAGACCCTGCGCGCCGAGCATTGCCCCGTAGCCCCCCATGCTGAACCCGTAAGAGGTCAGTCGCGGCACCGGCCCGAAAAAGCTCCGGCAGGTCCGCATGGCTTGCGAAAACTCATCGTGCTGGTGCCAGTCCTCGTCGCGGTGGAAAACGCAGACATGAGGCATAAGACGTTTGCAAAACGACGCACTACCCCACCCGCCCCGGTCAGATTGAAATGGAAAGTCGAACGGGGCAAACGCCACGACAGCATTTGATGTCGCCCCAAGGACCGGGCCGGTATATTCCAGTCGCAACCGTGAACTTTCGTGGATCACCTGACGCGCGGTCCACCCTTGCGGGATTTCCACCGATGTCGCGGCGTTTTCAGTCATCTGCCAGCAATTTGGCGGGGTCTACCCGGTCGAACCGCCGCACTCCTACGTGTTGTTCCAGCATCCCCTTGGCCTTGCGTAGCATATACACTTCCTTCAGAACTTTCATGTTGCGATAGTGGATCGCCTTGATTTTCATATCAGAAGGGAGCGGTTCACCACGCATCTGACCGCCCAGAATATAGTGTTGCTCTTCGGGCAGGATGTTCCAGTCCAACCCTGCGGCACGGATCGCCAGCGGCAGGCTCATCTGGTCAAGATAGGGGCGTTTCTTGATGATATCCACCTTATCAATCATCCGCGCCAGCCGCATCCAAACGTCGACAAAGCTTTCGTTGGCGTCATTTGCCGGGCCTTCTGGAAACACAAAGAAACCGGCACTGAAATACGGCATGAGCTTGCGGCGGCGTTGCCGGGCAAGCCAAATTCGGTCAGCGGGCATCGGCATTTCACAGGCGGCGTATATGTCTTTCCATATCTTCTGACCCGACCAGTACATCGATGCCGCGGGCGTCAGCGAAACATGTCCCGGCTTGATAAGATCGGCCACCCTGGTCGCCCCGATGAAAAGGATGTCGCTGTCCAGAAAGGCGGAATACGGAGTCCTTCGCGGCTGCGCTGCGGCAATCATCTTGTTTCCATGCGGGTAAGGCGGGTCGAACGCCCCCTGAGTGTCCATCGGGCGAATATCGACCTTCAGCTTTTTGAATATCGCCAAGGCGTAAGGGTCCATGTCTTTGATGGTGTCGGCAGGGCAATAGCCAATTAAATCAACGCCTTCGTCAAGGTGGGTCCGGATCGAGGCCGCCAGATAGCATCCCATGTCCTGATACCGTGGCGGGTCCACGACAAAAAACATCGACAAGTCAGGGGTGCTCATGAGGTGGGCCTTTCGATATTCGGCGCGGGCGTGACGAAAATATCAGCCATTGGATATTTCACGCGGATTGGGCACCTTGGCATCGGAATCGGACGGCATTTTTTTCAGCGTGGTATTACGATTTGAAGGGGCCGGCGACGCGGTGACCCTGACCGCCCGAGCGGAGTGCGCGGCGGTCCGATCAAGCCGCCGACGAAGCCCGTCAACCACCCCCGTGAGGATGGTTTTGCGCAGGTCGGGATCAGCAAGCAACTTGCAGGTTTCGGCAGCACGGGCGGTCATGGCTTGGCATTCATCCTGGTGATCGTCGCACCATTTCAGTTGTTTTTTGACATCGCCGTGGCCTTTGCGAATTGGCACGAAATGTTCCCAAGGTTTGAAATGATGTGTCGCGAAGGTTTCAAATGCACAATCGATAACCAGCGCGACGCTGCCTGAATTCAGGGTCCAGAACAGACTGGACCCTACGTCATTTCCCGGAAGGACGACGATATATTTATAGGTCTGAAAATCCTCACGCTGAATGCGCGGACGCTCGTATTCGGCGAGAAACGGTTCATTTTCAAGGATGAACCCGTCTGAATTGGTATATCCCAGATCAAATCGCGGGTCATTTATGTAACGGTGCAAAAACCCAAAGCGCTGCATCGTCTTAAGGACGGTCAGCGTCTGGTCATAGTCGAATTCGCCGCTTTTGTACTTGCGTAGCAGGGCGTGCATGCGCACCATATTGCCACGCCCGTTCTTGCCCTTGCGGCCCCGGTTTCCGGCACCCCCCCGCCATACGACGCGGTCGGATTTATCGTTCCAAGGAATGCGAGCAGGATCAAGATTGCCCAAAAAGTCGGGGCTGTCGATATCGTGGTAGCCCGGCAATGGCCACAAGACGCGGCCCTGCCCGCGCCCGACCAATCGGTTGAAACAGAACATCGGCATCATGTGACCGTTTTCGGCGACGATGTTGCGCACCCGGTGGTCCTGCATATCGATCATGAAATCATAATCGGCACCAGCTTGTAGAATATCGCGCAAGGCATGGGTCGATTTCACAGCATTGGTGTGCTTGGGATGTTCGATCTGCCAAGGACACGCCCGATCAGCCGATGCCGTCCACCGATTGTACCGCTTTGGTGCCTGCGCGGCATGGTCCCAAGACACTGCCATGCCACTTGATACCTGTTCGGCAAGCTGTCTGGCAGTAGTGTCGCAGGAAAAGACCCCGTCACCTTGGGTACCCAGTTGATGCGCAATGGATTTTTCGACAAATTCCTGCGATACGGCCATGAAACTCTCGATGCTCGGGAAGACAGGCTGGTGATCGGGAATGTGGCTTGTCTATTATTGCTCAAACTATAAGCTGGGCGCGCGTGGTGAGGCAACCTTCTTAATCTCTCAGGCAGCCTTGCCTTATGATGCGGTCCCTTCTCCAGCAAGCTGTCGGCCCAATCAGGGCTTGGCGTCAATAACGGCCCGGCGCTTCGGGCCACGCAAGAGATTGGGACGAATATATATGTCGATCGGTGGCGAAAAAGCTTTGCTTCTTGCGGTGATGCGCAACGAAGGCCCCTACATCATTGAATGGATGGCACATCACTTTGCCTTGGGTATCGACGATCTGTTGGTCTTTACCAACTTTTGCACCGATAACACCGACAAAATCCTGGACCGGATCGAGGAGATCTGGCCCCACCGGGTAAAGCACCAGCCCAACCCCAAGGTGATGTTCCCCAAGCAGGGAAAATGGCTGATCATGGCACTGCGCTTTGCCGGCCATTTCGGCCGCTATCAATCAGCGCCTTGGGTGTACACCACCGACCCGGACGAGTTTCTGAATTTCACGGGTGACATTGAAACCTTCGACGACTTTTTTGCCAAAACCGGCGATGCCGATGTGGTGTCATTTACATCGATCGCTTTCAACAGCGGTGGCCACAAGCATGCGAAAGACGAGCTTGTCACCAAGATGTACACCCAAACGGCGGCAGATCTTGCGACAGCCGCAGCCGAGAACCGCGAAGTCTTGACCGCCGTCAAAACGCTCTATCGTAACAAGGTTCAGGGTGCACGCCGCCCGCATCGTCCGGTCACGCATGACTTTTCACAGCAAGGTTTCAAATGGATCAACGGTTCGGGCCAGACAATGCCACCGGAATTCACTGATAGCGCGTACAAGGCTATCGCTTCAAATGGCACGCGCGACTATGCGCAGATCAATCACTATTCAATTAAAAGCGCCGAAGAATTCATTCTCAAGGTCGACCGTGGAGATGGCGGGCAAAATGATCGCGTCGGCGAATCCGCCCGCTATTGGAACACGGCCAACCGTCAGGGAAACATGGATACGCGCGGCGTCGGACTATCAGCGGCAGCGCGCGAGATATATGATTTCCTGATGGCTGATGCCAAGCTGAAGGCTCTCTATGATGAATGCCTTGAGCTAAGGCATGCCCGCTTTACCGAGATCATGGCCACAGAAAGCGGTCAGGAACTGGGGCGCATTACCGGGTATTACGACTGAACTTCTCGTTTCGGCTCGATAATCACGAACTCGGGCACGCTAAGCTCTTCCGAGGCGGTTAGCGACGGGCCGCCGCTGTTTCGCGCATCTTGGTGAAAAGCGGTAACAGCGGGGCCAAACAGGACGGTGCGACGCACCGAGCCAAGATTTATCTGCCCAAGCAGGTTGGACCCCAACTCTGCATAGCTGATACGCAGCACATCAGGCTTTTCATCGGCGATCAATTGATTGATCCGCCTGACCGTTTCAGCCGCGTCTTCAAAAACCACCTGCCTGCCGGTCATCTGTAGTCGGTCGCCAAGGTTGATTTCGTTGCGATCCAGCACCTTGCGCATGATCGCCATCCGCGAGGCGTTGTCTTCCTGTGCGACAACGCGAACCTGCGGCACCAGTTTCGCGGCGTGGATCGACAGAAAGCCAATTCCAGCCCCGAGGTCGAGCACCCTTTGACCATCCTCAACCATTCGGCCCGTCATCCTGGCCAACTTGCGCTGGTATTTTCCACGCATCACGAATTCCAGCGTATTTTGCGCAAAGATACGCACATCCGCAGGCAATGCGATGTCATGGTTAACCACCCACTCCACCGCTGTTTGTGCCGATACGTCGATGTCGCCGGGCACAAAGCCATCACCGCCCTCAGACACATCGGCAAATTCGGGTTCCGGAGCTTTGCGACGTTCTTCGATGGGGCGGTCGGCGTTGTTCTTTTCGACTTGCGACATCAGCTTGGCGATTTCGGCCGGGTCGCGGGCCTTGGGCGGCTTGGCCACGATCTGCGTGATCGGCACCTCAGACGCCTCAAGCAGCGATTGTTTCAGCTCTGCATAGGCGTCGGTCGTGCGGTATTCCTCGAGCCGTGCCTCGACCTTTTCGATGGCGGCATAGTGGAGACGCGACAGAACCGGATCGGTCAGCAATTCGTCCATGATCTGCTTGCGCCGTTCGGTATAGCGCAGGATCTTGTCGTCATAGACCTCGTTGCGGTCCTGCAATGACCAGTAGTCGGAGTTATACTTGTCTTTCTTGTTATTCACGTTGCCGCGGAACTTGCGGATAGCATAGCTGTCGACCGATTTGACCGCATAGTGGTTCATCTGCGCCCATTGATAGCCCACAGTGCGCCGGATTGACCGCCAGCCGCGAAACTTGAAGTAATCCTCCACCGGCTGGCCGGATCCGTTGAGCCATTTCACAGTGTCGGGAAAGCCGGTTTCCAGATGCTTGTTCTTGATCGACGGGCGATGGATGCCGATTTTCCATTTGTCAGGGTCAAACTTGAACAGCGTCTTGACGCCCCAGCCCTTGTTCCACGTTGGCGGTGCCGCATAGAGGTATTGTTCGGTCACCGGATCGCGCGACCAGTCGACCACATTGCCAGAGCCGAAAATCCGCCAGGTAACCACGATGCCATTGGCATCCCCTGCCGCGTCCAGCATCGGGTCCAGCGTGCCGTCGCCATAGTTGATGCACAGGAATTCATCGGCATCGAACATCAAGATCCAGTCGGCCTCGGCGACTTTGGGTTCGGCCTGCGCATATTTCATCGCAGATGGCTGCGGCTTCACCCCTTCGGGGATGTCGTTGCGCCGGTGGTAGCCCAGACCCAGCTCTTCAAGCCGGATCAGCATGTCGTCGGTGCCATCGGAACAATCGTTTGTGTAAACGAGTATCTTGGTGAACCCCACGGCGAGGTGATGGGCGTACCATTCCAGCAGGAATGGTGCCTCATCCTTCATCATCGAGATGGCCAGCAATTTGCCGTGCGGGCTGGTGTGCGGTTTCAGATTGATGGCAAAGGCCCTTCGTAACGCGGCTTAGCGCAGCGCTTTGGACGGGTCGATCCCGATCTTTTCGCACATCCGCGCGGCATAGGAACCGGGCAGAGGTTCGTTCTTTTCCCACCACGGTTTCGTGCCATTTGTATAAAGGTGCACAGACAGGGTTTTGTCGGTGAAATGCCCTTCGACGCGCCCGTAGGGGTCATAAAAGATGTCATTCAACTGGAACGGGACCGGATAAAGAACCTCGCGTTCGCTTGCCTTGTCATACTGGCCGGTCTGCTTGGCGAAATAGGTAAACGCCTGCGGGCCAAAGGCCGTACGCTCGGCGTTATAGATGCGGTGCGCGTGGGACAGTTTGGGGTCTTGGCGGTCGTATTTCTTGCGCTGGTTCTTGTTCCACCAAGCCGGGTAGTCCGGCAGATTGTCGTAGTAATCAAGCAGTTGGTCCATCAGCTCGCATTCCTGCGGGAGACCGACAACGCCGCAATTCAAGGCACCGGACATGCCGTGGCGGCCAAAGATGTACTCTTGGTCCTCGGGGAACGGCTGGTGGCAGAAAGCATCGCAGTCGATCCAGATCGCTCCGGTCTTCTGGATCATCTTATAGCGAAACACGTTCGACAGGAAAGACGCACTGGTGGCTTCTACCAAAGCGCGGTCGATCTCCATAACGTCAGACGCCGGCCGCACCTCGACGCCATCGGGCGCGTTATCAACCTTGTCCGCGCAGTAAAGGATCGTCTTGTGACCGGCGACAACATGAGATTTCAGGCAAAGCTGGTTTAGATAGTGAAGCTTTTCACCTATCCACAGTGACGCAACAGGGCGGCGGTCATTCATGATATCTGATCTCTCCGAGGACACAAATTTGACTGTGTCGATTTCTACTGCTCTGAAAAAAGATAGCTTAGGAAGGTCCCGATTGCAAAGTGTCGTTGTGATACCGGGTGCCCTTCACCGCACGAGATTGACTTGATACTGCCCCCATGAGAGTCATTCAGGTAACGCAATCGCCCTGATCCCAAGGTAACCCTGAAACCGTGACCCGCATTCTCGCCGTAACCTGCATGCGAAACGAAGCGCCGTATTGCCTGGAATGGATAGCACATCACCGTGCCGCAGGGGTCAGCGACTTTTTGATCTATACCCATGATTGTGACGATGGCACGCCGGCGCTGCTGGACCTGTTACCCGATGTAACCCATGTGCCGTTCCGCCCCAATGCGGATAAGTCCGTGCAGTGGCAGGCGATGAGGTTGGCGGACCAACACGATCTGGTGAAAGCAGCGGATTGGGTGCTGTTTTTCGACTGCGACGAATTCCTTTGCCTGCAAGCGCCCCTGCGCACGTTCGACGATCTTCTGGCCTCGGTCCCTCTCTCCACCGACGCCATTGCCCTTCCCTGGCGGTTGTTCGGGGCAAACCGGCGCGACGTGTTCGATGACCAGCTCACGGTCAAGCGATTTACCAGCGCGGCCCCCGAGCCGTTCTTTTTGCCAGCGGGCCACTTCTTTAAGACCTTGTTTCGCCCTAAGGCATTTCAGAAGATCGGCGTGCATCGCCCGAAAGGCAAAGGCAGCCACCAGGCTGTCTGGAACTTTGCTGGCATCCACCCTGCCCCCGATGATTTTGCTGAAAATGATAACCGCATAAACCTGTTCGGTTTGGTGCAGTCCCCGCCGCTGGCGCGGCTGAACCATTATTCGTTGCGGTCGGCGGCAGAGTTCATGGTCAAACGCGGGCGCGGATTACCCAACCGGACGACCAAAACACTGGACCTGCATTATTGGGCCGAGCGAAATTTCAATGTGGTCGAAGATCGTACAATCGACCCGATGGTGGGTAATACGATTGCCGAGATGAACCGGCTTCGCGCCTTGCAGGGTGTCGACACGGCCCACCAAAACGCGGTGCAGAAACATCAGGATGCTTTTGCGGCGCTTATGAGCGACCCAGACCAGATCCAGTTCTATTGGCACCTGATCCTGCTGGGCGGCAGTACACCCCCGACACCGGAACAGGCCCAGGCCCATTTGGCACGACACGCCAAACGATAGCCCATTGGACCGTTTGAAGTAGAAAAGGCGCGACCGGAGTGCGGTCGCGCCTTTTCATGGGTCGTTGACGGAGCTTAGGCCAGGTCGAACCGGTCCAGGTTCATAACCTTGGTCCATGCCGCAACAAAGTCTTTCACAAACTTCGCCTTAGCCACATCGCCCGAATAAACTTCGGCGATGGCGCGCAGCTGCGAATTTGATCCGAACAGCAGGTCAACCGACGTACCTGTCCACTTCAGATCGCCCGTGGCGCGATCATGACCTTCGTAAATATCATCGACTTCGCCTTCTTCGGCTTTCGTCCAAACTGTCCCCATATCCAGAAGCGAGGTGAAAAAATCGTTGTTCAACGTACCAGGCGCATCCGTGAAAACACCATGCTTGGCACCGCCGACATTTACATCCAATGCGCGCATTCCACCGAGCAGAACAGTCATTTCCGGCGCGGTCAACGTCAGAAGCTGCGCACGATCGACCAACAGTTCAGCTGCGGAAACCGAAAACCTGTTCTTGGCAAAGTTGCGGAACCCGTCCGTCACCGGTTCAAGGAACGCAACGGAATCGACTTCGGTCTGTTCGAGCGTTGCATCGCCGCGCCCCGGGGTAAACGGTACTGTAACATCATGCCCCGCGTCTTTGGCGGCTTCTTCGACTGCCGCAGCGCCCGCCAGCACGATCATGTCAGCGATCGAAATTTGCTTGCCACCAGATTGCGCACCGTTGAATTCGGCGCGGATTCCCTCAAGAACGTCCAGAACCTTGGCCAACTGAGCAGGCTCGTTTACCGGCCAATCCTTCTGCGGAGCAAGCCGGATCCGCGCGCCATTGGCACCGCCGCGCTTGTCCGACCCGCGGAAAGTCGCAGCCGACCCCCAAGCAACCGCGATAAGTTCGCGAGTGCTCAGGCCTGACGCAAGCACCTTTTCCTTAAGAGAAGCGATATCAGCGTCGTCAACCAACGGGTGTGATACGGCGGGGATCGGGTCCTGCCAGATCAGCTCTTCGCCGGGGACGTCCTTGCCCAGATAGCGCGTGATCGGCCCCATATCGCGGTGGGTCAGCTTGAACCATGCGCGGGCGAATGCATCGGCGAATTCCTCGGGGTTTTCATGAAAGCGCGTGGCGATCTTGAAATACTCGGGGTCTTCGCGCAGCGCGAGATCGGATGTGAACATCATCGGCGCGTGACGCCTTGACGGATCGTGTGCATCTGGCACGGTCCCTGCGGCGTCGCCGTTCTTTGGGGTCCACTGCACGGCACCGGCAGGGCTTTTGGTCATTTCCCAGTCGAGCCCCAGCAGGTTGTCGAAATAGGTCATGTCCCAGCTGATCGGGTTCTGCGACCAAGCGCCTTCGAGGCCGCTGGTCAGCGCATGAACGCCGTGGCCGGTTTCGTGCTTGTTGGTCCAGCCAAAACCCTGTGCTTCCAGCGGCGAGGCTTCGGGATCGGGGCCGGCATTCTCGCCGCCCACGGCACCGTGCGCCTTGCCAAAGGTGTGCCCCCCGGCAATCAGCGCGACGGTTTCGTAATCGTTCATCGCCATCCGACCGAATGTCTCGCGGATATCACGCGCGGATTGCAATGGATCAGGGTTGCCGTCGGGTCCTTCGGGATTGACGTAGATCAGGCCCATTTGCACGGCGGCAAGCGGGTTTTCCAAAGCACGCTCTTCGCTGTAGCGTGTACTGCCCAGCCATTCGTCTTCCGGCCCCCAGTATACGTCTTCTTCTGGTTCCCAGTTATCGACGCGCCCCCCGGCATAGCCAAAGGTTTTCAGCCCCATCGACTCCAGTGCGATATTGCCGCACAGGATAATCAAATCACCCCAGGAAATCTGGTTGCCATATTTCTGCTTGACCGGCCACAGCAGGCGGCGGGCCTTGTCAAGGTTGGCGTTGTCTGGCCAGCTGTTGAGCGGTGCGAAACGTTGCGTCCCCGTGCTCGAGCCACCGCGCCCGTCAGCGGTGCGATATGTGCCGGCTGCGTGCCATGCCATGCGAATGAAGAACGGGCCGTAATGACCGTAATCTGCGGGCCACCAATCTTGCGAATCCGTCATCAGTGCGTGCAGGTCTTGCTTTACCGCATCAATATCAAGCTTTTTGAATTCTTCGGCATAGTCAAAATCAGCGCCCAGCGGGTTAGAGTCGATTGAATTTTGATGCAGCAGTTTGAGGTTCAGTTGGTTTGGCCACCATTCGTTCAAAGACCGCGCGCCGCGCTTCGAGATGCGGCCGTGGCTGCCGACAACTGGGCATTTGCTGATGTTTTCAACGTCGTTTCCGTCCATGGTGGTCTCCGTAAAATTAGGGTTTGGGCCGATGCCCCCACGGGTATCGTCCAGTCGTTGATGCAGCGGGTCCAGCCTGAAACGGAAACGATTGCGACTACGTGTCAATCTATCATCCGCGCGGTTCTCGGCCCACCGTACATTGTGGGGCTGACTTATCAGGTCCGGTTGATTAGTTTAAGTTAGCATTTCCTATCAGATCAATAACATGAACCTATGACCAAGATCACACTCAAACATCTGCGCTATTTTGAAGCGGTCGCCTTGCACCGGCACTTCGGTCACGCCGCCGAAGCTTGTGCAATCTCGCAACCTGCCCTGTCCGTCCAGATCAAGGAGCTGGAGCAGATACTGCAAACGACGCTGTTTGAGCGCGGGACGCGAAACACGTCGTTAACCTCGTTCGGTGCCGAATTCGCGCCGCGCGCACGTGCGATCTTGCAGGGGGTGGACGAACTTCAGGATATGGCGCGCGCTGCCAAGCAAGGCATCGTGGGCAGGTTGCGTATCGGGATCATACCCACGATCGCCCCATACCTTCTGCCCGATATCATCACCAAGCTGATGCGGACAAACCCCGATATAGACATCCAGGTTCGGGAAACGTTGACATCGCATTTGATCAATGAACTGGCTGACGGGCGCATTGACGCCGCAATCGTAGCGCTCCCCGTGTCTGAACCCGCCTTCACAGAAGTGGCTTTGTTCGAAGAGAAATTCGTTCTGGTAAGGCCAGAGGCGGATCGCGATAAACCGACGCCCGACCGGGCTCGGCTGACCGAAATGAAGTTGCTGCTTCTGGAAGAAGGCCACTGCTTTCGTGACCAGGCCCTGTCATTTTGCGATATTCAGTCGGACAAGGCCCGCGAGGCGCTGGATGCCAGTTCGCTATCGACATTGGTGCAAATGGTGGGTGCCGGTATCGGCGTGACCTTGATCCCTGAAATCGCCGTCGCTGTCGAAACTCAATCTGCGCGGGTCGCGGTCTGTTCGTTTCCCGAACCCCAACCGACGCGTACCGTAGGTATGATCTGGCGCAAAACCAATCCGCTGTCCGCCAAGCTTCTGGGAATTGCCGATCTTATCCGGGCTGCCTGATACAAACGACCTAATAGATTGCTGCTTCGACCGCGGTGGTGGTAGAAATATCCAATAACCGGAGGATCCATGCGTCTGCTAATTGTTGAAGATGAAGCCGACCTGGCGCAGGCAATGTGTGATCACCTGCGGTCAGCAGGCTATGTGGTTGACCTTGCCGCCCGCGCCGAAGATGCAGAGGCCGCGCTGAGCGGGACCGACTATGCGTTGGTATTGCTGGACCTGGCGCTTCCTGACGGCGACGGCTTGAACGTTCTGCGCAACTTGCGGAGCCGGCGCAGCAACGTACCCGTGCTTATCGCGACCGCCCGCGACCGGATAACGGAACGTATAGCAGGGCTGGATGCCGGGGCCGATGACTACCTGGTCAAACCCTTCCATCTGGATGAAATGGTTGCCCGCATCGCCGCGATCTTGCGTCGCACTGACAATGACCGGCAAGCCGAACGGCGGATCGGATCGCTGTGCATTCAGCTTGCGACAAAGACCGTGCTTGCGGATGGTCAATCCAAGACCCTCACCCCCAAGGAATGGGCAATTCTCGACCGGCTTAGCCGACGCCCCGAGATTACCGTGCCCAAGGCAGAACTGGAAGACGCGCTATATGGGTATGGCGAAGAGGTCGAAAGCAACACCATAGAAGCCCACGTCAGCCGTTTGCGATCGAAGCTTGGGCGTGGTGCCATAGAAACCGTACGGGGCTTCGGGTACCGGATGGGCAAGGGATGAAACGCCGCAGCCTTATCGGGCGGCTGGCTTTCCTGGTCAGCCTGGGTTTCGCGGCGATCTGGCTGCTGTCAATGTTCGTCACGGGGCTGGCACTTCGCAGCGAACAAACAGAGCTGTTCGACGAAGAGATCGATCAGATTGCGCATCTCTTCCGCCCTATCGTCACCCAGGCGCTGAACAGCGGTTTCCTGGATGCCGCAACCATCAACGCCGCGTTGCAGTCGCACGAACTTAGCGATGTCCACGAAGCCTTGGTGTATCAGATCCTGCACATCTCGGAAGGACCGATCATCGAATCGCGCCTCTACCGTTTTGCTGATGTGCCGACGGGAGCGATAGCCGAAGGATTTTCAGTAACCGGGACACACACTTTCTATACCACCGATTTTAACGACGCAGGCTATGCGGTACGCGTCGGTGACCCCTTGGAAGAGCGCAGGGAAGCATTTTATTCAAGCCTCATAGCGTTCTTGCTTCCCATGCTCGCGATGATTCCGCTGGCGTACGTATTGGTCCATTGGATAGCGCATACCGCGCTGCGCCCCTTGGAGGCGCTGCACCGCGAAATCTCCAACCGCGGCGAAGCGCGGCTTGATCCGATTGATGCCAGTAGCCAGCCCCCCGAGCTAGCAGCCATTACGACATCCTTGAACGGATTCATCATCCGCCTGTCAAAATCGCTCGAGACCGAACGCGCGTTTGCCAGTGTGGCCGCTCACGAGCTTCGGACACCGATTGCGGTCGCGTTGGCGCAAGTGCAGCGACTCAAGGTGGAAATGTCCGGTTCCGGGGCGCTTGTGGCCATCACCAAAGTCGAAGACGCATTGCAGCGGATGGCCCGGCGGGTGGCAAGGTTGTTGCAGATGGCGCGGGCGGACGCAGGGGTCGGCATGTCCAGCGAGCAGACGGACATAGGTCGCATTCTGCGCTATGTGGTCAACGAAAGCGAAAAACGTTCCGATAACTCGGGACGCATGACACTGGACATTCCCGATGCACCAGTCGTGGCGCGAATGGACGCCGACGCATTTGGCATCATCGCTGGAAACCTGATCGACAATGCCCTTCAACACGGGGCACCGGGGCAGAAGATAGAGGTCACATTATCGCCAGACGGCGTATTGCGCGTCGTCAACGAAGGTGCCGTTGTCCCGCCAGAGGAGCTTAAACAGTTAACCAAACGTCTGCATCAGGGGCCCGTGGCGACAGACGGGTTTGGACTGGGGCTATACATCATTGACACGATCTCCCGGCAGGTCGGCAGTTCGCTTGAACTGTATTCGCCCGCCCAAGGGCGGCCCGCCGGGTTCGAGGCACGTTTTGCGGCCCCAATGCGCTGATCCGTCTGGATATCAACCCAAACTCGCGAGCAACTCTATCGATGGGTCACCTGTCACGGTCATGCCCCTGCTTTGCTGATAGGCGCTGATTGCCTTGCGGCTATTTGGTCCTATCACACCGTCGGTACCATCCGTGTCAAAGCCTCTGGCTGTCAACCGTTGCTGCAACGCCTTGCGATCGTCGATGGTCATCCCGTACTTGTCCGGGCCGAACTGTGCCTGGATCGGACCACCGCCTGCAATGCGGTCCGACAGGTGCCCCACCCCGATCGCGTAGTTATCGGAATTGTTGTATCGCTTGATCGCGCTGAAGTTGTTGAACACCGCAAAACGTGGCCCGCCGGCATCGGGTTGCAAGATCGAAACCGGTGCCGCTGATCCGGCTGCGGCAGTCCCGACCTCGCCGCCCCATTTCTGGCCCGACTTCCATCCCGACTTCGCAAGGTATGCAGCAGTAGAGGCAAGAGAATCCGTAGGGTCCTCGGACCAGATATCGCGCTTGCCGTCTCCGTTGAAATCGACTGCGAAAGCTTGGTATGATGTGGGGATGAACTGGGTGTGCCCCATGGCCCCGGCCCAGCTTCCGGTCAGCCCGGAAACCGACACATCGCCACGTTCCAGAATCTTGAGCGCAGCGACAAGTTGCTTTTCAAAGAACTCACCGCGTCGACCGTCGTAGGCGAGGGTCGAGGTGGCGGATATGACCGGCACATTTCCCCGCCTTTCGCCGTAGAAGCTTTCCAATCCCCAAACTGCCGTGACAACTTCGGCGGGCACACCATAACGCCCTTCGATCTGGGCCAGCGTGTTTCGGTGGCGCGCAAAGGCCGCGCGACCCTTGGTGACCCGTTCGTCCGATGCGGCGATCGCCAGATAATCCTCAAGAGAACGGCTGAATTCGGTTTGGTTGCGGTCACGCTTTACGACCCCGGGCAAATATCCCGTGGTGGCAAATGCCTGGTTCAGAATGCCCGGAGAAATCCCCTGACCACCCGCACGCGATTTGAATGAAGCGACCCAGGCATCGTATCCAGCGTTAGGCTGCGGCAGAAGGTCGGACGGCAGATCGCCGTCGCCGCGCGCCGCGAATGACGCCGAATTATCGGCACCGGAACAGGCCGACAACGCCAAGGCTGCCGTCCCAATGGTAAAGTTTCTACGTGTAATATTCATCTGCCCGCGCCCTTGTTGCTGCCGCTTTGATGCAGATTACCTGATGCCGTGGCACGGGCAAAGGGGCACCTACGCTACGGCAAAGCTTCGCCTATTTGTCCGCGCGATAGAGAGGGACGGTGGACATCGACATCTTTGCAGACCCGTTTTGTACGTCACGCGCGTGACTGATATAGACCAGAGTGTTGTTCTCCTGGTCAAAGATGCGTTTCACCTTCAGCGTCTTGAAAATGATCGAACGACGTTCGCTGAACACCGTTTCACCTTCGTCATCGCGGGCGATATCACCAATTTCAATCGGGCCGGTCTGACGGCAGGAGATCGAAGAATTTGAAGGGTCTTCGAACCAGTTTCCTTTCTGCAACCGATCAATCAATCCGCGATCAAAATATGCCAGATGGCAGGTCACACCTTTGACTTTCGGGTCTGAAAGCGCCTCGACGACGATGTCATTGCCCAGCCAATCGACATCGACATTGCCGATGATCTCGGCTTTGGCTGACGACAAGACTGCCATCAGCCCAAGGGCTGTGACTGATACGGAGGCGGCTCGTTTGAATGTGTTCATCCAACCATACGCTTTGCCCGTGCTTTGGTTCCTGCCGATTTGACGAAAACGTCATTTTTACAAGAACGTTGCTTTCCGTGACAGTATGGAACTACCCCAAGGCCAGTGTCGCTAAGATACCCGCGTCCAGAACGCTGCCTTTTGGCCGTGCCGCTTGCGCAGCGCATCGACAAAGCTGCCATGCGATTGAAACGTACCATAATCGTTGATCTCAAGGTCAGCAGCGGCGCAATCCATCAGGTAGTCCGCGGCCGGACCATACTGATCCTTGCGGTTCTTGCGGAGCGTTTCATTTACCATCGCACGCCAAAGCAACGCCGCTGCTAGCGGGTACCGGGTGCGCAACGCCTCGGCCGCGGGCCCAAGCACGTGATGAAGGTTTCCGTCAATCTCCGTCGCCCGCTGCTCGACCAGACGTGCGGCATGCCCCAGGTCCGGCCACGCAAGGAAAAACCCAAGCGCCGTGGTTACATCACCAAAGCGTGCCGCATGGGCCTTGGCCGCCTCTTCAAACTCGATATCTTCAAAATCGGGCAACACCCGAAGATATGCGCGCAACAAAACCGGGTTCAATGTCGCTAGAAAACCATCCCAGCGATGCTTTTGCGCATCTTCAAAACGCTCTGACGCTATCAAAGCTTCGATATAGATAAGGTCCCAACCCTCACGATCCGGGGCGTTTTGTTCGGGTCTCGCATCAGTTAATACAGCGAGTGCCTGGTCGGGTTGTCCCTGCTCCAACCGCAGCGCGGCCACTTCGACGGCGATAGGCGGGCGCTTCAAATCCGCGGCTGAATACTGCGCGATATAGGCAGAGGTGTCGCCCTGCGCGACAGCCAGTTCCTGCCGCCACATCTTGATCATCCTGCTTTTCTGTTCAGCAGCGTAATTCCCTTTGCGACTGCGCAGATCACGTAAAAACCGGAGCGCCGCATGATCGCCGTCGGCTTCAAGCGGCGCTTTTTCAAAGGTCAGGATCAATCGCTTGAGGTGTTCCATGCCCGCGTCCCCCAAAGCGGGACCAAGATGCCCGATAATGCCGTCAAACTCGCCACATTCATTGCCTTGGACCGCCTCCCATACCCGCTCAGCCAGGGCCGTCGGATCCAGCCCTGCACGCGTTGCGATCTCGTCGATGTGGGAAATAGCATAGCCAAAAACCTGGGCCACGTCGCCCTTGGTGTCATCCACACGATCGTACACAGAAGGAGCAAGTTCCAGAAACTGCCAAAGCAACTCGAATGCCTCGGTCGGTGCCGCCGGCGCGATCTTGAGAATGATCATGTCGGCTTGCGTGTTCAGATCCTTAATCAGCGCCTTGCGCCTTCGCCAGCCCACATAGGTCTTTGCGCGCCGGATCGACACCAGCCGTTTGCGTACGTCCGCGGACAGTTCCGATGGACCCAGATTGTGACTAAGCTCCAGCCTCAGCCGTCGCTTCATGTCGGCGCTGCCCGCGCTGACCTCTATCAGCAGATCGGCCAGCCGGTCCGCACCAAGGTTCGCAAGGTTCGCTTTGTTCAGGGTCTTTTTCGACATAACTCCCTTGTCGCATTGGCGGCGCCGGTTGAAAAGATGCTAGATCGCCCTCGCCCTGACACAGGCACGCTATTGCAAGGCGATTACCACTGCCCAGCCGGTCAGTTCGGCAATCTTCTGCATTGCGCCGATGACGTCGCCGGTCTGGCCACCTATTTGGGATTTAGCCAGCATGGCAACCAAGGTCGTACACAGTAGCATCGCGCCCCCCACCCACAGGGCGGTCATGAGGCCCAGCGAAAGCAACCCCAGCAGACCAAAAAGCAGTGCCATGACGACCGCCGTGGGTGATACCTGCGCCGCAGACTGACCTAACCCGTCAGGTCGGGCCGGTGGCAATACCCACAGCCAGAGAGGCAAAAAGCTGCGGCTGGCCATGGCAATGCCGATAGCAACCGGGATGACCCTTGACGGGTCCGCAAGCTCTGCAATGAGCGACATCTGAAACGCCACGGCAAAAATCAGCGCCAAAACACCATAGCTGCCGATCCGGCTATCGCGCATGATTTCCAGCTTTCGCAGTTTATCACGCCCGCCACCAAACCCGTCAGCCATATCGGCCAACCCGTCTTCGTGCATCGCCCCTGACAGCAAAGCCATCGCGGCGACCATGCCCAATGCCGCCGCCTGAGCACCCAGTCCAATCATGTGAAAAAGCAGATAAACCAGTGCGGAAGGGGCTGCGATTACTGCTCCGACCAGGGGCCAAGCCCAGGCAGATGCCCCTATGGCAGGGATCGGGTCACCAATGCGCCCAGCAGGTATTCGGCTCAGCAACAACATCGCCAGACGGGCTTCGGCGAGCCGCCTGAGCAGCATCACCCGTCTGCCACGCCAGCTTGCGCGAAGGTTGCCATTCCCGCGTGGCACGCCAACGCCGAACGGACGATACCCAAGGCAAGCGCTGCCCCTGACCCTTCGCCCAATCGCATGTCGAAATCAAGAACGGCTGTCTTGCCCATTGCGTCAAGCAATCGCTTGTGACCGGGTTCCGCGCTCAGATGGCCGACAAGGCAGTGGTCAAGGCAGGCAGGATCCAGTGTATACAAAGGTGCGACGGAAGCCGTGCAGATGAACCCGTCCAGGATCACCGGAATACGCCACAGTCGCGCTGCCAGCACCGCCCCGCAAATCGCTGCCTGCTCGCGCCCACCCAAGGCCTTCAACACCGCGCACCCGTCGCCGATCGTGGCGCTATGGCGCGATACCGCACGGTTGATCGCGTCGACTTTTCGCTGCACGCCGGCGTCGTCCGACCCGGTTCCCCGCCCGACCCAATCCGCCGCTTCGCCCCCGAAGGATGCAGTTGCCAGGGCGGCCCCCACGGTCGAATTGCCGATGCCCATTTCGCCCAGTATCAATACGCTCGCATCCGGCGACACCGCGGCGGCACCGGCATTCAACGCTGCCAGAGACTCTGCCGCGGTCATCGCAGGAGCAGCGGTGAAATCCGCCGTCGGTTTGTCCAGGTCCAGATCAACCACCGACAAATCCGCTCCGTTCACCTGGCATAACTGGTTGATCGCCGCGCCACCGGCCCTGAAGTTCAAAACCATCTGGGCGGTTACCTCTTGGGGAAACGGGTTGACGTTTTGCGCACAGACTCCGTGGTTTCCGGCGAATACGACTGCCTGCGCGTGTGCGATCCGAGGCAATTCTACCGCCTGCCACCCCGCAAAAAACACCGCGAGATCTTCGAGGCCGCCCAAAGAACCCGCCGGCTTGGTCAAACAGTCCTGTCGCGCCCGCGCGGCCGCTTGGCTCTTGGCGTCGGTTTCGGGCAGGTGCTTAACCAAAGTTGCGATGTCATCCAGACTGCTAAGGGGAAAGTTGACGTGGGACATGGTAAAAACCTTTATGCGCTGTGAGTGGTGACCGAAACCGACACGTTCGGGCATTGTTATAGCCGAAAATCCTGCTGCTATTCCTTGAGGGTCAGAGGCAGACCGCAGCTTACCAAAACGACCTTATCGGCAAGTGCCGCGATCCTCTGGTTCATCACACCTGAAGCGTCGCGGTATCGTCGGCTCAGGGCCGACACGGGCACGATGCCGCCGCCGACTTCGTTGGTGACCAGAACCACCGGTGATTGCTGGTCAAGCAACACGCGGCAAAGCGCGTCCGTTTCCTGGTTCCAATCCCGGCCATCCATCATCAGGTTCGACAGCCACAGGGTCAGACAATCGACCAGCCGAACACCCTGACCGTCCGTACGGCGCAAGACACCGCCAAGGTCCAATGGCTCTTGCTCGGTTTGCCAGTCGGGGCCGCGTTGCTCTTGGTGGGCACGGATGCGGTCTTGCATTTCGTCGTCCAGTGGTTGCGCGGTCGCAATATAGATCAGCGGTAGGTCGAACGCCCGGGCCATCATTTCCGCGTATCGGCTTTTACCGGATTTCGCCCCGCCGGTAACCAAAACTCTTTTGTGCATAACGGTCACCTTTTCTTGCGGTCGTCCCAAGGCGGTTTGATCCTGTACACCTTGGGACAGGCGCAAAGTGATTTGCGTTAATATTCAACCCCGGCCTGCGCAGATATGCCCTGCTTGCGAAACGGATGCTTGATCTCTTTCATCTCTGACACCAGATCAGCGATTTCAATCAACCGTTCTGGTGCGTTGCGGCCGGTGATAACGACGTGGGTCATCTCAGGCTTCTCGGCCAAGAGAAACTCGGCCACGTCATCGGCGTTCAGGTAATCATAGCGCAGCGCAATGTTCAGTTCATCCAGCAAAACCATCCGGTTGTTCGGATCGCGAATTAGCTCCTTGGCCTTTTCCCACGCGCGCGACGCCGCGGCGATGTCACGGTCGCGATCCTGGGTGTCCCACGTGAAGCCTTCGCCCATTACATGAACCTGACAGATATCGCTGAAACGGTCTTGCAAGACCTGCCTGTCCGCCGAAAACATCGACCCTTTGATGAATTGAACGACGGCGCAAGGGAACCCGTGGCCGATCGCGCGCAGGATCATCCCGAAGCCAGAGCTGCTTTTGCCCTTGCCATTGCCGGTATGCACGATGATCAGCCCTTTCTTGACCGTCTTCTTGGCCATCATCTTGCTGCGCGCCGTCTGGACCTTGGCCATTTTTTCGGCATAGAGCTTCTTGTCGTCTGGCGTGGCATCGGTCATTTGGTAGTCTCCTGCTGTAAAAGCGTGTCACGGGCACGTGAAATCTGCTGTACGGCTCTCAGGGTGATCGGTGTGCCGCAGACCCAATCAGACGAACTGTAAAGCAGACGGTCCATTTTTGCATAATGCGCCAGGGCTGGGTGGAAAACGATTTCCTCAGATCGCGACCCACCCGTGTACGGTTCCGCGGTGATCAGCACATCGGGATCTTCAAGCACCAAAAGCTCAAGATCCAACCGGCCACTGGTGAGCATCCCGAGCTTTTCGGACAAATTCTGCAACCCCCCGGTGGTAACGATGTCATGGCCAAGCGTGTTAACCCCCAACGAGTACCCGTTGGGATAGTAGAAGGCCGCGACCGGCGCATCACTGTCCGCGACCGGTGCGGCTGCAAGAAAGCTTTCGACGGTCCCGGCAAGACGTTCCGCCTTGGCGGTTTGATGCAGCAGATCGCCCATTTCCCTGATTTGATCAGGGATTTGATCCAGTCTCGAGGTCAGCGGGAACTGTTCAATCCGCACGCCCATTACCCGAAGCATATCGAGCGTGGCCTTGTCACTGTATTGTCCGGCAACCACAACATCAGGGGCCGACAGAAAAATCTCTTCGGCATGGCCCGCGTTTTGTGGATAGCCTTTGGCCTGATCAGCCAGTGAAGAAGACCGTGCGTCTGTTGCCAGTCGGCTCAGTGACACGATCTGAGCCGGATCAGCCAGCAGCATGACAAGCTGATCCGTACACAAATTCATCGATACCACTCGCGGAGCGTCAGAAGCGTGGGCCGACAGTGCACCCCCCATCAGACACCCCGCCAAAGCAGTGCGGCAAAGCAGATTAGAAATCAGCCTGAACCCCGACATAGAATGCCCTCTCCGAGGTGTTATAGCCCCGGACCGTTTCATATTTCTCGTTCGTAAGGTTGCGCACGGTAAAATATGCGTTCGCGCGGTCCGTGATGTCATAGCGCGCCGTAAGATCAACGACCGTATAGTCATCAAGCGGCGTCGCTGTGCCAAACCCGTCCACGACACCAGCGACCCGCGTGATCTGTAGGCCGGTGGTAAACCGGTCCGTCACGTCGAAATCTGCCCCGACGATCAGTTCGTGGGTAGGGACCCGTGTCAAACGCGCATTGGCGCTTTCTCCAAAGGTGTATGTGTAATTGCCGTTGACCGATATACGGTCGGTAACGCGGTAGTCACCCGACAGCTCCACACCTTTGGTGACGGTTTTACCGGGAACTTGTGCATAGGCAAATGTGGCAAAATCAAAGTCGATCAGGTCGGTGATTTCCGTGTAAAAGGCGGTGGCTCGCAAGGTCGCCATTTCGCCAATTCGGTGTTCGACACCGAGATCAAGGCTGGTGCTGGTTTCCGGTGCGAGATTTCCGCCCGCAAAGGGACCGAACCGTTCATAGAGAGATGGCGCCCGGTAGCCGGTTCCGATTGATGCCCGTACTGTTGTTGCTTGCGTCGTGTGCCACGCCAATGCGGCACGACCGGAAAACTGACCTTTGAAATCGGTATAGTCGTCGTAACGAAGCGTGGTGGAAAGCTCCAGATCCTCGCGAAGCGTGAACTGTGCCTCTGCAAAAGCGGCCTTGTTGGATGCTTCGTATTCGGTACCGTCAAGCGATGCGCGCTCTTTCGTCCAGTCCAGACCAAATGCCAAGTTTGTCGCGGGCGAAAGCTCGACCCGTCCGAGATAGGCGGCTTTCAGACGTTCACCGATAAAGCTTTTGGTGAAGCCTTTCGCGTCATAGCGATTATTGCGGAATTGCGAGACCGACAATTCGTGCACCCAAGCGCCTTGGGTGTATTCGGCAAAGGCGCGCAGGCCCGCACGGGTTTCGTCTGACACACCGGAACTGTCGGTTGTAGAGCGGTCAAATTCGACGGTACTGTCAGACCATAGCCCCGCAACGCCCACCTTCAATGCATCGCTGACCTGGTATGCGGCATACAGGTTGGCAGAGCTTTGCTTGAAACCATCCTTTTCCGTGTCCGAGCTGCGGGCAGAAAAACCGTCGGTTTGAACACGGCTCAGGGTGAATGCCAGTTCAACCCGATCGTCCATGAAACCAACGCTGCTGGTTGCCGTGCGGGTGTTGAAACTGCCATACTCCAGTGTGGTGCGGCCTGATGCGCCTTCGACAACCGGGCGCCATGTTTCGACATCAACGACCCCGGCAATCGCATCCGATCCGTAAATCGCGGTTTGCGTCCCCTTGATCAGCGTAACCCGGTTCACCGCACCGGCAGTCAGGGTGCCGAAGTTAAAGCTTGATTGCGTACTTGATGGATCAGTGACTTCGATCCCGTCGACACGGACGCCGATATATGTGCTGCCCAAGCCGCGCACCCGCAAGGTCGACCGCGTTCCCAGTCCACCATTCGCGCTAAGCGACACGCCAGGCAGACGCGCCAGCGCATCAGCGACGCCGGGCCCGGATTTTTTCAGATCCTCTGCGTCCACCACTTCGATCGTCGCGCCGGTTGCAGCCAGCGTGGTGGGCAAAAGCCCGCCGTAGACCATGATCGGGCTTAGGGCTATAGTGTCATCGGCCTGCGCGAACGCCAGCGTCGGGACAAGTGCGACTGTGCACAACAAGGTCTGTTTCAAGGTGTATTTCATAACGACTTCCAAGCCAAAATTCCGGTCAGTGACCGGTACATAACAATTTTACCTGGGGAGGGATTATCCGCCCGCAGATGGTGACTGACACCACTGCGGAAATATCCGCCGTTTCAACGCGCCCCGCGCCCAAACCGGGTGTTCTCTTTTGGCAGGTTCCTGACTTGCGGATCGTACCTTGACTGACTGGAACCACCCGGTATGCGGGGGGCATTTTCAACCTGTTACGTCGCTCACAGTTGCGGGGGCAGTTATGGATTCCCTTTTGACAGGTCACCACATTCCCTTTTAACCAGACACCCGTAAAACACCGAGCGCCCAGACCAAAAGCCTGCCCTAAAAATCACTGGACCAGATTTCTGTCAAGTGCGGAAAGCGGCGAAATTCAGACGAAAACGGTACAACGTCGATTTCGTCAAGTTTCCATCGCGATCTTCAGTCGCTCCCAATCGGCCGCCGTACCGGGAAGACCCATGCGTATCCAACTGGGGGAATAGGGGAAGACCCGTGTCCAGATGTGACGCTTGGCGAGCATTTTCTGCGCCAGAAGGGCGTCATTCGTGGCGTAGGTACGAAACAGTGACGTACCGCCAACCACCGTCCAACCGGCGGCGACAGCCAGTGCATCCAGTCGCTGCGCATCGTCGCAAAGCCGCGCCCGCGTGGCCTGTGCCCAAGTATCGTCGTGTAGCGCCCGCTGCGCGATTTCTATTGCCATGCCCGACACGGGCCAAGGCCCGGTCATTTCGCGGAATTTCTGCGCCAGTTCAGGCCGACACAGCACAAACCCCAACCGGACGCCTGCAAGCCCGTAGAATTTTCCGAAAGATCGCAAGACCACCACGTTGTCGGGCAGGACCAGAGCATCGCCCTGCCCCACCAGCGACGCATCCGGGTCTGCGTCGGCAAAGCTTTCGTCGACGACCAGCAATCCGACGGTTTGCGCCAGCGCCATCAGGGTGTGCGGTGCATAGACGCGCCCGTCAGGGTTGTTCGGGTTCACCACAACGGCAAGGTCGCTGCCTTCCAGTGCTTGAAAGAGACCCACTTCTTCCACCTGCCAACCACCGGCACGCAACGCGGCTGCGTGTTCATTATAGGTCGGGGACAGGACGCTAGCCGTACCGACCCCTTGCACATGCGGAATCATCTGTATCGCCGCCTGTGCGCCGGCAACGGGAATGACTTCGCCGGTGGTCCCGTACGCGTGCTGCGCTGCGCGTTCCAACTGCTTCAGGCTTGCGGTTTCGGGCAGACGGTGCCAGGCGCTGGCGGTTATCTGGCCGACCGGATACGGCACAGTGTTTATACCAGTCGACAGGTCGATCCAACTGTCCGGTTGGCCACCATAACGTGCAATCGCCCGAGCAAGATTTCCTCCGTGGTCACGCATTCGTCATCCTCTCGAGCAGCGCAATCAATCCCAACCCCAAAGCGACAACCAGCATGACGCGTTGGTAAAGCCCCAGTCCCCGGCGCACCGATCCAGCGTCGGGATCAGCGGCCTCACCGTTCAGCCATGGTTCGTTCGCGACCATGTTCCCGTATACCCGGGGGCCTGACAGGCGAATATCAAGCGCTGCGGCCATCGCCGCTTCGGGCCATCCGGCATTCGGTGACCGGTGCTGGTTTGCATCGCGGAACATCACTTTTCCAGCGTGTCGCAGTCGACCCGAAACCACTGTGAACAGCCCCCCTGTGATCCGCGACGGGATCAGATTGGCAAGATCGTCGAGCCGGGCAGCCGCCATTCCGAAATGGACGTAGCGCGCCGACCGGTGGCCGATCATGGAATCGAAGGTATTGATCACCTTGTATCCGACCAAGCCGGGCAGCCCGAACACCAGCCCCCAGAACAATGGCGCAATCACCGCGTCAGAACTGTTTTCGGCCAGGCTTTCCAGAGAAGCCCGCGCAATGGCCTTATCATCCAAGGTTTCCGGGTTTCGGCCAATGATCAACGACACGGCCCCGCGGGCCTGATCGGTTTGACCCCGGGCCAAGGGCAGCGCTATCGCCTGCACGTGATCATACAGGCTCCGGGTGGCAAGAAAAGGCCACGACAGCAGCCCGCCAATCAACACACCGGACCAACCGTTTGGCAGGACGGAGCTTACTGCCACAGCCGGATACACACAGGCAACAAGCACTAGAAACACTGTGATCGCCCCGTAGGCCGTCAGTCTGACGGGCGAATGTGACGGTCGGTTCAGGAAGGCTTCAAGCTTGCTGATCAGATGACCGATCCAGCTCACGGGGTGGCCGATCTTGCGAAATACCGCCATGGGCCAGCTTACGGTCGCTTCAACCAGAAAGCCCGCCAACAACGCGGCTGCGAAGGACATCATATCGCGGATCCCGTGGTAAAGCTTGTGATCCCTTGCATCCCGGCATCCCGAAGGGCGTTTTGCGCATTCACAGGTATGCAACCCGGCGCGAAGATGAAGCCCCGCGCCGATCCCGTGTGCGCGCGTACGTATCCTAGCGCCCCGAGCTTATGGGCAAGTGCCGCCGACGGATCATTCAATGGTCCACGCAACTGTGTTGTGCGGTCCGCCGCTTCGGTCGCGAGCTGCGCAATTTTGGCTAGGTCGGCGGCGTCCGTGGCATCGCCCCAAGCTGCCAATAGGTCTGATATATCGGCAAACCGGTCATCTTGGGCATCTGTCCATATAGGTGGCCCGAAATAGCCCCCGAGGATTTCAGCCTTCGGAGGCGTTTTGAGGTGGCGATAAATCCGTGCCTTTCGCGATGCCCAAACAACGCCGTCGGGGCGTGCCAACATCAAAGGGTCGGTGGCTTTTTCGACATGCAGGCAGGCTGCTGCCAACTGTCCGTCATCAGCACCCACCGCGCGACCCAGAGCCACCAAAGCCGCCGTCGACGCCCCCGCCCCCACGCCTTGCGGCACATTTGCGGACACCACGAACCGACCTGTCTGCGGGCGCTGAAGACAGCAAAGCAAACGGCTTAGATGCTGGCGGGACACCGCCGCCGGACCAGAAACGCTCAATTCCAAATTCGGGCCGGATTCATACCAGGCTTGCGCAAACAGCGTGTCGCACCGCAGCGTCACAAGAACCACTGGACCCTCAGCCCCCAAGCGCCCCTGAAGCCATTCGCCGAAATGTCCGTATGCCTTACCCGCTGGCGGCAGGGTACGCAGGATTTCGTCTTGTTTGTACATCTGGACCGTTGTTGAAAAGCGCCTGCGGGGATCTTTGCGCATATTCACCATCGCACTTCAATCTACAACATCGCGGCCAAGTTTCTTTACCTCGGCCACATCTTTGGCTTTCGGCAAGGCCTTCTCTTGGCCGGGGCTATACCAGCATCGCGGTTCCCGACACCTGCGTTTCGCTCGCCGGGTCAAAAACCGGATTGACTCTGATTTTGTATTTCCATAATTCGTGAAATATGGAATCAATGTTGATCACGCGCCTTTCTGCCTTAAGCCACACTCAGCGCATGGCTGTTTTCAGGCTGCTGATGCGGCGCTTTCCCGATGCGTTGCCTGCCGGAGAAATCGCTGATGTACTCGCGCTGAAACCCAGCACCGCTTCGGCATATCTTGCGACGCTCACCCAGGTCGGGCTGATTTCGCAACGTCGCGAGGCAACGTGGTTGCGATATACAGTTAATCTGGATGCGGCCCGGGAGATCGTTGGAGGGCTCTTTCAGGACTGCTGCCAGGGTCGTGCCGATCTCTGCCCGCCGTCCTTTTATGATCTTATCGGCGGCATCAGCCCGGCCGTCGACCGAAAATTCAATGCATTGTTCATCTGCACTGGCAATTCGGCCCGTTCGATCTTTGCCGAAGCCATCCTGAGGGACCTCGCGCCAGACAGGTTCGATGTGTATTCGGCTGGCACGTCGCCCCAGCCCGGCCTACACCCGTTCGCTTTGGAAATGCTCGTGGCCAAGGGGCACGATGTGTCGACTTTACGCCCCAAGACCCTCGGGGAATTTCAAAGCCCACAGGCCCCCCGCATGGATTTTATCTTTACCGTCTGTGATCGCGCAGCCAACGAAGAATGTCCGACCTGGCCCGGGCAACCGGTTTCAGCGCATTGGGGCCTGCCGGACCCGGCCAAGTTTCAAGGAAACGTTGCGGAGCGTCAGCTTGCGTTTCAGCAGGTGTACGGCGCAGTCCACAACAGGATCAGCGCTTTCGCCTCATTGCCGTTCCATGCGCTCGACCGGGTTTCTCTGCAAAAAAGCGTGGATGAGATAGGCCGCAAAACCTCAGGACAGGATCACTGAAAATGACGACATATGCAATCAACGGCTTGGGCCGCATCGGCAAACTTGTGCTGCGCGCATTGCTGGAACGCAATGAGAAGATAGCCTTCGTCAACGATACGACGGGCGACCCCGCGATGCACGCTCATCTGCTGGAATTTGATTCAGTCCACGGTCGTTGGCCGGCAGTTTTTTCGGCGGACAATACATCGATCACCATTGACGGAACCCGAATTCCCGTCACCAGCAACCCCGGTCTGGCGGATCTGCCGCTTGCGGGCGTGGACGTGGTGATTGACTGCACCGGCGCATTCAAGACCGAGGCCAAGCTGGCCCCCTATTTTGGTGCAGGTGTCAGAAAGGTGGTGGTATCGGCCCCTGTGAAGGACGGGCCGACGGCGAATATCGTGTATGGGGTCAACGAAGGAATCTACGACCCTCACGCGCATCATATCGTCACGGCAGCAAGCTGCACGACCAACTGTCTGGCCCCGGTTGTCAAGGTTTTGCTTGACGGCATAGGGATCAGGCACGGTTCGATCACGACCATACACGACGTCACCAATACCCAGACCATCGTTGACCGTCCGGCAAAAGACATGCGCCGCGCACGTTCAGCACTGACCAATCTTATACCCACGACCACGGGCTCGGCCACCGCGATCACGCTGATCTATCCGCAGCTCAAGGGTAAGTTGAACGGTCATGCTGTCCGTGTACCCTTGTTGAACGCTTCCATCACCGATTGTGTTTTTGAGATGTCACGCGACACAACAGTGGACGAGGTCAACAGTCTTTTCCAGGCGGCGGCCGAAGGCCCGCTCAAGGGTATCTTGGGCTACGAAACACGGCCGCTGGTGTCGAGCGATTATACCAATGATCCCCGCAGCAGCATCATTGATGCGCCGTCGACGATGGTCGTCAATGGCACCCAGGTCAAAGTCTATGCCTGGTACGACAACGAATACGGCTATGCACATCGTTTGGCTGATGTGGCGCAGATGGTAGGTAACGGGCTGTGACATCTCGGCCAGGGCTTGCCGCCTATATCACGGTCACGGCGGCGTACTGGGCGTTCATGTTGACGGACGGTGCACTGCGCATGTTGGTGCTGCTGCACTTTCATACGATTGGTTTTTCCCCGGTCCAGCTTGCCTATCTGTTTGTTCTCTATGAAGTTGCCGGCGTTGTGACCAACCTGTCCGCAGGCTGGATCGCGGCGCGGTACGGGCTGACGGCGACGCTTTACGCAGGCTTGGCGCTGCAAGTCGCGGCGTTGTTGGCGTTGGCACAGCTGGATCCGGCGTGGGGTGTTACCGCATCTGTGGTGTTTGTGATGCTGGTACAGGGCGCATCCGGAGTGGCCAAGGATCTTGCCAAGATGAGCGCAAAGAGCGCCGTCAAGGTGCTCGCTCCTGCCGACGGCTCCGGGTTGTTTCGCTGGGTCGCGGCCCTGACGGGTTCCAAGAACGCCGTCAAAGGATTCGGCTTCCTGATCGGGGCGGCGGTTCTGGGGCTGTTTGGCTTTGTCCCGTCGATCCTGACGATGGCGGCGATCTTGTTCATCATATTGATCGGGGTGGTTGTCGGGATGCCCAGGGGCCTGCCTGTCGGACGCAAGGATGCGAAGTTTCGAGAGGTCCTCTCCGGCAACCGCAACATCAACTGGCTGAGCCTGGCGCGGTTGTTTCTATTCGGCGCGCGCGACGTGTGGTTCGTGGTCGGGATCCCGATTTATTTCTATGCGGTATTGTCGGATGGCAGCGACGCCGCAGACCGGCAGGCGTTTTTCCTGATCGGCACGTTCATGGCGATCTGGACAATCTTGTATGGCATTGTCCAAAGCATGGCACCGCGTATTCTGGGCAACGCAAAATCACTGTCGAACACTGGCCTGAACAGTCAGGTGCGCCAATGGACCGCCGCGTTGATGCTGATTCCGACGATATTGGCGGCGCTGGTATGGGCCACATCGCACCCGTCCGTCACCTTGACCGGCGCTATTGTGTTCGGACTTTTGACCTTCGGGGCGATCTTCGCGGTCACGTCATCGCTGCACTCGTATCTTATCCTCAGCTTCACCGATGCCACCAGAGTGACGATGGATGTGGGATTTTACTATATGGCAAACGCGGCGGGTCGGTTGGCCGGTACAGTTTTATCCGGCGCAATGTATCAATTGGGCGGGCTGGCCCTGTGTCTTGCGACCGCCGCTGTCATGATCGGGTTAAGCTGGTGGGCAACCACGCAACTGCAAGCACCGGTACAAGCAAGGGATGTCGTTTAGGCCGGGGACAGGATATGGATCTTGCGATCCGCCAGCATGTCTTTTGTGCTGTTGGCATAGGCTTTCATATGGTCAGACCGCGCATGTGCGCCTAGCGCCTCGAGGCTGGCCCATTTTTCGATGACAACAAAGGTGTCCGGACCAAACGACGCCTGCATCGGACCGGCATCCGGGGTGTCGATCGTGGCTTCATAGGCGATGCAGCCGTCTTCTGCCAACACCGCAGGAACATTTGCATTGAACAATGACAGTACCGCGTCGCGTTGGCCGGGCTTGGTGGTAATCACAGCGACCACATGAACGTTAGACATAAAATGCATCCTATCTGCGTTGAACTGGTTCGCGTCACGCTAGCGGCTCTGACAGCAGGCGGCAACGACGCATTACACCTTGATGACCCAACGGAATTGGTAAAACCGGTTTGCGCACCGGTCTGGTTCGCTTATGAAATGGGACGACACGCCGGTTACGGAACACGAGACCGGGACACCGACAGATGCAGCCTTGAAACCACGGGATAGCCCATGACCGAAAATATCCAGATCACCACTGCCGACCGCGTGACGACGCTCACGATTGCAAGACCGGAAAAGCGAAACGCGATCACGCAGGCGATGTATGGGGCTATGGCCGATGCGCTGGAACACTACGCCAACAGCGACGATGCCCGGGCCTTTGTCATTACCGGAGCAGACGAATATTTTACCTCTGGCAATGATATCCGCGATTTCTCCATGGGCCACCAGGGTGACGAAACCCCAGCGGTATTACGCTTTCTGACCGCAATTTCGCACTGCCCCAAACCGGTAATTGCCGCTGTGAACGGCCCTGCCATCGGGGTGGGGGTAACGATGTTGCTGCATTGTGATCTGGTCATGGCCGCCACAACTGCAACTTTCAGCACACCGTTCGTCCAGCTTGGGCTGGTCCCGGAAGCCGGTTCATCCATGCTGCTGCCCGCCGCTGTCGGTATGGCAGTCGCTAACGACATGCTGCTTGCGGGCCGGGTGCTCGATGCAACCGAAGCACGGAATTTTGGCTTGGTATCACGTGTATTTCCGGGCACTGAGCTTTTGAGCGAGGTCAACGCCACAGCCATCCAGGTGGCGGCATCCGCGCCCAATTCAATGAAACAAACCAAGGGCCTTATCCGGCAGGGTCGCGATCAGATGCTCGAGCAGATGCGCAAGGAATCCGTCCTGTTCGCGGCGCAACTGAAATCGTCGGAATTTGCCGAGGTGGTCCAGGCCAAGATGCTCAAGCGGGTACCGGTGTTTGATTGATCGGCCAGACTTTGCCCCTCCCTATTCCGGCTGTCGCGCAAGAAAGTCAGACACCAAGGCCAACCCTTTTTTCAAGATATCGGGATTGTTGGCATAGCCGATGCGCACATAGCCTTCCATGTTCATCGCCGACCCGGGTGTGAACATCACGCCGGTTTCGTTCAATAGCGTGACGCAGAATTCCTTTGATGATACTGGCAGGTCGTATTTCAACAAGGCCGTGGTGCCAGAGCGTGGCTTGACCCAGCTGATGCGAGGCTCCTTTTCCACCCAATCCTCAAGCAGGGATAGATTGCCGCGGGTGATGGTTTGACTGCGCGCCAAAACCTTTTCCCGGTGCTCTAGCGCCAATGCGGCGAAATAGTCATCAATCACCCCGACCGAAATCGTGTCGTAGTCGCGATGGATCGACACCGCTTCGATTACCTCTTGCGGGGCAGCGATCCAGCCCAGCCGTAATCCGGCCAGCGAATACGCCTTGGACATGCCCGCTGTGCTGATACCCTTTTCGTAAAGATCCGCGATAGACGTTGTCATCCCTGCCCCATGCTGGTCGGTGCCACGATAGACTTCGTCGCACAAGATCCAGGCACCTGCGGCGCGGGCGATCTGCACGATCTCTTCAAGCATCGGCCGTTCGATCAATGCTCCGGTCGGATTGTTCGGGTTGGTTAGCGCGATGAGCTTTGTACCGGGCACAACCAGGTCGCGCAGCGCATCGAGATCGGGCAGAAACCCGTCGTGTTCGCGCAGTTGTAGCTGCTGCACATCCGCCCCGATACTTGCGGGAATGGAATAGTGCTGCTGATAGGTTGGTACGATTGCGACAACCCTGTCACCCGCCCCCACCAGCGCCTTGTGCACCAACATATTGGCCCCGATCGTCCCGTGTGTGACGATAATGTTTTGCCGTGCCTGGGTGTCATAGATCCCCGCAATAGCATCCCTGAGCCTGTCCGATCCTTCGATCGCACCATACGTCATCCTCATCGTCAGCAAGCCAGACAGATCGGTATCGTTTTTACCTGTAAGCTGCAAAAGCTCTTTTATGGTCAGGCTTTCCACGCAGGTTTCGGCCAGGTTCAATGCACATTTTGTCTCCCATTCGTTCATCCAGATTTCTACGCCGAAGGGTTCAATGTACATAAATGGGTCCTTGTGAGTAAGAGGCGTGGTCGTCGTCGAAAGCCATCGAACAGTGCCACGTTTTCAGCGCAGTTTGACCAAACATTCGTTGGCTTGTCGATATCTATGCCGATATTTCAGGGTGAACGTCCGAAAGCATCAACAAAGGGCCCGATCGACAATCTTGTGCGCGCGCCGCACATCACGCTTCATGGCGTCCGGACAGCTACATCAGCTTGATCAATAGGGCGCGTGATCGGTCGGGCGTCGCAGTTCCAAAGTCTCTTGTGCCATATCAGCGGCAAGGTTTGAGACATCTTCCCGAGAAATGCCGCGCAGCAATTCAACGCGCAATGCAGAGACATTGGCTTGATAGCGTCGCGCAAGCCGCATGGGGTCCGCATCATCCGGCAGCTCGCCTGCGATACGGGCGGCTTCGAAACCTTCTGCGAATTCAGCGCACATCCGATCAAGATAGCGTTGCGATACCTCGGTAATTTTCGGATCGGTGGATGCCGTATCAATAACTGTTTTCATCAGCATGCAGGCCCGGCGCGAAGGATCTTCCTGCGCCAATTCCGCATAGTTCCGGAACTGTGCGGCCAAGCCTGCAAGCGGCGTTGCAGCCTTGGCCATTTGTGCGCGAAAAGCCCTTCGGGACGTTTCGAAATAGCGTTCGAGGGCCAAGAGATAGAGGTTCTGCTTGCTTTCGAAGGCCGCATAAATGCTTCCCGGTTTCATCTCCAACGCGGACTCCAAGTCTTTCAAGGATGTCGCATGGTACCCTTTACGCCAAAACACAGCCATGGCCGCATCAAGTGCGGCATCACGATCGTAATTGGCAGTACGGGGCATGGGTCAGCCTCTCATCTCGGCAAGTTGGTTCAGAATGCTGGTGTAATTCTCGACCCCCTGCGCCCCGGTGACAAGGTGCTTGCGGTCGAAAACAATGGCCGGCACGCCGGAAATACCTTGTTGCTGCCAGAACTGTTCCGCCCCGCGCACCTCATTGGCAAAGCGTTGATCTGCAAGCACGGCTTCGGCCTCGGTGCGGTCCAACCCGATTTCAGCCGCGATATCTGCAAGAACATCATTGTCGGACAGGTTGCGACGTTCTGTGAAATGGGCGGTGAAAAGCGCCTGCTTCAGGTCGTGCATCCGGCCTTGCGTACCCGCCCAATGCAACAATTGATGGGTGTTGAACGTGTTGTGCATGCGCGAATCTTCGGCCCAGGCAAATTCAAATCCCAGACTGTCTCCGAGCGCTTTCATCTGTTGGCGCGATTGCTCGGACTGTTCCGGCGTGCTGCCGTACTTTTCCATGATGTGCTCGCGGGTGTTCTGACCCTCGGGGGGCATCTGCGGGTTCAGTTCAAACGGATGCCAGTGAATTTCATGAGGCGTTCCGGTTGCGTCCAGTGCCGTTGACAGTTGGCGATAGCCGATAACACACCACGGGCACATGACATCAGATACAATGTCGATACGTAAAGGTTCAGTCATTTCAAACTCTCCGGTCATGGCCGATGACCTGACGATTATCCCCAAGCCACAGACGTAAATCTTTGCCGCCGAACGCGACAGCCACGGCGGTTGCCATCAGCCGGACAACAATATAGGTACTGCGACCCGCGTTTGCCATCGTGCCGGTAAGGATCCGCGCGAAAAATGATGCCACTGAACGATGCCGCCACTTTTGCGAGTTCACCGTTCTTGCGCATGATACCCATCCCTGACCAGACGGGAAAATGCCGGAGCGGTCCCCCACTCCGGCACTTCACCGTCCAGCTTATCACTCGGCGGCGACGGCGGTTTTCTTTTCCCACGCAAACTTTTCGAATACTTTGTCCACCGGGGTATTTGCGAAATGGTTGGTGTAGTTGGACATTAGCTTTTGCGCTGCACCCAGGATGACTTCCAGAATATTGGTCTGCGTGAAACCCGCGTCCAAGAAAGCCTGTGTGTCGGTATCGGATACAAAGCCGCGGTCCCGAACCATTGCCAATGTGAAGGTGCGCAGCGCTTCAAGTTTGGGCGTCGGGAGCGGCGTTTCATTACGCAGCGCTTCGGTGATCGCGTCATCCACCTTCATCATCTTCGCAATACCGGTGTGAGCCGGCACACAATAGTGACAGTTATTTTCGACATTAACAGTCTGCCAGACAACGGTTTTTTCCTCATTGGTCAACGTGGTCGCCATGAACTGTTGGTGGGCAAAGTTATATGCGGCAAGCAACGGCGGGGCGGCGGCCATCGTGCCGTGCAATCCCGGAATGCGGCCATTATTCTTGAACGAGGTTTCCAAAAGCGGCTTTGCGTCCTCTGGGGCGGATTCGATTGTGTGTATCTGGAAGGTTGCCATGGTGTTTCCTTTCAAGGAGAGGTTTTCATGTTCGATGTTTCTGGAATAGCGCATCTTGAGTGATCACTCAACATACAATTTGAGCGATCACTCAAAAAAGTTGAGCACCTCTACGCAAGCATCGTGTCATATGAAAATTTCAGGGGCGGTCGTGCGCCAGCGGCCAAGTGTCGCGCAGGTGTCCGGCAGGCAGATTTTTGGCAAGAACATCGGCGCAAAGCATCTCTATGGTGATCCGGCGCTCCATTGCTTGCCGACGCAGTCCTGAAAATGCCTGCTCCTCGTCACACCCTTGTTCCCGCATGGTTTTCAGGACCGCGAAGATCACCAACTTGCGGTAACGGATCTTGGAGTTGAGCCGCTCCTGCTGCGCAGCGATGGACAGCCTTTCTTCGTATTGGTTCATCGCGAACACGATTGAGCCATAGATGCCCGCCGAGCGCACCGGCTTGAAAATCAGCGAAGCCGCGTTGTGACCCAACACCCATTGCAATCGCGACGGTGCTTCGGACCCCACCAGCGCAATCATCGGCACCTCAAGGTCCAGTTCCCCGATAGGCAAATCCTGATCGCTGTCGAAAAACAGCAGGTCGAACTCACCGCGCTCGCAAAGCTTGCCGCCGACGCCGCAGCAAGACACCCGAAGCCCCAAACGCTGCAAATACAGCTCAAGAAATTGCCGGTTGGGATCACAGTCATGCCAAATCATTGCACGCAGTCCGCGAAACAACATGCGAGGCTTCTTTCGCGTCATGCTCAAGACTCCTTCGCCTCGGTGTCGACCACATGACGCGCCTGTGCAGACGCCCCCTTCGCCTTCCATTCGGTCTCGGGGCGCGCCTGGGCCTCGCCCTGCCATACCAGGAACGGGTCGGGGTCAACTGGCTCGGCGGCCTCCCAAATGATCTGAAACGAAAACCCGCGCCTTGAAACCGCCAGTCGCGGCGTAAGAAAACTGTGATTGGTCGTGCGGTCGATGCGCACCGTGCCTTCTGGCGCTTCAAACGAAAACGTCTTGGCAGCATCGCGGACCGCGCTGACCGCATCGGTACCGGACGCAGCGATTGAGCGTCCCAGTATCCGCGCACAGACATATGCCGATTCCGCGTCCACCGACGGCGCGGTATCATCGCCGAACCTTTCGCGATAGCGTGTCAGGAAATCGACGTTCTCGAGTCGCTCCAGGCTGCGGAAATAGGTTGCAGATGTCAGATGACCGATAGAAGCCGGTTCACCGATGAAGGGGAGCTCTTCCTCGCACAAGCTGCAACTTACGACGGTAATATCCCCTGGTTCCAGATCCGGGTGCGCCGACACAGCCCGCCAGAGCGCACGATAGAAACGATAGCTCGCCTCTCCTACGAGAGTATTGAACACCACCGGCGGCTTCAATGAAATGATCTCGGAAACGATGTGGTCGATATGGAGATCCCCCATTGTGACCAATCTTTGGGCAATAATTCGGCCGCCCCCTTCAATTATCTGCTCGCGCAGCAGGCGGTTCGATTCCCATGTCCAGATATAGTTGGACCCGACGCAGTAAATTTCAGGTACCATCGCGGCAAGAATATAGCGCACCAACGGGATCAGATGCTGGTTGGGCGACGCGCCGAGGTAGAGCACATTTTCGCTCGCCTCGAAGCCCTCGTACCGTGCCGAATGCCATAGCAACGTGTTTGTACGCTCCAAAAGGGGCAAAATCTGCTTGCGCGCCGCAGACGTGTAGCACCCGATGATGTGCTGGCAGCCGTCCTCATAGATCATCCGCTCACAGTTTTTACTGTAGGTAGAAAGTTTGCCGTGGCAGTCCTTGAACACGGGCTTCAGCTTAAAGGAACCGTCAAGCTCGGCGTTGGCTTCCTCGAGCCCGAGAATCGCTGCATTGACCATACTGGCGTTAACATCACCGTAAGGCCCGGTGATGGAATAAAGAATGCCAACCGGTATTTCCGCAACGCCATTATGTATATTATTCAGTGACATATCTTTTACACCTAATCCAAATATACCTGGTCATAACTGCGTTCCACGACCCCCAGTGACCCTCGTCAGCGTCACGGAACTCAACCCAGTTGACAAGTTAATATTTATGAGGCAGCGTTAAGTGGTAGCAACGATGCTACGCCATGCAAGACCTATCGTGAGGGTGGTAAAGCCCGCTTTCTAGACCGGTTTTTTTGATCTTGCCGCCTGTGCGGACATGTTTTGTAACGTGCCGATCGGGCAGGATCAGACGGAATCTTGCTGGGTTACGTTTTAACTTCTGACACCACCGGATATTTAATCCGAAGGCATGTGCGCCTCTTCTCCCGATCCGGGACAAGGGGCTTTTTTTGTTTCTATTCTGTTGTTTCGACCCATTGCCATCCCGCAGAAAGGCTCCTCCGATGTCCGTTTCGATGCCCTCCATCAACCAGCTTCTTTCCATCGCCAAGGACAAGGGGCTTGAGCTGTCCAGCGAGGAAGCGGCGTCTTATCGCGGGCTGATGGCAGGCACCATTGCATCATACAAACGACTGGATACGTTGCCGGAAGCCAAGCTTCCCGTGGTCGCGCCGCGCGATCCGGGCTATCGCCCTGATGCCAAAGAAAACCCGTTTAATGCGTGGTACTGGAAAACCGATATCAAGCTGAAGGATGACGGCCTGTTGGCCGGAAAGTCCGTCGCGATCAAGGATAACATCTGTGTGGCGGGCGTGCCGTTGATGAATGGATCGGCGCTGCTCGAAGGCTTTGTGCCCGATGTTGACGCAACGCTGGTGACCCGCATCCTGGAAGCCGGAGGCACGATCGCGGGCAAGGCCGCCTGCGAGGATCTTTGCTTTTCGGGTGCGAGCCACACCAACGCCTATGGCCCCATCCGCAACCCGCACAAACCGACCCACAGCGCTGGTGGTTCGTCGGGCGGAAGCGCGGCGGTTGTCGCGGCCGGGGATGTTCCGATGGCGATCGGCGGCGATCAAGGCGGCTCAATCCGCACCCCGTCCGCATGGTCTGGCGTCTACGGGCTCAAACCGACCTGGGGGCTAGTGCCGACATCGGGGGCCATGCCGATATCCTATTCAATGGACCACCTTGGCCCGATGTGCGCCACGGTCGAGGACACTGCCAGACTTCTGAGCGTCATCGCCGGGGACGACGGCTGGGATGCCCGCACCGTGGGGGCCAAGACGCAGCCTTATATGGACGCGTTGGGAGGCAGTGTGAAAGGGCTCAGGATTGCCGTGCTCAAAGAGGGGTTCGAACACGAAGAAAGCGACCCCGGTGTAAGCAAGACTGTGCGCGACGCCGTGGATGCGCTGCGTTCTGCCGGTGCGGAGGTAACCGAAGTATCCATCCCGCAACATTATGACGGCCCGCATATCTGGAACGGTATCATCCTCGAAGGGGCTGCCGAGATGATGATCCGCGGGAACGGCTTTGGCTCGAACGTGCATGGCTATTATCCCACCAGTTTTATCTCGCACATGGGAAAAGGCTATGACACCCGCATCAATGATGTGGCCGCGACGGTGAAAATGGTCATGCTGTTGGGCGAATACATGCATCAGACCACGCATGGCACATATCACGCCAAAGCACAGAACCTTCGTTGGGGGCTACGCGCGGCTTATGATGCGCTGCTGAAAGACCACGACATGATCGTGATGCCAACCATCCCGTTCACCGCCACCGAGATCCCGGCCGACGATTGCGGCCTCGAGGACTATGTCACGTCTGCCCTGAACATGCAGGCCAATACCTGTCCGTTCGACGTGACCGGCCACCCGGCCTTCACCATTCCGGTCGGCATGATCGATGGCCTTCCGGTGGGCATGATGATGGTGGGCCGGCACTTTGACGAATCCACACTGATCCGCGCCGCCCATGTGTTTGAAGGCATGGGCGACTGGAAAGACAGATAATCGGACCACGGACCCCGGTGTGACGGCCGGGTAAAAGTGGCCTCTCAATGCGCCTCGTAATGCGCGCAAGAACAACAACAGGGAAAATGGAGTATCATTATGAAACTTTCACGTAGACAGTTTACCCGCCTCGCAAGCGGCGGCCTTGCCTTTGCAAGCCTGCAAGGCACCCTTTCCACGGCAGGTCTTGCCCAGGAGAAACCGATCAAGATCGCAAACATTCTTGATCAGACCGGCGGACTGAATATTTATTCGCTCAAACAGATGAAGGCGGTCGCCATGGCGACTGACGAGATCAACAAGGCCGGTGGCCTGCTCGGTCGCCCGCTCGAACTGATTTTCTATGATGCGCAATCCAGCAACCAGCTCTACTCGCAATACGCCACACAAGCGCTGCTGCGTGATGAAGTCGATGTTATCCACGGCGGCGTGACCAGTTCGTCCCGCGAGGTGATCCGCCCGATCGTAGGCCGCTTCAAGGGCCTTTATGTCTATAACTCGCTTTATGAGGGCGGGGTCTGTGACCGCCGCCATGTCTCGACCGGCATGGTCCCCGGCCAACAGCTTGATGCGCTCTGCCCCTATGTGGTCAAGGAATTGGGCGGCAAGAAAGGGTACATCCTTGCGGCAGACTACAACTATGGCCACATCACATCGAAGTGGTTGCAGAAGTATATCCGCGACTTGGGCGGTGAAGACCTTGCGGTCGAGTTCATACCGCTTGATGTTTCAAACTTCTCATCCGTGATTGCCCGCATTCAGGACGCAAAGCCCGATGTGGTCTGGTCCGCTCTGGTAGGCGCTGCGCACATGAGCTTTTACCGTCAGTTCCATGCCACGATTGGCACCGACGAGATGATGCTGGCGTCGACGACCTACAGCATCGGCCGCGAACATGTCGAACTGGCACCGGAAGAAGGGAAAGGCATCATCCTTGCCACCTCCTTCTACGATGGTCTCGACACCCCTGCAGCCAATGACTTCGTGCGTCGTTTCAAGGAATACACCGGCGAGAACGACTATATCGGCGAATATGGCGAAGGCGGCTATCGCGGCATGGCGCTGTGGGCCGAAGCCGTACGCCGCGCGGGTTCAGCTGAACCGGACGCGGTGATGGATGCGCTCGGGGGTACGTCGGTGGAAGGTGCCGGCGGTCTTTATACCATTGACGGCCAGACCAATCACACGGTCATGAACATCCACGTGGCCGTGCAGGACGACAAGCAGGAATTCGAGGCGATCCGGACCTTCGACCAGATGCCCCCGATTGATACGCAGCTGGTGTGCAATCTCAATGAAAATCCCAACGACACAACTCAGTATGAGGTTCAGCTCGACTGAGACGGTATAGGCCGCCCGGCCCTTGTCGGGCGGCCACCCGTTCGTCCCCCTGCGTCGGCAGGGCCGCACTAAATTTCCACTCTGCTGTATCAAGCAGGGCTTTCCATGGGAGAAGCCAATGGATTCATTGATGGTATACGTCTATCAGATTGCGTTCTCATTCAGCATTCTGATCCTGATCAGCCTTGGGCTGGCACTTATTTTCGGGATGATGAAGGTCATCAACCTGGCTCAGGGTGAATTCCTGATGCTGGGGGCCTATTTCTGCGTGCTAGGGTCCAATCTGGGGCTGCCGCTGTGGCTGGCAATGTTCGCCGCGGGCCTGGGCGTTGGCCTGGTCGGGGTCATCGTTGAACGCACAGTGATCCGGTTTCTTTATGGTCGGGTGCTTGACACATTACTTGCCACCTGGGGCATCAGCCTGTTTCTCATGGGTATTGTCACCACCATCGCGGGTCCGCAGTCGCAATCCGTGCCCTCCAACATGGGCCCGGTCAACTTTGGCGGACTGAACGTACCCGGCTACAGCCTGGTGATGATCGTGGCGGCGCTGCTGATGCTCGCGGGTACCTACGCGATCTGGCGCTTCACCAATCTCGGCCTGCTGGTGCGCGGCACCATGCAGAACCCGGAAATGGCAAGGGCCCTGGGAACCAATACCTCGATGATCTACATGTTCACCTTCGGCTTTGGCTCCGCGATCACCGGGCTCGCCGGTGCATTACTGGTACCATTGTTCGGCGCATCGCCGACGATGGGGTCGTTTTACATCTCCAAGGCTTTCATCACCGTCATCTCGGGTGGCCCGTGGCCGTTGATCGGCACGGTTTCGGCCTCCGGTCTGTACGGCGTGATTGACGGGGTGGTGTCTTATGAACTTTCACCCGTGCTTGCTGAAATCTGTGTGCTCTTTGTCGCTGTGGTCATGCTGCGTCTGCTGCCCCAGGGGATCACCGGCCGCATGCGGAAAGGGATCTGACAACGATGGCAAAGTTTCTTCAAAGATTGCAAAGTCCCTCGGGCGAGCGCCCCGGTGCTGCATGGTGGGCGTTTGTCGTGATCGCCAGTCTCATATTAGCCCTTCTGCCCCAAACCCTTGGCCTAGCGCAACTTCTTGACCTATCGGTTGTGCTGGTGCTGGCGTTGCTGGCGCTCAGCATGAGCTTCCTGTGGGGCTACATCGGTATTCTCAGCTTTGGCCAGACGGCCTTTTTCGGCACCGGCGGCTATGTATATGCGGTCGCCGCAATGAACTTCGACAGTACCACCCTGCCCTTTTTGCTGGGGATCGTACTGCCGATGCTTCTCGCGGCGGTGCTGGGATATTTTATGGTCTATGGCAAGCTGAGCGACATTTACTTTTCGGTAATGACGCTGGTGATCACGCTGATTATGAACAAGGCCATGCGGGCCACATCGGGGTCGCAATATGTCGTGGGCGATGTTCGGCTAAATGGTCAGAACGGTATCCCCGGAGTTCCGCCGCTTCAAGTGCCCTGGAACCCCGAAGTCACCCTGTTTATCGACCACGTTTATTACCTTGCTGCGGCGTTGCTGATCCTTGTCTACATCGGTCTAAGGTTGCTTCTCACGACGTCTTTCGGCCGCGTCATGATCGGCATTCGCGAAAACGAACAGCGCATTGAACTGCTGGGCTATGACGCACGCCGTTACAAACTGCTTGCGTTCATCCTGTCCGGCGCGCTTGCAGGGCTTTCGGGCACCATGTTCGCGATCTGGGGAAACTTCGTGGCACCGGAAATGTTTGGCTTGGACCGCGCGGCAGAAGTCATCATCTGGGTCATCGTTGGCGGCAAGGCCACGCTGATTGGCCCCATCGTGGGCGTCGGTATTATCCAGTACCTCACGTCATGGCTTGGCATGCAGGGTGTCGGCCAGGTCACCCTGGTGCTCGGCGTGATCCTGATCGTATTCGTGCTGGCCTTCAAGGACGGGTTGGTCCCAACACTTGGTAACCTGCTGTTGAGGCTGGTCGGTGCCGGCCCCGAAAGCCGGATCAAGAAAGGGTCCGACCTTGAGAAAGGATCAGACCTATGAAAGATGTTGCAGGAACAACGCTGATCGAAACGCGGCAACTGGTAAAGAGCTTTGGCGGGGTCCGGGCCACCGACACTGTGGATTTCATCCTCAAGGAAGGCGAGCTGCGATGCCTGATCGGGCCGAACGGGGCTGGAAAAAGTACCTTCTTCAAGCTCTTGACCGGGCAAATTGCACCAACGTCGGGAAAGATCCTGTTCGACGGCGATGACGTGACCGGGCTTTCCAGCTTCGAGATCGCCCGCCAGGGCATCGGCATCAAGAACCAGAAGCCCGATGTCTTCGATGGTCTGTCAGCGCGGGAAAACCTTTGGCTGGCCGCGCAATTCGACACCGATAAAAAGACCGCGGACCGGCGTGTCGAAAGGGTTGTCGATGAACTCAAGCTCGGGGCGTTCGTCCACAAGCTGGTAGGCGAGCTGGCGCACGGCCAACGACAATGGGTCGAGATCGGCATGGTGATGGCTCGCAGCCCCCGTCTTATCCTGCTTGACGAACCTTCGGCCGGTATGGATCAGGAAGAACGGGTACGGACAGCCGAGCTTCTCAAGGCGCTCAACACCACGACCACGATCGTGGTGGTTGAACACGATATGCAGTTCATCAAGCGGATCGCAGATGTCGTCACGGTCTTTCACCGGGGCAAGATCCTACGCGAAGCGCATGTCGATGTCGTGCTCAGGGATCCCGAAGTGCGGAATGTCTACCTTGGCCGGACGGAGGTTGTCTGATGCTCGAAGCAAAAAATCTTATTTCCGGTTACGGTGCCCTGCCTATCCTGCACGGCCTGTCGTTGCGGGTGGATGACAATGAATATGTTGGCATCCTGGGTCACAATGGAATGGGCAAGACCACCTTGATGCGTACGCTGATCGGTCACATCAAGCCCATGTCGGGAAGCATCTCGCTTGACGGCGAACCGATCACTGACGCAGGTGCGCACAAGCGTGCGCGCATGCGGATCGGATATGTGCCGCAGGGGCGCGAGATATTCCCCTCTCTTACGGTGCGCGAAAACCTGATGATGGGTGCGCTCTCCGGTGCTGAAAAGCGCGGCGGTATCGTAGAGGAGGTCCTGGCTGATTTCCCCCGTCTTGAACGTCTTCTCGACCGCAACGGCGGCGCGCTGAGCGGTGGCGAACAGCAGCTTCTGGCGATTGCGCGCTGCCTGTGCGGACGGCCCCGGGTGATGTTGCTGGATGAGCCTACGGAAGGCATCCAACCGTCGATCATCGACGAGATTGCCGACCTGCTTCTGGCGATACGCAAACGGTCAAACATGTCAATCGTGTTGGTGGAGCAAAACCTCGATTTCATTCAGGCGCTATCTGATCGGGTGCTGATTATCCATCGGGGCAACGTGACCCGCACCCTCACTGCCAACGACCTTAATGACCCCGAGGTGGTCAATGAATTTGTAGGCATGGGATGACTCATGCGGACAGTTGAAACAAGGAAAGTGTGATGATCGTTCAGACAGTTCAAATCACCTGCATGACCGGCAACGCGGAGTCGGTCCAGAGGGCGCTTGCCGACGTGGTAGATGACGCCCGTGAACACGAACCCGACACCCTGGATTATATGGTTTTGCGTTGTGACGAAGGCGAAATGGTGCTGTTCACGACTGTCGAATGCTTTTCAGACGAAGCCGCGATGAAGCGGCACAACGAATCCGACGCCGTCGCTCGGTTTTTCGAGGTGGCCGAAACCAAGCTCACGGCCCCGCCAGAGGTTCTTGTGAGCCTTCAGGTCGCCCGAAAGTAACTTCAACAAAAACAAGCCAACCAACAGCTCAGGAGTATAAAACATGCCGGTAACCCGCCCGAACAAAAGACAGCTCAACGAATTGGCCGAGAGCATGGGAATGAACTTTTCGCCCGAAGATCTCGACTTTTTCCATGAGGAGCTTGATGCAACCATGGCCGCCTATGACGCGGTCGATGCGCTGCCTGACTATCTTCCTGCGGTGAAATATCCGCGCGTCACCGGCTATCACCCCGACGCCTCCGAAAACGAGCACAACGCCTGGGCATGGAAGGTCGACGTCGAGGGTGCGGCGGATGGTCCGCTTAAAGGCAAGACAGTGGCGCTCAAGGACAACGTCTGCCTTGCGGGCGTCCCGATGCGCAACGGCTCCAACCTGCTTGAAGGCTACGTGCCGAACATCGATGCAACCATCGTGACCCGGCTTCTTGATGCTGGTGCCACGATCAAGGGCAAGGCGGTTTGCGAATACTTCTGCCTGTCAGGCGGGAGCCACACGTCGCAACCCGGTCCGGTGCATAATCCGATCAAGAAAGGGTATTCGGCAGGCGGTTCGTCCTCGGGAAGCGCGGCGCTTGTCGGGTCGGGCGAGGTCGACATGGCCATCGGCGGGGACCAAGGGGGTTCCATTCGGATACCTGCCGCCTATTCGGGCCTTTACGGTATGAAAGGCACCCATGGACTGGTGCCATACAGTGGTATCATGCCTATCGAATCCACCATCGACCATACCGGCCCGATGACGGCCAACGTCGCGGACAACGCGTTGATGCTGGAAGTGCTGGCCGGTGCCGACGGGCTTGATCCACGACAGTGTAACGTGCAGACGGCCAAATATACCGATGCGCTGGACAAGGACGTCAAGGGGCTCAAAATAGGTATTCTGCAGGAAGGCTTCGGCCACGACAGTTCCGAGAAAGACGTCGATGAAAAGGTCCGCGCTGCGGCTGACCTTTTGCGCAAGAACGGTGCCACCGTCGAGGAAGTATCGGTCGAGATGCACAAGCTTGGTCCGGCAATCTGGTCACCTATCGCTCTGGAAGGTCTGCAATTTCAGATGATGAACGGCAACGGTCTGGGAATGAACTGGAAAGGCCTGTATACGACTTCTCTGCTGGATCACCTTGCGGGTTGGCAAAACCGGGCCGACGAGCTTTCGGATACGTTGAAGATCTCGATGCTTGTGGGTGAATACGGCATCCGCCATCATCGCGGTCACTTTTATGCCAAGGCACAGAATCTGGCGCGCAAGCTGAAGGAAGCCTATGACGAAGCCTTGGACAGCTATGATCTGCTGCTGATGCCAACCTTGCCGATGAAGGCGACAAAGCTGCCCGAAGCGGGTGGTCCGCGCAAGGATATCCTGTCGCGGGCGTTCGAGATGTTGCCCAATACCGCCCCCTTCAACGTGACCGGACACCCGGCAATGGCGATCCCTTGCGGCATGTCGGGCGGTCTTCCCGCAAGCATGATGCTGGTGGGCAAATTCTTTGACGAGGCCACGATATACCGGGCCGCATCCGCATTCGAGGGTTTCGGCGACTGGAAAAAGATGTAAGCGCCCTCAGGAGCAGGCAAGCCTCTTTCGGTCACCAGTGCAGCGGCAAAACGGACTGGTCATGTTAGATTGCCGATCGTAAGCCACAATCTTCAAATGCCCGCCTTGATAAACAGGCGGGCATTTTGCTTGTCGGTTTTTTCACGAAACGGCCCTTCGCTAACTTCGGCACCTCAACCCAAATGATGCGTACACCGCATGGTCGGCATGGGGTCGGCGCAAGACTATGGTTTTCTGCCCAAGGCCCCTTCCAGCATTTCAAGCAACGCCAGCAGGCTCAATTGCCGCACCTTGTCGCGCTCTTGCGCACCCCAATTTTTGGCTTGGTGAACCGTGGAACCGCCGCGTCGGCAAAGTGCCATGTGAACCAGACCTGCCTTATCTTCCGTATCGGCTTCTCCGGCAAAACCAGTGACGGCGACGGCAATATCGGCGTTTGACCGCATTACCGCGCCTTCGGCCATCGCCAGCGCCACTTCTTTGCTGACGGCACCTTTTTCTTCCAACAGCTTCGGATCGACGCCCAAAAGTGCCACTTTCGCTTCTTCCGAGTATACGACGAACCCCCGGTCAAAGGCATGAGAGCAGCCTTCGATATCAGTAAAAAGCGCAGCGACAAGTCCGCCAGTGCAGCTTTCTGCCGTTGAGATGCACCAATTTCGGTCGGTAAGGTTTCGCATCACTGCAGTAGCACGTGCCGCGACTTCGGTCGTTGATGAGAGGTCTTTCAACATTTTCATTTCCTGATGCTTCGCAAGAGAGCGCTGGAAAACAACATTGGGCCCCTGACATGTCCTTTAACCTCCGACCAATGTTCCGCCGTTGGGATGCAGGACCTGGCCGGTCATGTAAGACGAATCCTCACAGGCCAGAAACAAAAGCGCCGGTGCGACCTCATTAGGTTGTCCCGGTCTGCCGAGAGGTGTGTTTTCGCCAAAACTCTCGACTTTGTCGGGCGGAAACGAAGCCGGTATCAACGGGGTCCAAATCGGACCCGGTGCGACACCGTTCACCAAGATACCCTTCGGCGCAAGCTTACTGGACATCGCACGCACAAAGGCAAGAATGGCCCCCTTGGTTGACGCATAGTCAATAAGCAGATCCTGACCTTTAAACGCAGTAACGGATGTGACGCAAATGATACGCCCCCCTTCCTTCAGATGCGGCAAAGACAGTTGCGTCATAAAGATCGTGCCAAATATGTTGGTTCGAAACGTACGTTCTATCTGATCTTCGTCGATATCCTCGGGATCTTCCTGCGCGTGTTGCTCTCCTGCGTTGTTAACCAGAATGTCTATGGTACCAAATTGATCGACTGTCTGCTGAACCGCATCTTTGCAGAACGCTTTTTGACCGATATCCCCCCTTAGCAGAATTGCTTCGCTTCCTTCGGCCTCAATGAGGTCCTTGGTCTTTTCGGCATCCGTGTCCTCGTCACGGTAAACAATCGCTATTTTTGCGCCTTCTTGCGCATAGAGTACGGCTGTCGCGCGACCGATCCCGGAATCGCCGCCCGTTATCAAAGCTACTTTGCCCTTTAATCGGTCAGATCCTTTATACCGAGGGTGGTACTCCGGCTTTGGGGTCATCTCATTCTCGATGCCAGGCTGACGCGTTGTGGCGTTATGGTCAATTTGTCCAGACATTCTAATCGTTCCTTTCAATTTGCCTATATTTTGAAAAAAACAACGCGGACCGTTTGAGGTTCCCGTAGCAAGGAGCCGCCAGCGGATTATTGCGCTGACCCTCTCGCGGCGAAGGTTTCGAGCGCGGACACGAGCACCTGGACCTGTCACGGATTCGAGCGGATTGAAGTATCACACACACCAACTGAAAATTGGGAATGTGCCGGCGATAATGTCATCAAAGGATGGTGTAGGACAAACCCTTCAACAGCGCATTACCGGCGTTTGAATGGGCTGATACCGCCCCGCCGCGTTCGAACGCGAGGTGGCTTTAACGCGCCACGGCGGCGGCCCGCCCGTGCGACGGGTCCTATCATTGTCAGGACGTCTTCGGTTTATACCGGCTTGGTTTGTCGAAGCTTCCGCAAAATCGTCGGACGTTCTTAGCCCTGCCATCAGAGGGGGCGGGTCCAACGTGCTGACCGTGCGATTTCTCTTGGCGGACGATCCAGATAGCGAGCAGAGATCCGCGGTCGCGGGCTCTGTCATTGCGGCCATCCAGTCGGGCGCTGAGCTCTAATTTATCATTCAGGACGTATGATCTGCGTGAAGTCACTAGGCGTCGTGCAGTCAAACTGCCAGATAAGAGAGTGTAGTCGGTGCTTTTCACGTAGAGGGGTGTCAAGGCCGCACCGTCTCGCGTTGCGTTTGCTTGATATTTTGGAGCGTTGAGCTTTATGAATGATCCAGTCGTTCCATTTGACCTGACACGGATGTTTTTCGGAACAGACCCCACGCTGTTCTATCTTGAGATAGTTTTTCGGATTTGCGCGGTCTATGCCTATGCGCTGCTGCTGATACGGTGGATCGGCGGGCGAAGCATCGCTCAGATGTCAACGGTGGAATTCTTGCTCGTCATCGCGCTGGGTTCCGCCGTCGGCGACGCAATGTTTTACCCCGAAGTGCCTCTTCTTCATGCGTTTCTGGTCATCACCGGCGTTGTCGGGATAAATAAGATCCTCGATCTTTTGATCTTCCGTTATCGATCGGTCGAAAAGCTTATAGATGGCGTAACCACCGAGGTTATTCGGGATGGGGTAATCAATTTGCAAACCCTACGAGATAACAAAATCGGCAAAAGTGAACTTTTCGAAAACTTGCGTGAACATGGCTATGTCAATCTGGGCCAGGTAAGAAAAGCCTATCTCGAGTCCTCAGGCCGCTTCAGCTTCTTTCGGGCGAGACCATCGCGACCCGGACTGCCAATTGAACCTGCATGGGATGTTTTCACCCCCGAGATATGCGACCGGACCTCGGAGGCCGGGAAAAATACGTTGCTGGCCTGCCGCAATTGCGGAACGCTCGTCGAAGCGGCTGCCAATACGCCAGACGTTTGCCCACATTGCAGTGCCACAGTCTGGACGGCCGGAAGATTGCCTGAACGCGACGTGCAGTAACTGTCGAGCTCCACCTCTAGTTGTGTCTCCGCATCTATCGCGAGGATCATGAGCGTCATCGCTTACTAAGTACCGAGGCAGCGGCCATTGCACACAGGATTGGCTGTATTACCAGGACCTCCTACGGATGCCAAGACCCACCTTGCCAAACTGCAAAATCTGATGGGCCGCGGATCCCGTGCCTGAACTCAAGATGGAGGATCGGCGACACAACCTCGGGTTGGGAATGTGACCCGCGCGCTCCGGGCGATGACAGTGATGATCGTGCCCCCGGTCGCGGCCCTGGATGGGCCTTCTGTTCTCTTTGGGATGGTCGTTATTCGGGGTCCCGCGAGACTGGGCAAAGGACGGCCTTTGGCCTAATCTCGACGGAGGCGTTCCCCCATACCTATGACGGGGTTGTCAGGTCCATGGGCCGGAATTTTTGCCATTGCGCACCTTCGGAACCCGGCTGCGGGACACAGGTGGGACGACAGTGCCCGACGAGCGCCCGCTTGGCGCGGACATCGCACGCAAGGCGGCTATGCGGTTTTCGGTCGCGGGATGGGTCGCAAAAAGGCTATCGTGTTTATGGGCGTGTAGCGGGTTGATGATAAACATATGCGCCGTCGCCGGATTGCGCTCTGCCGCGTGATTGTCGATGCGGGGCGCGCCCATTGCGATCTTCTCCAGCGCCGATGCCAGCCAAAGCGGCTGACCACAGATTTCGGCCCCCGCTTTGTCAGCGGCATATTCCCGCGTCCGGCTGATCGCCATCTGCACCAATGCTGCCGCCATCGGCGCAAGGAACATCATCAACAGCGTGCCGATCAGCCCCAGCCGCTCCCGCGATCCGCCAAAGAAGATCGCGAAGTTCGCCAGCATCGAGATCGCACCGGCGAAGGTCGCTGTGACGGTCATGATTGCGGTGTCGTGATTGCGGATATGCGCCAGCTCATGCGCGATGACACCCGCCAGCTCTTCCCGCGTGAGGCTGCGTATCAGGCCCGATGTCACCGCCACCGCCGCATTTGCAGGGTTCCGCCCGGTGGCAAAGGCATTGGGTTGCGGCGTATCGATCAGGTAGACCTTGGGATCCGGCAGGCCCGCGTTCCGCGCGAGCTCTACCGTCAAGGCGTGCAAACCGAACCGGTCGCCGGGAGCCAGAGGCTGTGCGTTGTGCATGCGCAGGACCATGCGGTCCGAATTCCACCACGTAAACGCATTCATTGCCGCCGCAACAACCAGCGCGATCAGGGCACCACCGGAACCGCCGATCAGATAGCCTACGCCCATGAAAAGCGCAGTCATTGCCGCCATCAGCATCGCTGTCTTTACATAGCCCATCCTGTTCTCCCGAACTTCTGTATTACGAACGTAACAGACATATGGGTAGGGATTTGACCTGTGCAAGTACGGGCGATTGCCACACGGAACCAGTGAGTTTCGCGAGCGTGCCGCTTCGGTCGCGGCCTGGTCTGCTTTCCCATTCGTATCTTGTTTAGCTTTTCGGAGCACGGGGACTTTCGTGCAGCAACTCCGATTTTTCCGGTGCGCCAAGGGCTGGCATTTTCAGGTCGGCATCAGCGCTGAAACGCGACGCTGCACCACTGGATTGTGATCTCCGCCCTCACAGGTCGTCCCTTCGGGTCTCGAATTGATTTGGGGGCGTTTCCACCCCGGGCCGTAGCGGATGCGGAAGACACGCACATAACTCAGATAAGGTACCACTTCGGATCGAAAACCGGCATGACCCTTGCGCTCTACCAGCACATGACCGAACAGTTGCTCGCACGGCAGACACGTCTATTTACTGATCCTACCGTCCCCTCTCACGGAAATGGGCGAAGTCGTGCGATTTTCTTGATGCCGATTTTGATGACGGGTACGTGCGCGTTGTTCAGGAGCTTATTGCGGTGGGCTGGTCCAATCCGCAAATCGGCGACGCAGTGCGTGCGTCACTGGTTCAATGGCGGGATCTGCACGTCGGCCTTGCGGAGGAGTTTGGGAATAAGATCGGCGGCTTGGGGCCGAGGCTGTGTGGAAACGTATATTTCTACTATTCTGAATGAGTAATCAGGAGATGTCGGATGAAGCGTTTCATTGAAGGTGATAATCGAGAGCAAGGGGTTCTATTCCCCGACCATCTTGAGGACTTCGTGGGCGACAGTAATCCGGTTCGTGCTGTGGACGCGTTTGTTGATGCACTTGATCTGGTCGATATGGGTTTCAGTGACGCTGCCGCGACAGGAAGGCCCGGTTATCATCCGGCGGTTTTACTGAAGATCTATGTTTACGGATATCTCAACCGCATTCAATCGAGCCGCCGACTGGAGCTGGAGACAGGTCGCAACGTCGAGATGATGTGGTTGACCGGTCGTCTTGCACCCGACTTCAAAGCAATTGCGGATTTCAGGCGCGATAACAGCAAAGCAATCCGCAAGGTGTGCAGTCAGTTTGTGATGTTATGTCGTCACGTCGGTCTGTTGAACGGTGACGGTGTTGCGATTGATGGCAGCAAGTTCAAAGCGGTGAACAACCGGGATAAGAACTTCACGCCTGCCAAGGTGAGGCGGCGACTGTCGGACATTGAAACCAGTATCGAGCGCTACCTTTCCAAGCTGGACGCGGCTGACCGCAATGAGCCCGCTTTGCCGCCAGGCAAGATTGCTCATTTGCACGAACGCATCATCAAACTCAAAGAACAACTGGAGGAATTGAAAGCCATCGAGATCAAGGTTCAAAACGCACCAGATGCCCAGGTATCTTTGACTGATCCTGACGCACGCTCCATGCGGCATCGGGGCGGCGGCATTGTCGGCTACAACGTACAAACAGCCGTTGATGTTGAGCATCATCTGATTGTGGCACACGAAGTGACATCATCGGGCAGTGATCGAGGGCAATTGGTGAAGATGGCCAACCAAGCGCGCTTGGCAATTGGCGGCGAAGAGATCACGGTTGTCGCAGATCGAGGATATTACGGCGGCGAACAACTGCTTGAGTGCGCCAACACTGGCATCACAACCTATGTGCCCAAGCCGCTTACATCGAGTGGTCTCAAACGAGGGTTCTTCATCAAGCAGGACTTTATCTACGACGCACAAAACGATGTTTATATCTGCCCGGCAGGTCAGAGCCTGACCAAAGGTGCCCATCGGTCAGATCGTCAAAGCGACATCAACTTCTACCGGCATCTGTCGGCCTGTTTCAGTTGCCATCTCAAGCCGCGCTGCACGACCGAGAAACTGCGCCGCATCCGACGCTGGGATCAAGAAGACGTGCTGGATGATATCGAGCGCAGGTTGGAAGAAAAACCTGACGCGATGCAGGTCCGTAGATCAACCGTTGAGCATCCCTTTGGAACGTTGAAGGCTTGGATGGGATACACTCATTTCCTGACCCGAACACGCGAAAAGGTCGCCGCAGAGATGAGCCTCCATGTCTTGGCGTATAACTTCAAGCGGGTCCTCAAGATCATCGGGATTGCCCCTTTGATGGCCGCGTTGAGGGTGTAATTGAGCCAAACAGCGCTAATTGTCGGGCAGATCCCGCGATCAAAGCCCCGACCCGATGAAATAGGACCCCATATGGGACAAATGGCGCTCCTGGAATAGAAAAACGCCATGGGCGGAAAAACAGAGGTCCAAAACACGCAATCAAATGCGTTTCCACACAGCCTCGGCC
>NZ_JBSXOD010000047.1:0-5715 GCF_056859255.1 Sulfitobacter sp. L-8
GACGCACCGCGTCCTTGGTCGCTCCCCGCGCGGCAAGCTGGTCGAGTGCGGCGGCATCTGGAAGAAGCAGAACAAGGAGACCGGCGCCGACTACTACACGCTGACCATCCGCGACCACGGCTTCAACGCCAACCTCGGCAAAGCCGCGAACCAGGACGATCTGTCCCTGCAGGCCGTCATCCCCTGGGGGCCCAAAGACGCCGTGTGACGCGAAGAATCGGCTGGGGCAACCCAGCCGACTTATGCTGCCTTCCAGGTCCCTGAAGCGACTTGGTTATTTGTTGGTCTGCCGTGATTGAAGTGCCGAACGGCGGCAAATGATCATAGCTCGTTTGTAAGGCCCGGCGGATACTGTTCGTTTTGGCACCCTAGGTTTCGCGGTTCTGCCGGGAGTTTCGAGTCCTAGATCCGCATGTGCTTTGACAGCCGTGCAGCCGCATAAATTCAATATAAAACAAATGGTTACATAGGTATCGCCGCGAGACATGACCAAATAACTGTGTCGAAGATGTCGCTATTATCCCTATATATTGAGTTGCGGTGTTCTGTGATCGCTACAGCTTGTCGCCGCATCTAAACCGCCAAGTGCGTCGAGTGGGTTCGAGCCTCTGGGTAAAAATCGTTGTTAAGACTCGTTTTTCCGTGTAGATGACACTTTAAAGAGCGAAATCGCTGAAAAAGCGATATTTAGAGGGCAGGCGGATGCGAGATAGGTCATTTACGGCTGATACGAAGGATCAACCCTTCGACGAGATCATCCTTCAGCAGGGAGAGTTGATTTCTGACCGCCTCAATATGTTGCGGCAGGAACAGTATCCTCCAGATGCCCAGAAAGGTCTACGTCAGTTTTCGCTCGCGGAGGTTGCCTACTATCTTGGCGTAACCCAGTCGACCATCAAGAAGCTTCACCTCGAGGGCAAAGGCCCCGAGCCTGAAACGTCGTCATCCGGAAGGCGTAGCTACTCTGCGGAGCAGATGCTCGAGCTGAGAGCTTATCTGGACAAACATGGTCGGCCTGGCAAGCGTCGATATGTGCCCTACCGACAGCCAGGCGAAGAGTTGCACGTTGTGTCTGTCGTGAACTTTAAAGGGGGCAGCGGAAAGACCACCACCGCAGCTCATCTCGCTCAGCATCTGGCGCTGAAGGGCCATCGCGTTCTTGCGATCGACTTGGATCCTCAAGCTTCGCTGACAGCTTTGCACGGTATTCAGCCTGAACTCGACAACGTGCCTTCGCTGTATGAGACACTCCGGTATGATGACGAGCGCAAGCCCATCTCCGAAGTAATCCGACCGACAAACTTTCCAAATCTGGATATCGTTCCGGCAAGTCTCGAACTGCAAGAGTACGAATATGATACCCCGGTTGCACTGACGAGCAGTGACCCCCATGAGGGGCGAACCTTCTTCACTCGGATATCCAAAGCGCTCGGCGAGGTCGATAAGCGCTATGATGTGGTCGTAATCGATTGCCCCCCTCAGTTGGGCTACCTGACGCTCACCGCTCTTACGGCCTCATCTTCGGTGATTGTGACGGTCCATCCTCAGATGTTGGACGTCATGTCGATGAGCCAGTTTCTTCTGATGTTGGGCGGGATCATGAAGACGATCCGTGACGCTGGAGCAAACATGCGACTGAAGTGGTTCCGTTACCTCGTAACGCGATTTGAACCGACGGACGGCCCCCAAAAGCAGATGGTCGGGTTCCTCCAGGCAATGTTTCCAAATCAGATGCTGTCGGCTCCAGTGTTGAAATCGACCGCGATATCCGACGCAGGGATAACGAAGCAGACGCTCTACGAAGTCGAGCGGTCGCAGTTCGTCCGGACCACCTATGATCGCGCTGTCACTTCTTTGAACGACGTGAACGACGAGATCGCAGAGCTGATCCACAAGGCCTGGGGGCGGGAATGACCGACATTTTGACAGCCGTGCAGATCACCAGTTTTGACAGCCGTGCAACTGATCGGATGAGCGCAGAGCTTGGGTTGGATCGCGAAGCAAAGGAGCTAGCTTAATGGCTCGGAAAGACCTCCTGAAAAGCGTCATGAGCGGTTCCCCGGAGCAACCCAAGGATTCTGGCCGCTCTGGATACGCAATGCGCGGTGCTTCGAAGTCGATGAAAGTTTCAATCGACAGCCTCGCGGAGAACTCGAAGCGTCTCCTGGAAGGGGAAACGATTGTCGAGATCGATCCACAATTGATCGACGTGTCCTTCGTCTCGGATCGCCTCAGCGATGACGATCAGGCATTCGATGAACTGAAGGCATCAATCGCAGCCGGCCGCCAAGACACACCAGTATTGCTTCGCCCGCATCCAGAAATAGACGGTCGCTATATGATCGTCTTCGGGCATCGCCGCGTTCGAGTTGCATCGGCGCTCAACCGTAAAGTTCGCGCTATTGTCAAACCAATGGACGATGTGGCGCACATTCTTGCTCAAGGGCAGGAGAATACGGCACGCGCAGATCTCTCGTTCATCGAAAAGGCGCTGTTTGCGAAGAGTCTCTTGGATATGGAGCAGTCAAAGGATGTGATCCAAGCTGCGTTGACCATTGATGGGACACTGCTTTCGCGCATGCTGTCGGTGGCTCAGAATGTCCCGCGGGACGTTATCGAGCAGATTGGCCCAGCCAAGCAGATCGGGCGTGATCGCTGGGAAGATTTCAAGAAGCTGGCTTTGGAGCCGGCGAACGACAAGATCCTCAAAGAAGCCTTTGAATTTGAAGGGTTTCAGGAACTCGATAGTGATGCTCGCTTCGAGTTCTTGCACAGCAAACTGGCAGAAGCGGGTAGGGCTCCGAAGCGACGAAAAGCACGCGCTACGCCCAAGAAACGCACCTGGACCGCCGGCAAAGGCCGCATCAAAGGCGTCATCGGCCGGTCCGGTAAGGCATTCAGTATTTCGCTCACGGCGCAAGATTCAACCGAGTTCGGAGACTTTCTCTCCGGTCGACTGGATCAGCTCTACAGCCAATTCCTCGCGACAAAAGAGGAGCAGTCGGAACGATGATCTAGGCAAAAGAAAAGCCCCCAAGCAGCGTGGCCTGAGAGCTAATCTGAAAAGTTTGGTCGCTTAGAAGATACCTCTCCCACGAATCACTGTCAACGACGAACGCTTTTGAGCGAACGGCTTTCTTTTGCCTCCACATAACCGGAGGTGAGATACAGGCATGAAACATACAGGTTGGCGCAAGCCGACACCGGGTCTTGGGGTTGCTGAGCAACTTGCCCAAGCCGGTGAACGGGTAGCAATACCCAAAACACGGGCCTTCGTGGCATTCAAGCGCGTGGGGGCACATATCGGCCTGAAAGCCGGTGACATGGTGCTCCTCGACACGCTCGGGGCCTTTACCCAGGCCCAGGACTGGGAAGAGGGGCAGCGTCCGATCGTCTGGGCGTCGAACGCCTATTTGATGGAGCAGACAGGTTTTTCGCTGTCGGCCCTCAAACGCCACGCGCGGCGCCTTGCTGAGATCGGTGTGATCTCCTTCCAGGATAGTCCCAATGGCAAGCGGTGGGGCCGCAGGGACACCGAGGGGCGCATCGTCGAGGCTTATGGGTTCGACCTGTCGCCGCTTTCAGCCCGCGTCGAGGACTTCGAGGAACTGCATGCCGAGTTGCAGGCTGAACGCGAGCTCTGCCAGCGCTTGAAGCGCCAGATCACGGTGGCGCGCCGGATGATCCGCGCCCGGATTGAGGCGGCTATCAGCAGCGCGCTGCGCGGGCCCTGGAGCCAATTCACGGGTGTCTTCGAAGAGCTTCTGGACCAGCTACCGCGGCGACACGAAGTCTCCGAACGGCTTGTGCGCCTGCTCACTTGGTTCAAGGAACTGCAGGAACGGGTGGAGGCGGCCTATCTCAAGGCGACCGCCGCGGTGAAACCTGTGGAAAACACGGATAATAACGATGCCCAAATGAAGGAGAACACTCAAAAAATGAACCCCAGGGAGGTCATTTCCGAACCTCATATACTAATTACAAATCAACTTAATCCTGTAACTGGTAATTCCTCTGAACAAGAGGAAGCGGCGGGTGTGGTGCCCAATGCGCCACCCGAAGAGCGGGTTGATAGGGAGTTGGAAGACTGGGTTGCCGAGGTGCGCAAGAAGCGCACAGCGCTCGACCTGCCGACAATCATGCAGGCCTGTCCCGAATTCGCATCCTGGGCGCGCAATATGGGTGGATTCTTGAAGGATTGGGGCGACCTGCACCGGGTTGCGGGGCAACTCAGGCCGATGATCGGGATCTCGGAGCATGCCTGGAACGTGGCGCAGGACCGAATGGGCACCCAGGTGGCCACGGCCGCGTTTGCGCTCGTCTTCGAGAAGCACAGCGTGGGTGAGGTTTCCTCGCCGGGCGGATATCTGCGCGGCATGGTCGAGAAAGCCGGGGCAGGGGAGTTGCACCTCGAGCGCAGCTTCTATGGCAGGCTCAGCGGACAGGCCGCGTGAGGGAACCCGGGTTCAGAGACCGGCGGCCTTGGTCAGGTTCACCCGGAACCGATCACGGCGGCGTTGGTAACGGCGGGTCATCTCGGCGGAAGCATGGCCGAGCTGCTTCTGAACATAGCGCTCATCCACCTCAGCCGAGGACGCGAGACCGGCGCGCAAACTGTGGCCAGAGAACAGCGCCAGGCGCTCTTTCTCGGGCAGCTCTGATCGGATGCCCGCGTCCAGGACCGTACGCTTGATCAGGCGGGCGACATGCTTGTCGTTCAGTCGCGTTTCCGTGGCGCGTTTGCCATCGCGCGAAGTGCCGACGAAGACTGGACCGAAGTCGATCTTTGCGAAGTGCAGCCATTGCTCGAGCGCGTGCACGGGGCAGGTTTGATCCTTGGAGCCGCGACCGACCTCGACCTCGCGCCAACCGGTCTTGGCGTTGAGCGTGAGCAGGGCACCCTTGTCTAGTACCTCAATCCAGCCGCCAGAGTCCGGCGTGTCGTCCTTGTGCACATCAAGACTGACGATTTCCGAGCGGCGCAGGCCGCCAGCATAACCCAAGAGCAGGATCGTCCGATCCCGCAGCCCGCGCAGATCGTAGGGCAGGGTGGCTACCATCGCGAGAATGTCTTCGGCCAGGATCGCTTCTTTTTGCACAGGCGGGCGCGCATGCTTGCGCTTGATCCCGGCCAACACCGTGGCGATATGGCGGTTCTTGCGATCAAGGGAGAACCCGCGCTGCGCGTAGTTCCAAACGAGACCTGAAAGGCGGCGTTCGATTGTGCTGACGGATAGCGCAAGGGAGGTGCCCGACCCGGAGGCCAGATCCGCCAGATAAAGCCCGATCATATCTGGCGAGGGCGGCAGAGGCTCGATGCCCTTCATCCGGCACCAGCGTGCAAAATGCGCCCAGTCTTTCGCGTAGGCCTTCAGCGTGTTGTCGGAGGCCGCAGCGCGCGCATAGGCGCGGGCAGTGTCGACCAGGCGATCGAGACCGCCTGAGCCCGCGACGTGGGCGGGTAGGGAGATATCGTTGCTTTTTTCTTGATCTCTCTCGTCGTCATGGGCGATACTGAATGCACCAGAGTTTGATGATGTCGACTTCTCGTCCTCTGAGGCCATTTCCCAGTGATGTCGTTGTGCCGAGGTTTTTGAGACTGGGTGCCATGTGTTTTCAATGGTTTGTGGTTTTTTCATTTTGAGATTGAGTCGGGGTAATTGATACTGTAGAGGAAAAGGAGTCGATATTTATGAGACTATCCCGCAGCCGCGC
>NZ_JBSXOD010000048.1:0-5363 GCF_056859255.1 Sulfitobacter sp. L-8
AGGGAAAGGATCAAACGTAAGACGCTCGAAACGCGACGCTTGCATCACCGACAGCACGCCGCATAATCAAACCAACCAGATGAGCCGAACTCTCTCTTAGTTTAGGCCGCCATTGGTCCCAAAAACCCTGACGACGGACAGGGGTGACTTGCACCATCGTCATTCGTGAGCCACGTGCGGCGGTTTGATCGGACGGCTGATGGGGCATCGCCAAGTTGTTGTTTTGGGCTTTTACGGTTCCAATGATCAATAGGTTACGCCGCCATTTAGGCGGTGTAGTCGGCCCAGGCGTGGCGGTAATAGGTCTGCTGCGTCACGTCGATCTGGCGCGCCGCCTCTGCAAACCCATGTCTTGTCCTTCTAGCACTTCAACCTGTCGAAGCTTCAGCACCACGTCTTCAGGTTTGTCTCGCTTTCCAGCCATCACTGGTCTTCCTGAAAAGGGATAATTCTATCCCAATTGGTGGACCACTTCAGTGGGGGCACTCCAATCGTAGATCAAAAAGGTAGGATCCAAAAATCTTATATCCTTTTTATTCAGTAGGTTGCCTCACTGTTATCAGATATCAGGAACGAAATCTTGCAATGTTTGCCATAGCCACACTGCCTTCTGGCGATGGAAGTGACGTCACATGACTCACGTCGCCAGAGACTAAGGTGATATAAGGACTGTACTCATGACATTCGCTAAAACGGGCTTAATCGGTGCTCCCTTGTTTTCGACTGCTATCCCTGCTTTCGCGCAATCCGCTGATGCGATTGCCGCAACAGATCTGAATGTACGCTCAGGCCCGGGTCCACAGTATACTGTCGTTGGCGTCATTCCCGGCGGAGAAACAGCAATGGTCGAAGGTTGCCTCGACGAGGCATCGTGGTGCCAAGTGAACTTTGGGGAAGTCTCAGGCTGGTCAAGTTCTTACTACCTTGCAGTAAATGTTCAGGAGCAGGCAGTTCCGCTTACAATGCGTCCTGCGGAAGTTACTGTAAATTCCGTTACCTATGAGGACGTCGAAGGGACCGAGAACAATCAGCGCGAAGGTGCTGCAGTCGGTGCCAGCTTGGGGTCTGCTCCGGCTGAGTGCAGAATGACACCCTAAAGCCGGACGTCACCTGCTTTTCCACCTGTATTCGCCTGTGAGCAGGATATGAGCCCATCCGAGCGGCGAGATATGCGCCAGAAGGTCTGGCGAACAGTCGAGACCGGCTCGCTTTCTGGCCGCAACTGCGTGGCCAAGATGCTTGGTGTTCCAATAGATGATGATCGCTGCCAGCAGGTTCAGCCCGGCCATACGGTAGTGCTGTCCTTCAGAGGTTCGGTCTCGGATTTCGCCCTGGCGCCCGATGCGTAGAGCGTTTTTCAACGCGTGGTGGGCCTCACCTTTGTTCAAACCGATCTGAGCCCGTCGCTGCATATCGGCGTCAAGCAGCCAGTTAACTATGAACAGGGTGCGCTCGATGCGACCGATCTCTCGCAGAGCAAGAGCCAACTCGTGCTGACGTGGATATGATGCAAACTTCCTCAACAACTGACTGGGCGGCATGACACCCGCCGCCATGGTAGCGACGGCGCGCAAGATGTCCGGCCAGTTTTCAGTAATCAGCTTTTCTCTGATCTTTCCGCCGACCAGTCGGCGGACTTCCTTCGGCGCAGCTGCGGGATCGAAGAGATAGAGCCGTTTTGACGGCAAATCGCGTATGCGGGGAACAAATCGATAAGACAGGAGCGCTGTCGCGGCAAAGACATGATCCGTGAAGCCGCCGGTGTCGGCATATTGCTCTTTGATTTTTCGCCCCGCCTCATTCATCAGCAACCCGTCCAGAATGTACGGAGCCTCGTTGACTGTTGCCGGGATGTTCTGAGTTGCGAACGGCCCGAACTGGTCGGAGACGTGGGTGTAGGCCTTCAAGCCGGGCTCCTGCCCATATTTCGCGTTGATAAGATTCATCGCCTCGCCATGCCGCGTTGTCGGAAAGAACTGACCGTCGCTTGATGCGCTTATGCCGCCGCCCCAGAACTGCGCCATCGGCAATTTGGCCTGTGCCTCGATCACCGTGGCGAGCGCCTGATTGATGGCATCGCTTTCAACATGCCAACGGGACAGACGCGAAAGTTGGAAATAATCGTGGGAACTGGTCGCCTCAGCCATTTTGCTGAGGCCGAGGTTCAATCCCTCGGCCAGCAGCACGTTCAGAAGCCCGATGCGATCCTTACAGGGCGCGCCGGTACGCAGGTGTGTGAAGGTTTCGGTGAACGCGATATCATCATCGATTTCCTGCAGAAGATCGGTAATCCGAACTGAAGGCAGACGGCCATAGAAATCAAGCACCATGCCGTCAGCATCCGCCGGGGTCTCCGCAGACAAACGATCAACCTTGAGAATACCGTTCTCGATGGAACCGCCTGGGATAGCTCCGCTCCGGGCGGCCTTGGCCAAACGCTCCATGGATTCTGTCAATCTGACCTTGCGATCATCGAGCCAGACCTCAGGTTCGAATGGCATCGTCAGGCGTGGCGACGCCTTTGCCGCTTCTATTGGCACAAGCGCTTGTTTCAGATCGGCGTAACGTCGGGAATGGGAGAGCCAGATATCGCCAGATCGGAAGGCTTCACGCACCTGGAACAGAACGGCGACCTCCCATAGCCGATTGTCTTTTGGGTCTTGGACATTGAGGTGGCGATGCCATTTTGAGGTTCGGCGCAGGAAGCTAACCTGACGGGGCGCATTGGTTTGATCATCGGCGATGACCTTTGTAGCTTGTATCAAAGGGGCCGCCACCGGCGCCGCACCGATATCGAGCGCCCGCAGCATTCTAGGGCCATACCGCCGGAACCGATGGTACCCGTGAACGACATGAGTCAGGGCATCAGCCGCCATCGTGTCAGTCAACTCTGCAGCTGTTGTCACCATGCGTTCGAGGTGAGACCAACCACACGTAACGTCAATGGCCGCTTCAAGAGATGCGCCATCCGCCTTTGCCGCCAGCAAGGCAGCGCCCAAATCCTTGAAGGAGCGCAAGGTCTCGCGCAGTGAAGATCGGGCGTCCGCGATACGTGCATCGGACAGCCTTTTCGCATCCCGCCAGGTCTTGCCAACAATCCGGTCGTGGGTCTCGATTACGGCGTCGGCAATGGCCGCCGTCCATTCCACCGCGCAGACGGCGAGGATTGCCAGACGCCGATCGCTGGTGATGTCTCGCAAACCGTCGGCAAAGTAGCGCTCGCCTTGGCGGCGAAGGCGGGTGACACGGTGTGGTGGAACGTCGACCAAAATGTCCGGTGAGAGGCTTATGCCCTGCAGAAACTCCAACCGATCCAGAAGCCGCGATGCTCCCGCCGAGTTGCTGCCCACCTCGAAACGGCGAAGCCAGATAAACCGGGTGACATTGCCATCTGCAATCTCGGTCAACAGCGCGTCCAGACGCTCTTTCGTTTCAACGCTTATCCTGTTGGCGATCCGGCTTTCAATCCGGCGTTCCGCCGATACCAGCGCATCTGCACAAAGCCGTTCGATAACCGAGACACCGGGCAGGATCGTATGCGTCCGGCGGCACTCTTCAACAAAGCGCCGAGCTAGATCTTCGCTGGAACGGGAGGATTCGGCTTCGCATTCAAGCCACGCTTTGAGACTGCGGGCGCCCTGGCCTGAGAACATCTTGAAGCCGTAAACCTCACGAAGGTTGTGCAAATGCTGCTGGCGGGTTTGGCGGCGTGCGGCATATGGCAGGACATCGCCTGCACTCAACCCCAACTGAGCGGCGATGAAGCGCAGTATCTTTTCTGGAATAACCTCGTCGGATGACAATAGCCGCCCAGGATACCGCAACGCGCAGAGCTGCAATGCAAAGCCGATTTTGTTCTCTGGCCGCCGCCGTTCGTTGATGTGTTCGATATCGTCGTCTGCCAGCGTGTAATGCCGCAACATATCCGCTTCGTCAGTCGGCAGGTCAAAAAGCGCCACACGCTGGCGCTCGGTCAGTATGGTGCGATGCGCCATGTTTCTTTTGCTTTCTCTTTGGGGATTGCTTATCGATGATTGTGTAATGGATTAAGGAATAAATGCCATGCCCGAAAGCTGGGGTTTCCTCCGCACATCTCAAACGTTCGTTTGTGAAACATGCTGATCGGATATGCACGCGTCTCCAAGGCCGATGGCAGCCAGTCCCTTGATTTGCAAAGGGACGCTTTGATCGCTGCGGGTGTAGATGAAGAGCAGATCTATTCCGATCAGGCCTCAGGCAAGAAAAACGACCGCCCGGGTCTCGAAGCGTGCCTGAAGGCTCTACGCGAAGGCGATGTCCTGGTGATCTGGAAACTGGACAGAATGGGCCGCAGTCTGAATCATCTGGTGAAAACGACGACCTTACTGTCAGAGCGGGGTGTCGGCCTGAAGGTGCTCACAGGCCAAGGAGCACAGATCGACACAACCACCGCAGCCGGTCGGCTGTCATTTGGAATCTTTGCCGCGCTCGCCGAATTTGAAAGCGAGTTGATCCGGGAACGCACCATGGCAGGGTTGCAGGCTGCCCGCGCGCGTGGTCGCAAAGGTGGTCGAAAGTTCGCACTCACCAAAGCCCAGGTCCGGATGGCGCAGGCAGCTATGGCGAATAGGGACACGTCCGTTTCTGAGCTGTGCCGTGAGCTGGGCGTGAAGCCTGTAACTCTGTACCGATACGTCGATCCCAAAGGCAACCTGCGCGACTACGGGAAACGCGTGCTGGGCGCTTAGGGTGTCATTCTGCACTCAGCCGGAGCAGACCCCAGCTTGGGTGTTCTGACCGACGTTGCGGTCGGTGGACCAATTGGCGGGATCATTGCAGGGGGTATCTTAGGCGGCGCTGCAGGCGCGGCCTTAGCGGAACCAGAGGAAGAAACCATTACTTACATCACGACCAACCCAGTCGAGACCGTCTACTTGGATGGTGAAGTTGTAGTCGGCGCGGGCGTTCCCGAAACTGTTCTGACGTTTGAACTTCCACAGCCAGAGTATCGCTATGTGAACATCACCGGTCAAACAGTGATCGTGGATGCGGAAACAAATGCGGATGTACGCATCATCCGCTGATCGCAATTTTATTTGACGTTTGCAGGCCTGGGGGAGAAATTTCCTGGGCCTGCGATCCTCCTCTAGAAGTGCCAGGAACCCGGGCTTCTAGGGATCAGCTTGGAAATGAGGGTGCCAAGTTCGACTGTAGAGAATTTGCCACAACATCTGGTGAAAATTATTCCTCACTCGACAACATGTTTGACGGAGGTGTAGATTGCTCGGTGAACCCCAGTCGTGTTTTGGATGGCAAAGGTGTATACAATGCATAGCCATTCTATCATCTGACACTTCATCTATATAATTTAATAAACTCTATAG
>NZ_JBSXOD010000049.1:0-3563 GCF_056859255.1 Sulfitobacter sp. L-8
GATCGGGGACATCCTGCTGCTGGACGAACCCCGCGGCGAAGGCGTCCGCGTGGACAGCGGCATTCTGGACGGCGGCAAAGTGACCACCGATTTCGACCCCATGCTGTCCAAACTGATCGTCCACGGCCGCAACAGGGCAGAGGCCATCGCCAGGGGCCGCCGCGCGGCGCAGGATTATGTCATTCTCGGGGTAACCACCAATCTGGCCTATCTCGATACGATCCTCGACCATCCCAAATTCCGTTCCGGCGATGTCTCGACCGGTTTTCTGGCAGAAGAAGCCGATGAACTGAACCAGGATCGCGATCCCGCGACCACCGACATTCTTGCCGCCGCCACTGTGCTGTCCGATGCGCGGCTCGTGAAAGCGCTGGAGAATGTGCCGGAAATCTATCGACTCATGGGAAACTGGAGAAACTGATGCGCCGCATTCTGGAAGTTGACGGGGAAGAGATCCCGGTCTGGCTGGCCTCGACGCGCCAAGGCCATGTCCTGCACATGGGTGAAAGGGAGATTCCCTGCACCCTCGACGAAGCCGCCGGCAGAGGCGCGTATGTACTGGAGATATCGGACACCCGCATCCCGATGCGTATCGCCGTGGACGAGAGCGCCACATTCATACACTTCGGCGGGCGGGCCTATGAAATCGGGCGGACCGATCCGGCAGACGCCTTGGACAGGGCCGGAAGCGGTGCCTCGCAGGACCAGATGCTGGCACCCATGCCCGGCGTCGTGGTGTCGGTATCCGTAGCACCCGGCGACGCCGTGAAAGAAGGCGCGCCGATGCTGGTGATCGAGAGCATGAAACTGGAAACCACGGTCACAGCCCCGCGCGACGGGATCGTCGCGGAGCTGCCCTTCGCCACAGGCGACAGTTTCGGCGGCAAGGACGTCCTGCTGCGTCTGGAACCGCAAGAGGAGACGGATTGATGAGACGGATGGAAACACAGATCCGCCCGGAATCGGCGGAATTCAAGGAAGCCTCTGGCCGGATGCAGGAGGTCGTCAACCGGTTCCGGGAGGTACAGGACAAGGCGCGCCATGACCGCCCCCGCCGTGATCTCGACCGGTTGAAGCGGCAAAACAAGATGCTGGCACGCCAGCGGCTCGAACTGCTGCTAGATCCGGGGACACCGTTCCTAGAGTTTTCGAGTCTGGCGGCGAACGATCTTTACGACGGTCAGGCACCGGGTGCCAACATCATCACCGGCGTCGGTGTGATCGCCGGGCGCGAGGTCGTCATTCACGCCGACGACAGTTCCAACAAGGGCGGCGCTTGGTACCCCATGTCCGTGCCGAAAATCGTGCGCGCGCTCGAATTTGCGTTGGAAAATGAGCTGCCAGTGGTACATATCTGCGACAGCGCGGGCGGCTATCTCGAGGAAATGTCGGGGGTTTTCGCGCCGGGTGGGCGGGTATTCCGCAACCAGTGCATCCTTTCGAAAAAGGGTATCCCCCAGGTGGCCATTGTCTGCGGCCACTGCACGGCGGGCGGTGCCTATGTGCCCGCTTTGTGCGAGCATACTATCATCGTGCGCGATACCGGCGCGATTTTCCTTGGTGGGCCGCCGTTGGTCAAGGCCGCCACCGGCGAAGAGGTCTCGGTCAACGATCTGGGCGGCGCGGACATGCACACCTCGGTCTCGGGCACCGGCGACTATCCGGTTGATTCCGAAGAGGCGGGTATTGCGCTCGCTCGTGAAATCGTCGGCACCTTCCCGCGCAGACCCCGCGCGTTCGACTGGGCCGCGCCCGAGGATCCTTATTACGATCCCGCCGAAATCTACGGTATCGTACCCACCGACTACCGCGTCCGTTTCGACATGCGCGAGGTTATCGCCCGGATCGTCGACGGGTCGCGGTTTCACGAATACCAGCCGAATTACGGAACCACGCTGGTCACCGGCTATGCCCGCATCTGGGGCTGCAAGGTGGGAATTCTCGGCAATAACGGGGTTCTGTTCAACGACAGTTCACTCAAGGCCGCGCATTTCATACAGCTTTGCAACCAGACCGGAACACCGCTCATCTTTCTTCAGAACACCACCGGCTACATGATCGGCCGGGAGTACGAGGAACGCGGCATCACCAAGGACGGGGCGAAAATGCTGATGGCACAGGCCGGCTCCGAGGTGCCCAAGCTGACGGTACTGACCTCCGGCGCCTTCGGGGCCGGGTATTACGGTATGTGCGGTCGCGCCTGGGATCCGCGCCTTCTGATGTCATGGCCCAACGCACAAATGGGCGTGATGGGCCCCGAACAGGCCGCGCGCACGCTCGGCGATGTCAAACTGGCCCAGATGCGCCGCGACGACCCCGACCTCAGCGAGGAATCCGTGCAGGAACTCCGCGACCGGGTGCGTGCAAAGGCCGAAGACGAAACCTCGGCCTACTGGTTTACGTCGCGGCTTTATGATGACGGGATCATCGATCCACTCGATACACGCAACATGCTTGGCATTGCGTTGTGCTGTGCGGCGGGTGTTGCACCCAACGCGCCGCATTACGGTGTCTTCAGGATGTAGGGAGCCGACAGGACCGCACCACCATAAATTCGTGTTCGACGCGTCGCGCGGTAAGGGCGGGGCGGCGGGTATTCCGGATAGGTGCGGCTGTCACGTAATAGGATGCAAGAGGGATGGGCCCTCGGAAAACGGAGATGAAAGATGTCTGACAAGAATGTGCTGCTGGAAATCAGCGACGGGGTCGCGAAAATCACCATCGACAATGCGGAAAAGCGCAATCCACTGAACGTACCGACGGTGGGGGAACTGATCGAGGCCTTCGAGACAGCACAGAATGACGACAACGTGCTTGTCATCGTGCTGACCGGCGCCGGGGACCGCGCGTTCTGCGCGGGCGGAGATCTCAAGGCTGGCAAGGATGGCGGGCCGTTCACCGGAGACATCTCGCAGCCCGGGCATTTCGTCATTCGCCTGTTCACCCTGATGGAAACCTGCAACAAGCCGATCATCGGTCGGATCAACGGTCACGCCATGGGTGGCGGTGCCGGACTTGTCTGTGCTTGCGATATTGCTGTCATGTCGAACACGGCCAGGATCGCGACCCCGGAGGTCAAGATCGGCCTGTTTCCGATGATGATCATGCCGCAGATGATGCGGGTGATACCGCGTCGCCGTTTGCTGGAGATGTACATCACCGGCGAACCGTGGAGTGCCGAACAGGCGCTGGAATACGGCATCGTTAATTATGTGACGGAACCGGACGCGCTTGACGCCAAGGTCGCAGAATTGACTGACCTGATCACGGCACGCTCCCCGTCAGCAGTTCGACTCGGAAAGTACTCCTATCACGCGATGCAGGATATGACGATCGAACAGCAGTTTCGATTTGCCGAAACCATGCTGCCGCGCATTGCGACGACAGAGGATGCGCGGGAAGGTTTCTCGGCGTTTCTGGAGAAGCGCGCGCCGGAATGGACGGGCAGATAGGGGGGTATATGTCGGATCGACAACTGCGCATCGGGTGCGCTTCGGGTTTCTGGGGTGACACGCCGGAGGCCATTGGCCAGTTGGTGTCCAAGGGCGACATCGACTATCTGG
>NZ_JBSXOD010000050.1:0-3318 GCF_056859255.1 Sulfitobacter sp. L-8
AGTCTTGCTTTTTCTGGATCAAATCAAGCGCGAAAAGGGCGTTTGGTGAATGCCTTGGCAGTAAGAGGCGATGAAAGACGTGATACTCTGCGATAAGCCATGGGGAGCTGAGAATAAGCTTTGATCCATGGATTTCTGAATGGGGCAACCCACCTGATTGTTTATTGTTGTCCTACCGCTTTGCTACTTGAGGACGTAAGTTCGCAAGGTGCAGACGGTGGGTTCATCAGTAAGCAGAACCAGGTATTTATAGACTGAATACATAGGTTTATAAAAGCAAACCCGGGGAACTGAAACATCTAAGTACCCGGAGGAAAGGAAATCAATTGATACTCCCCCAGTAGCGGCGAGCGAACGGGGACCAGCCGAGCCATGAGTGTGGTTAGAATGCGTTGGAATGCGCAACCAAAGTGGGTGATAGTCCCGTATAAGAAGCATGATTGGACGTATTAAGTAGGGCGGAACACGTGAAATTCTGTCTGAAGATCGGAGGACCACCTTCGAAGGCTAAGTACTCCTTACTGACCGATAGTGAACCAGTACCGTGAGGGAAAGGTGAAAAGCACCCCGACGAGGGGAGTGAAACAGTACCTGAAACCGAACGCCTACAATCAGTTGGAGGGGCTTTACGTCCTGACAGCGTACCTTTTGTATAATGGGTCATCGACTTGGTCTCACAAGCAAGCTTAAGCCGTTAGGTGTAGGCGCAGCGAAAGCGAGTCTTAATAGGGCGTTGAGTTTGTGGGATCAGACCCGAAACCGAGTGATCTAGGCATGGCCAGGTTGAAGGTAAGGTAACACTTACTGGAGGACCGAACCCACATCCGTTGAAAAGGATCGGGATGAGCTGTGCCTAGGGGTGAAAGGCCAATCAAACTCGGAGATAGCTGGTTCTCTGCGAAATCTATTTAGGTAGAGCGTCATCCGAATACCCTCGGGGGTAGAGCACTGGATGGGTAATGGGGCCCCACAGGCTTACTGATCCTAACCAAACTCCGAATACCGAGGAGTACTAGATGGCAGACACACGGCGAATGCTAACGTCCGTCGTGAAGAGGGAAACAACCCTGACCTACAGCTAAGGCCCCTAATTCATGGCTAAGTGGGAAAGCAGGTGAGACGACCAAAACAACCAGGAGGTTGGCTTAGAAGCAGCCATCCTTTAAAGATAGCGTAACAGCTCACTGGTCTAAATAAGTTGTCTTGCGGCGAAGATGTAACGGGGCTCAAGCCATGAGCCGAAGCTTAGGATGCATTTATTGCATGGTAGCAGAGCGTAGTGTGACATAAGACTTATCTTTATTATCGCTTAACGTCTGTTTGGTACGTGTAAACGTGTTCAAGTAGCCGTAGGCGGTAGCACAAGATAAAGTCTTTTCTGTGAAGCGGGCCTGTGAGGGATCCCGTGGAGAGATCACTAGTGAGAATGATGACATGAGTAGCGACAAAGAGTGTGAGAGACACTCTCGCCGAAAATCCAAGGGTTCCTGCTTAAAGCTAATCTGAGCAGGGTAAGCCGACCCCTAAGGCGAGGCCGAAAGGCGTAGTCGATGGGAACCAGGTTAATATTCCTGGGCCAGATGGAAGTGACGGATCTCGAGGGTAGTTCATCCTTATCGGATTGAATGGGCTGCTTAGAGGTCCCTGGAAATAGCTCCATCGCTAGATCGTACCCTAAACCGACACAGGTGGATAGGTAGAGAATACCAAGGCGCTTGAGAGAACTATGTTGAAGGAACTCGGCAAAATACCTCCGTAAGTTCGCGAGAAGGAGGCCCGGTTTCTAGGCAACTAGAGGCTGGGGGCACAAACCAGGGGGTGGCGACTGTTTATTAAAAACACAGGGCTCTGCGAAGTCGCAAGACGACGTATAGGGTCTGACGCCTGCCCGGTGCCTGAAGGTTAAAAGGAGGGGTGAGAGCTCTGAATTGAAGCCCAGGTAAACGGCGGCCGTAACTATAACGGTCCTAAGGTAGCGAAATTCCTTGTCGGGTAAGTTCCGACCTGCACGAATGGCGTAACGACTTCCCCGCTGTCTCCAACATAGACTCAGCGAAATTGAATTACCGGTCAAGATGCCGGTTACCCGCGGTTAGACGGAAAGACCCCGTGCACCTTTACTACAACTTCACACTGGCATTAGGCCGAACATGTGCAGGATAGGTGGTGGGCTTTGAAGCGTGGACGCCAGTCTGCGTGGAGCCTCCCTTGAGATACCACCCTTGTTCTGCTTGATGTCTAACCGCGGTCCGTTATCCGGATCCGGGACCCTGTGTGGTGGGTAGTTTGACTGGGGCGGTCGCCTCCTAAATCGTAACGGAGGCGCGCGAAGGTTGGCTCAGAGCGGTCGGAAATCGCTCGTTGAGTGCAATGGCAGAAGCCAGCCTGACTGCGAGACTGACAAGTCGAGCAGAGTCGAAAGACGGCCATAGTGATCCGGTGGTCCCAAGTGGGAGGGCCATCGCTCAACGGATAAAAGGTACGCCGGGGATAACAGGCTGATACTGCCCAAGAGTCCATATCGACGGCAGTGTTTGGCACCTCGATGTCGGCTCATCTCATCCTGGGGCTGGAGCAGGTCCCAAGGGTACGGCTGTTCGCCGTTTAAAGAGGTACGTGAGCTGGGTTTAGAACGTCGTGAGACAGTTCGGTCCCTATCTTCCGTGGGTGTAGGATACTTGAGAGGAGTTGCCCCTAGTACGAGAGGACCGGGGTGAACGATCCACTGGTGGACCAGTTGTTATGCCAATAGCAGTGCTGGGTAGCTATGATCGGACAGGATAACCGCTGAAGGCATCTAAGCGGGAAGCCCCCCTCAAAACAAGGTATCCCTGAGAGCCGAGATAGACCATCTCGTCGATAGGCCAGAGATGTAAGCGTAGTAATACGTTCAGTTGACTGGTACTAATTGCTCGATAGGCTTGATTTGATCCAGTAGAAGCAAGACTTGGCTGAATAGCCGTCACGCAGATACTCATCAATCAAAAGCATACACACATACATAAATGTACTGACTTGGACATGCGTTGTTATCGCTGGGAAAAAGCGATGATAACACCCGAGTGGCTACGTGCATTGTAGAGCAATGCGCGTAGCCACCGACGCTTTTTGCTTCGCAAAAACGCGTCGTTGATGAATTTATTCGGTTTGGTGGTCATAGCGTAAGCAAAACACCCGATCCCATCCCGAACTCGGCAGTTAAGTGCTACTGCGCCAATGGTACTGCGTCTTAAGACGTGGGAGAGTAGGTCACCGCCAAACCTAATAAGTTCATCAACAACGTATCTCTCAACGATAAATATACATAATCATAAAAAT
>NZ_JBSXOD010000051.1:0-152957 GCF_056859255.1 Sulfitobacter sp. L-8
CAGCGCCGACGACGTTCAAACCCCAGTATCTCACCCCGCATCGCCGACCCCCACCTAAGACACGTCGCTAACGACGTCGTTAAGCCCGTCTCTTAGCAAATCATCAGGAAATCAGGCAGGTGGTCCCAACGGAGTGGTTACGTTTATCTAATAAGAGCGGTTGGTATGAGAGCAATTTATAGCAACAGATCTTGCTCTCTGTGGTAAAAGGTCTCGCGGTCCAACTCTTGCTCACAAGTCCGGCGGCACTGACCCGGCCCGAAAACTGACGTTTGACAATTTGGCCAGATTGCGCATACGAGGCCATCCTTCGCATTCCAAATATGAACGGCGTCAGATTTCAAACGCGTTCCAGAGGAAAGTATGGTTTCATGGGATAGGAAAGCTGAATGGGGTCGCTTGCCTTTACAATTCCTCCCACTTTGGCGACTGCCATGACCCCAGTTTTGCGGATGACGTTCCCATTCGCCTCCTTCATCAAAACAGCAGAAAGTAAACCAGCCTGAAATTCGTTGATCTGTTTGCATGGGTTTCTAAGTCCGGTGACCTCCAATTCAACCGTCTGGCCGATCTTTAAAATCGTTCCTTGCGGTAGCGCCAGTAAATCAACACCCGTCGTCGTGATGTTCTCGCCCAAATCAGCGGCCCCGACTACAAACCCCCTTTTACGAACCTCCGAGAATAGCTCCGAATGGATCAAGTGAACCTAGCGAAGGTTGGGCGCACTGGGGTTAGATGCCACGCGTGAGCGATGCTTTACGGTTTCACCCAAATGAGCGTCGCCTGCGACGCCCATACCCTCAACAATGCAAATTTCTGACATCAATTTTTCGGAAAATCGATGGGCACCATCCTTTGCCACAGCAATAACTCTTGCGCCCAACATAAGGTACCCAATCAAGTTCGCGGTAGATCAAACAAACACTAGCCTCGGCTATTTTGATTTAACGCAGGTTAAACCGAATCATCGGTTCCGCCTCAAAGATCACAGAATGCGTGCCTATCCTGCATGGGAAACGACAGGTTCTATCTGCGTGATACAGTATCTAATCGGGAGGGTCGAGACCTGCCTGCTGAAGGTGGTTGTCACGATATGCGTTTAACCAGTTCCTTTTCGGGGCAGTCCGAATTTGATGGAACCATTTTGGCGCTTCAGAGGTTGTGTCGGTAATGAAACTGACAAAATGAGGAATACAAATGACACGCAATTTTTTGACAACAACCGCCATGATTACAGCCTTGGTTGCAGGCTCCGTCGCTTATGCCGAAGGCAAGCCTGAAGGCCAGGGTGTAGCTGAGCCACAAGCTAGCTCGTCGCTGCAAACAAATGCCGAAACAACCGCCGAAACCAGCACTTATGGGCCACGCGTTGAGGGTATGCCCGCATACGAAGAAGGTCACTCCAAAATCTCGCGCGTACAGCACGATGCACTTGCAAGTGCAGTTGGACATGAGTTCCGTTCAACCGACGGCGAGGTTATCGGTGTTGTGAGCGGCGTGAAGTTTAATGAAAGCGGCGAAAGCGAGCTGCACATCAACACAAGCGACAACGACAAAATCGAAGCTGATACCGTTGTAATCACCTTGTCACCTGAAGGCATCGTGGAAAAAGACGGCAAGCTGGTTTTGGATATGACAGCTGACGAATTCTATACCAGCGCTGTAGATAACGGTACACGCGGTACAGAACGGGTCTTTGTTATCTCGATGTAAGATTTAACGAGTGTATATTCAGCCCGAACGCTGAGGTATACCAGTCCCCGGCTTTATTGGCGGGCAAGAAAGGTCGGAACGTTCAGCGTTCCGGCCTTTTTGTACTTTATGGTAAAATTTATTGGCACCCATAGCGGACACCCGGGCCTATTCACCGTTTCGATCGTTAAAATGTGCGGGGTCGAATCCGGCTTCAGCAGCGGCATAGCAGCGCAAAGTACAGGGCCGTGTTCACGTCATCCAAGCCGTGTGCGAGGCGTCAAAAAATCTTGAGCCGGGAGCACCTTGATAACGCTCGCAACCCATGGACATTTTCGAGACACGGGGATTATCTGTGCGGCATGCTGTCCCTGACCGTATCGATCAGGGCGCTTACTCGATAATTGCGATCTCGGGAGGAAAATCATGGATCGTCGTTCTTTCATTCGTAATGCTGGTGTATTGGGAGCGGGTGCCGCGGCATCGACCCTGGCTGCCCCAGCGGTTGCCCAAGGCAACATCACTTGGCGCATGGTCACAACCTGGCCCAAGAATTTCCCGGGTCTGGGTGTCGGGGCGCAGCGGTTGGCCGACCGCATTACGGCAGCTTCGGGTGGGCGGCTAACCGTTCAGGTCTATTCAGCAGGTGAAATGGTGCCTCCGCTGCAGTCGCTGGATGCCGTTATCGATGGGACCGCCGAAATGAGCCACGGTGCCGCCTATTACTGGCAGAACAAGTCGGCAGCTTTGTCGTTCTTTACCGGCGTACCCTATGGCATGACGACTCCGGAGCTGACAGCTTGGGTTCGCTACTTGGGCGGGCAGGAAATTTGGGACGAGATCTATGACCAGTTCGGCGTTCAGGGCTTCTTGTCGGGCAACACCGGAACTCAAGCCGGCGGCTGGTTCCGGAATGAACTGACCAGTCTTGACGATATCAAGGGCGTAAGATTCCGGACGCCCGGGCTCGGTGGACGGGTTTGGGAAAAGCTTGGCGCGACAGTCACCAACATGGCAGCCGGAGAAATCTTTCAGGCGTTGCAATCAGGCACGTTGGACGCAGCCGAGTTCGTCGGCCCCTATAACGACTTGGCTCTGGGTTTCCATCAGGTTGCCAAGAACTATTACATGCCGTCTTTCGTAGAGCCTGGGCTTGCCACTGAACTTGTGGTCGACAAGAAAAAGTATCAGGATCTACCGGAAGACCTTCAGGCGATTATCCGCGACGTATCTCAGGCGGAATATGATCAGGTGGCCGCGGATTTCGTTGCCAACGATCCACGCGCGCTCAAGACGCTTGTCGAAGAACATGGCGTCATCGTACGCAAGTTCCCCGATGATATCATGGAAGCGGGTGCGAAAGCTTCGGTAGAAGTGGTTGAGGAACTGCGCAACAGTGATGATCCGCTGGTCAAGAAAACGGCGAACAGTTTCGTCGAGGCATTGAATCTGGTGCGCACCCGCACCGAGCAGATTGATGCACCCTTTGTGCAGGCGCGCGAAAAGTATCTGAAATACTAAGCCTGTCAGTAACGTAATGGTGGAAGGCCCGGTATGCTTTACCGGGCCTTCCATTTATCCGGCCTAGCCCGCAATCAATCGGGGTAGCCATGTGACGATTTGCGGGAAAACAAACAGGATCGCGATTGCGATGATCTGCAACACCACAAATGGCAAGATCCCTTTGTAGATAGCGCTGGTCGGTAGATCCGCAGGTGCGACGCCCCGCAGGTAAAACAGCGCAAACCCGAAGGGCGGCGTCAAGAACGAAGTCTGAAGGTTCACCCCGACCATCACACCAAGCCAAATTGGATCGACGTCCAGCGCCAATAAAACAGGGGCGGTGATGGGGATGACGATAAAGATGATCTCGAATGTATCCAGGATGAACCCGAGAAAGAACATGATAACCATGACCACCGCCACGGCGGCCATCGGGCCTCCGGGTAGATTGCTCAGGAACTCATGTACCAGGTTGTCACCCCCCATCATCCGAAACACGATGGAAAAGACCGACGCGCCCAAGAGGATGACAAACACCATACTGGTGATGGTCGCGGTGGCGATCATGGTTTGCTTGAGGATGCTGAAAGATAGCCGCCAACGCAGGGCCGCAAGCACCATCGCGCCGACAGCGCCGACTGAGGCTGCTTCGGTTGGGGTAGCGATACCACCCAGGATCGACCCAAGCACTGCAAGGATCAGCAGCAACGGCGGGATAAGCGCTATGGCGATTTCGCGCAACAGGTCAGCTTTTTCGTCGGCGGGTACAGGTGTTGCGGGGCAGGATGCAGGGTCGGATACAGCCTTGAACAGGACGAACCCGAGATAGAGTGAGACCAGCAGTATACCCGGAAAAAGCGCGCCGGCGAACAGATCGCCCACAGATACGGGGGTTGGTGCAAAGTTGCCTTTTGCCATCTGGACCTGGCTGTTGATACCAGACAGCATGTCGCCCATGAAAATCAGGACCGTCGACGGTGGAATGATTTGACCCAGTGTACCACTCGCACAGATGACTCCGGTCGCCAGTTTGGGATCATACCCTGCCCGCAACATTGCAGGTAAGGAAATAAGCCCCATCGTCACGACTGTAGCGCCCACTACACCGGTGGAAGCAGCAAGCATCGCGCCGACAAGTACCACCGAAATACCTAGCCCGCCGCGCATGTTGCCGAACAGTTTGCTCATCGTCAGCAACAGTTGTTCCGCAATCTGGCTTCGCTCCAGCATAACCCCCATGAATATGAAAAGGGGGACCGCCACCAGGACTTCGTTGGTCATGAATCCGATATAACGGTTGGGCAAAGAGCCAAAATTGGACGGATCAAATACGCCAAAAGCCATGCCGACGCTTCCAAAAAGCAGCGATACGCCGGCAAGGGTAAAGGCGACCGGAAAGCCTAGCAGCAAGAACCCGATTACCCCGAAAAACATCAATGCGGCAAGAAGTTCGCCAATCATAACCGGATCCATCAGGCGGCTCCCTGCGGGTGATCGGCGGCACTGTGGTCGGGGCTGTACTGAATGGATTGTGGAACGAGATGGGCGTTGTTACTCAGCACCAGCACCGACCGGATCGCCATTGCCAACCCTTGCAGGGCAATCAGCGCGACGAACCCGATGATAAAGGTTTTCAGAATGTACAAGCCGGGCATACCGCCCACATTTGCAGACCCTTCGTGATAGCTCCAGGCGCGGATCACAAAAGGGATAGAGTATTGATAGACAACCCAGCAAAACGGTAACAGAAACAGAAATACGCCGATAAGATCAATCAGAGCCCGACGTGCCATGCTTGCCGGTCGATAAAAGATGTCGACCCGCACGTGATCGTCACGCAGCAGCGCAAATCCGGCCACCGCCGTGAACATCGCGCCGTTCAACCAGATATAAAGGTCCTGCATCCAAACATAGCTGGTAGCGAAAAGATATCGCTGTACGACCACGGTGAAGCAGATAATGACGATAGCCAATGCCAGCCAGGCGAATGTTTTGCCTATGACGAGATTCACAGCGCAAATCAGTTTGGCAATTCCCGCAAGAAAACGCACCCCAGCTCCCTTTCCCATACTGATTGTTGTCTTCAGCACTTCAATCAAAGTGCGCCATGAAAATGTCAAGCCATAGAAACCGCTGCGATCGGCGAGCGACACCAAACTTAGCGCGTCGCACGCTGCGACAGGACATCGCACCTATGGGTTGGACCTATAAAGACGGAAGCCAAAGCGCCAATTGCGGGAATAGGATCAACAACAGCACCACAAGGATGGCGCAGCCCATATAGGGGAATGCAGATAGGTATATCTCGCGCATGGTGGTATCCTTGGGGGCCACCCCTTTCATCACGAACAGCAACAATCCAAACGGCGGCGTGGTAAAGCTGATTTCAAGCGCAAGTAATATGACCAGCCCGAACCATACCGGATCGAACCCCAACGTCGTAGCCAGTGGGAAGAAGATCGGCACGGTAAGCAACATCATGGATATCTGCTCCATGAACATACCCAGCAACAGCAAGACGCCGAACATCACCAACAGCATGGCAACCGGTGCGAGGTCAAAAGAAGTAGCCCAACGGATCAACCCGCTGGAGGCACCAGAGAACGCAAGCAGCTGGCTGAATGTCGATGAACCGAACACAATGAGATACGCCATCAGCGTGACACGCAAGGCACCGATTACCGATCGTTTCATCGCCTCCCAGGTCAGACATCTGAAAAGCATTGCCAAGATGATAACCCCTAATGCGCCGAAAGCTGCCGCCTCGGAAGGGGTAATCAATCCGGCTACCATTCCGATCACGATCAACACCATGACCGATAGCATCGGCACCACGTCCCCGAACAGTAACCGCACCTTTTCCCCAAAACCGAGGGTCTCAACTTCGTAAGCTGGCGCAGCGGTCGGATCTATTTTCGTCTGGATATAGATGGTTGCGATATAAAAACATGCCAGGATCAGGCCCGGAATTATCCCGGCGATCAGCAATGCCCCGACATCGATACGGGCAAGTGTCGCCAACAACACCGCAAGAGCTGATGGCGGGATGATGATTGCCAAGCCGCCGGTGCCCAGAATCGGACCGATTGACATATGCTTTTTGTACCCGCGCGCAGTCATTTCCGGCACCATCAGGCTGCCCAGCAAGGCCGTCGACCCCATCGAAGATCCAGACAATGTGGAAAATGCAGTTCCGCCCAGTACCGTCACATAGGAAAGTCGCCCGGGCAACTTGCCCAGCAGACGGTCAATCGCGTTGAACATGCGCTTGCCCAGTCCGGTATAAAAGAAAATCTCACCCATCAGAAGAAACAACGGGATAGGCACCAGCGCATAGTTGGTAAGCCCGCCGAAACCATTGTTCAGCAGAAGGGTTACGCCTTTTGCGCCGCCCATGAAAAACCAGGCCCCGACGATGTTGGCCGCCAGAAAAGCCAGCGCGACAGGCATGCCAAGCGCCATGAGCACCAATATCGACCCCAGCAGCACAGCCAGAGATTCAAACCATTCCATTATTCGTGTATTCCTGCTTCGCCTGAGTGCATGAGATCATCGCCGAACACGAAGCGTGAGAATTCGATCGCCATCAGGCCAAAGCTGACGGGAAAGGCGAGAGTAAGTATCCATTTGGGAAAGTAATAGGCGCGGACATCCAGGTCATTCCGCGCGATGTTTCCCAGGAACAGCTCAGCTCCTTTGTAGGCAAGGATCGCGGATACCAAAACGCAAAGCGCGGCGACCAGTCTGCTGACAAGCCGCCGCATCGAGGGAGGCAACGCCGATGTAACCAATTCGATGTGAACATGCCCTTTTTCCCGGACCAGCCACGGTGCGCCCAACATGGTCATGTACAAGATCGCGTATTCAGACGAGGTGAAAAGCCAAGCAAAGGGCTGCAAGCCCGCGTTGCGCATCACGACAGACAATATGACTGAGATCATCAGCCACACCAGCATGACCCCCGCGATTCCCGCCATCGCATATAAGAACGCCCGATATAATCGACCGACGAGCTGCATACCCTGCCCCTTGTTTGAAAAATCGGCGCGTCGCTTGATACCGACGCGCCAAAAAGTTCTTATTCGACTTTTGATTTGTCGTAGAACAGTTCGATCAGCTTGTCATAGTTGCCGTCGCCTTGCGGGCTTTCAGCCATCAGGCCTTTCATGCGGTCCCATGTCTTTTGCGTGGCCGCTGCCAAATAGTTTTTCGCGGCATCGCCTTCCAGGGTTACAACTTTCATGCCTGCCTCTTCGAGCTTGGCAAAGTCTTCGTCACGTACCTTGCCCAGTTTCGCGGCAGACGACTTTTCATGCTCGATAGCGACGTCCTGCAGTATCTTGCGCGATTCATCGGATAGCGAATTCCATTTCTCGAGGTTCACGATGGTACCCAGATCGGTAGAGAAAAAGCATGGCTCGATCCGATAGTTCAGGAATTCATTCCACTTCAGGTCGATCAAGCCAATTTGCGTCCAGCCTGTCGCGTCGACGACCCCTCTTTCCAGCGCGGAATAAACTTCGGTCGTCGGCAGGTCGATCACCTGTGCGCCGAGATACTCAGTGAAAAACGCATTATACACCGCGTTGCCGCGCAGCTTGAGGCCAGAAACATCCAGGTTGCCGTCTGCATCAAGTTTTGGTTCGTCTCGGGTCCACAGGTTGTAACATACACCGGAATCGAACCACCCGAGGTATTTTACGCCCATCTTCTCTTGGTGGATCTGATCAATCAGTTCGATGCCGCCATTGGCGCGTGCCTCGACTGCGGTAACGTTCGATGTAACCAGCGCATCCTTCTCCGGTAGGGCACCTGCGTAAAAGCTCCCGGGTGTATACACCATATCCACAACACCGGACCTTACAGCGTCAGGTTGCTGGAACATGCCGATCGCCTCAGGCCCCCCGCGCACTTCGATCTTAACCACGCCCTCGCCGGCGGCATTCACCTTGTCGACAAATTCCAGAAAGGATTTGGTATAAACCAGCGACTCTGGGAACGCATGCACTGCTGTCAGCGTATCCTGAGCGAACGCAGTGCTTGTCAAAGCAGTTGTGGCCAGGATGCCACCGATAATTGTATGTCTCATGTTTCTTACTCCCGGTTGTTAAGGGTGTCTTTGCGACTTCCCGTTTCGTTTCCGCCCCGCCCTGAACCGGGCAAAGGCACCTTAAGACGCAGGCAGTGCCCACGGGTGCGCGGCAAAGCGGGCCGCGCGAAAAGCTTGTATTTCGTCGTCGTGCTGGGTTGTGAGATCTATATCGTCCCACCCGTTAACGAGTTTTTTGCGCCAGACGGGATCAAGTTCGAATGAGAATTCCTGACCTGCAATCTGAACCGTGGAGGCGGACAAATCCACAGTTGCATCCGCATCTTCACGACCAATGACCGCGATTAATGCCTCGATATCATCTTCGGGCAGTTGCGCAGGTAGCAGACCGTTATTCACCGCATTGCTCCGAAAGATATCGCCAAAGCTCGGGGCGAAAACAGCCTTGATGCCAAAGTCTACCAGCGCATAAACCGCCGCCTCTCGGCTGGAACCACTGCCAAAGTTGCGCCGCGTAACAACGATATCAATGTTTGTATAACGATTAAGGATATGGTCTGCGTCATCCTGGCGAATGTCATGCAATAAAAAGCCGCCATAGCCATCCGCCCGAGGGGCGGACATGAACCGCGCCGGTATCAACTGATCGGTGTCAATATTGGCTTGGGGCAGTGCCACGGCCCGTCCGTTGATCTGGGTCCAACCGCTCACGCCCGGCCCTCCAACAAGGGGCGCACGTCGGCCAGATGCCCGGACACCGCGGCGGCAGCCACCATTGCAGGGCTCATCAGATGGGTGCGGGCTCCGCGCCCCTGTCGCCCCTTGAAGTTGCGATTGGTGGAAGAAGCGCAGCGATCACCGGGCTTGACCCGGTCGCCGTTCATTCCGACACACATTGAACAGCCCGATTGCGCCCACTCCAGACCCGCCTGTGTGAACACCTGTGCCAGCCCTTCCGCCTCGGCCTGTTTTTTCACAGCGGCAGACCCGGGCGAAACCAACCCTGGCACCTTGGCCCGGCGACCCTTGAGAACAGAGGCAGCCATTCGCAAATCTTCGATCCGGCCATTGGTGCAAGAGCCGATGAAGACCTGGTCTATAGGGATCGCATCCAACGCCATGCCCGGTTCAAGCCCCATATAATCGAGCGACGCACGCGCCTGTTCGGCTTTGGCCCCGGACATTTCGGCAGGGTCCGGGATCCGTCCCGTGATCGGCAGCGCATCCTCCGGCGAGGTTCCCCATGTCACCGTTGGTGCCACATCGTTGGCGTCAATCGTGACCTCTTGATCAAATGCAGCCCCTTCGTCGGTTACAAGAACAGACCAATCATCCAGGGCACGTTCCCAATCGGCCCCATTAGGGGCGAAAGTGCGCCCGTTGATATAGTCAAAGGTCAGTTGATCGGGTGCAATCAGTCCCAGCCGCGCGCCCCCCTCGATGCTCAGATTGCACAGGGTTAGCCTGGCTTCCATGCTCATCGCGCCGATCGCCGTGCCCGCATATTCGATCGCATGGCCCCGCGCCCCGTCAGCCCCCAAGGTCGAAATCCAGTGGAGCGCCAGATCCTTGGCGGTTACTGCCGGTCCTAGCGCGCCGTTGATCGTCATGCGCATTGTCCTGGGGCGACGTTGCCAAATAGTCTGGGTTGCAAGTATGTGCGCCACTTCAGTCGCCCCGACGCCAAAAGCCAGAGCACCGAACGCCCCATGTGTCGATGTGTGGCTGTCCCCGCAGTTGATCAGCAGGCCCGGCAGGGTCAGGCCTTGCTCCGGACCGATTACATGAACAATACCCTGCCCGGGGTCGCGCAGATCGAACAAGCGGATGCCGTGGGCGCGGGCGTTATGACCGAGAGTGTCGATCATCCGCCGAATATCGCTGGCAATTTCGCCGCCTCGCGTCGGCGCATAATGGTCGACAACGCCAAATGTCAGGTCCGGCGCCGCCACTGGCATGCCTCGACTTTGCAACTTGGCAAAGGCGTGATGCGACCCTTCATGCACGAGATGCCGGTCCACCCACAACAACGAAGTTCCATCATCGCGGCGCATGACCTCGTGGGACGCCCACAGTTTCGCAAAGAGGGTCTGCGGTCCGTTCATTCGGCGGCCTCTCTCCGAGCAGGCTCTATCACCGGTTCCCAATGCCGCCCGTCGCCCGCCCCAACGCGGCTAAGCGTCATTTCAAGGCGAAACATGTCGGGCCGATAAAGCGCTGAAAGGTATTCCACACCGCGACCGGCCTCGTCCTTGACGACCCTATCCAATGTCAACAAAGGCGCGCCGATACTGATCCCCAAGGCGTCAGCCACATCAGGCGACGCCAGAGTTGCGCCGACTGTCTGATGGGCCGCGTCGACTTTCACCCCGGACCGTTCCAACAACCGGAACAAAGGCGTCGTGGCAAGCTCTGCCTCGGTATAATTCTCGGCTATTTTCTCGGGGACCCACGTCGTCAGGTGCGAAAACGGTTCGCCTTCGACCAAACGCAAGCGCACGGCAGCCTGGACGCGGGCCTGTGGATCCAGCCCCATCGCGGTGGCCACGCCGCCGGGCGCGACCCCATAGCTGAACGACAGCAATCTGGCCGTGGTATTCTGACCCATTTCGACAAGTTGCGGCATCAGGGTGTTGAAATCAGCGGCGAGAGCCGGCTGTACTTTGGGGGCGCAGACTGTGGTGCCCGACCCGGCGCGCCGCGCAATCAGGCCGTCGCTCTCAAGGGCATCCAGCGCACGACGTACTGTGACACGGGATACGTCCAATGTCACGGCAAGCTTTTGTTCGCCCGGTAGAACCGCACCCGGAGCGTGGATGCCTCGCATGATTTCCTCATGCAAGTGCAGATAGACACGCCGAGCTTTCCCGCCTTCGGGAAGCCCCTTGCCTTTCAAGGATGCGGTCTGAGCTGCCATGATATCCCTTTCGGTTTCGTTCAACCCTACCGAGGGATTTTTCAAAAGCAAGATATCTATATTGAAAAGATCAAAATATTTGATCTATGCACATTAGATAATCTGTATTACAAAAAATACATATAACGCAGAGAATGCCCCATGCCCCTCCTTCACGGCTGCATCCTCTGCCAAGACGTCTGGAATGACATCGCAGGAATAAAGGCACATTCATGACCCAGGATATCGACCCTATCACCCTAGCCGTTTTGACGGGCCGCATGGAGCAGATCGCAGACGAGATGGACGCGACCCTGTTTCGCGCGGCTTTCAACCCTATTATCGCCGAAGCACACGACGCGTCGCACGGGTTGTATCATGCCGTATCCGGGGACACTTTGGTTCAGGGAAAATCGGGGCTGCCCATTTTTGTCGGCGTCATGTCCTTTGCCGTGAAAGCGGTGATCGACAAGGCCGCCGAAAATGGCGATTTGGCAGATGGGGACATCTATATCTTTAATGATGCCCACCTTGGGGGCACCCACCTTAGTGATATGCGGTTGGTGCGGCCCTATTTCCACGATGGCAAACTGTTTTGCTATCTTGCGTCGGTCGGGCACTGGCATGATGTCGGCGGGGCGGTGCCGGGCAACTATAACCCGGCTGCCACCGACGCGTTCCAAGAGGCATTCGTTCTGCCGCCGGTCAGGCTTGCTCGGGCGGGCGTTGTCCAAACCGATATCATTGACATTTTGATGCGCAATACGCGGTTGCCCCAATCTGCTCAGGGCGATCTGAACGGCCAGTTGGGTGCGTTGGATCTGGGGGTCAGGCGATTGGATGAGTTGCTGGCTGAATATGGTGCTGACACAGTGCGCAGCGCGCTCGATGCGTTGCAGGATCGTGCCGAATTGCTGATGCGGGGTGAATTGACGGATTTGCCTGATGGCCGTTGGGAGGCGGAAGACTTTCTTGACAATGACGGCATCACAGATGCCCCTCTTCGTATCAAGGTCGCGCTGGAAATTCAGGGTGACCAGATGACGTTGGACTTTACAGGCACAGCGGATCGTTGCGCAGGGCCGGTGAACATCGCTCTGCCCACTGCCGTCGCCACCGCCTATGTCGCGATCAAGCATATCTTTCCCGGATTGCCGGCAAACGCCGGTGTAATGCGCCCGATCGATGTGAAAATTCCCGACGGGTCACTGTTGTCTGCGCCGTTTCCCGCCCCGGTCGGCGGCTATACCGAGACCATCCTGCGTATGGTTGACGTGATTTTTGCGGCGGCGTCACAGGCGGCACCGGACCGAGTGGTCGCCAATGCCTATGGTACGATCAACGCGTTGTCGATTTCGGGCAAACGCGCAAACGGTCAGCCTTGGGTGATGTTCAGCTTTTACGGCGGTGGCCATGGCGGGTCACCCGAAAGTGACGGCTTGAACCACGGTAACGCTCCGATCTCTACGGCCACAATCCCCCCGCTAGAAATCCTGGAAGCCGCCTATCCGGTCATGTTCAAACAATGGGCGCTGCGTCCCGATAGCGCGGGGGCTGGTTTGCACCGTGGCGGTATGGGCGCGATTTACGAGATCGAAGTGCTGGAAGAATCGGCCACGGCATTCCTTTTCGGAGAGCGGGGCCGCTTTGCCCCGAAGGGAGTTGCTGGCGGTGCGGAAGCGGCAATGAACCTGTTTTCCTATGAACAGGACGACGGTTGGCACACTCCGCCGATGGCGTCGAAAATGGTTGGAATAAAGCTGAAGCGCGGCCAGTCAGTGCGGCTCGATACGCCCGGCGGCGGCGGGTACGGGCCCGCGAATGATCGCGCCGCTACTGAGGTTGCCCGCGATGTCGCCGGCGGGCTTTTGACGCCGGACCATGCCACCAAAACCTATGGCGATGCATGGACGGAGGTCCAACAATGAAAAGCACAAATCGCATGATCGGCGTCGATGTCGGCGGCACATTCACCGATATCTTTGTTCTGGACGAAGCCTCGGGAACGGCGCAGGTCGCAAAGGTCCCTACCACGCGCCCTGATCAGTCAGGTGGATTTTTGGCAGGCATCAATGCCCGTGTCGATGATCTGTCAACTGTCTCGGTGGTCGTGCATGGCACCACCGCCGGTACCAATGCTTTGCTGGAGCGCAAGGGGGCAAAAATCGGTGTCATCACCACGCAGGGTTTGCGCGATGTACTGGAAATGCGCCGTCGCGATCGCCCGCGAACATGGGGGCTTCGCGGAAACTTCACCCCTGTGGTAGACCGCGCCTTGCGTCTGGAAGTACCCGAGCGCACGCTCGCTGATGGCACTATCAGGGTTGCGGTGGACCTTGATGCGGTACGCGCCGCAGCGCAGAGCCTGATAGACCAGGGCTGTCTTGCCTGCGCTGTTCTTTTTGCCAACAGCTATGCCAATGCCGATAATGAACGCCAAGCGGTCGAGGCTGTGCGGGATCTCTGGCCCAATTCACATGTTTCCGCCTCGTCGGAAATTCTGCCGGAAATCCGCGAGTTCGAAAGGTTTTCGACGACCGCGCTCAATGCGTATCTGCAACCCGAAGTTTCGGGGTATCTGGCGCGGTTGGAGTCGGCCCTGCACGACGGAGGATTTGACGGCGAATTCATGATTGTCCAATCCAACGGCGGGGTTATGGACGCAGATACCGCCGCGCGATTGCCCGTGCGAACGGCGCTGTCAGGCCCTGCGGCGGGGGTCATCGCGGCGGGGTATATCGCCCAAGCGGCAGGTTTCCCGGATGTCATCACCGGCGATATGGGCGGGACGTCGTTTGATGTAAGCTTGATTGCCAAAGGCCAATCCATGCTATCGCAGCAAACCTCGATTGATTTCGGGATGGTTGTCCGGTCTCCTATGATCGAAATTACCACCATAGGTGCCGGCGGCGGGTCAATCGCGTGGGTCGACAAGGGTGGGCTGCTAAACATCGGGCCCGAAAGCGCGGGGTCCACACCGGGTCCGGTCGCCTATGGTCAGGGCAATACACGCCCGACAGTGACAGATGCCAACGTGGTTTTGGGCCGAATAGACCCTGATAACCCGATTGGCGGCAAGCTGGATCGGCTTGACGTCGAAGCGGCGAGCGCCGCGATCCTGCACCACGTAGGCGCGCCGTTGGGGCTGGATGCATTGCAGGGTGCCGAAGCTATTCTTCGGGTCGCAAACAGTCGGATGGCCGGGGCGCTTAGACTAGTCTCTATTGAACGGGGTTTCGACCCAAAGCGTTTTGCTTTCATGCCGTTTGGCGGCGGTGGGGCGCTGCACGCAGGGGCGATGATGGCCGAAGTCGGGCTGGCCCGTGCGATCATACCCCGCTATCCCGGCGTTACCTCGGCCATGGGGTGTGTGATCGCAGACATGCGGCAGGACTTCGTCCAAACGATCAACGCGGCATTGGCCGGCATCGACCTTCCCGGCTTGGCGCGCTTTATGCAGGACCACGTGGACAGCGGTCTGGCGACTCTGGATGCCGCGCGCACCCATTTTGAGGGGCGCGATACCGAATTCACTCTTGATATGGCTTATTTGGGGCAGACCCATACTGTATCCGTGCCTTTGCCCGTCGCGGTAATCAACGGGCTTGTCACGACACCCACCGAAGCCGATATCGCGGATGCATTCGATACAGCATATCGCGCGACTTATGGCCGGTTGTTGGAAAAAGGGGCGCGCCGGGTGATCAATCTGCGCTCAGCGGTGACGGGTCGCCGCCCGCGCTTTGACCTCGCGACGCTTGCCCCGCAAGCTGGTAGTGTCGATGCCGCTTTCAAAGGGACAAGACAGGTACATTTCGATGGCGCATGGCATGAGACAAAGCTTTACCGTCGGTTGGAGTTGCCAATCGGTGCCGAAATCACCGGGCCCGCCATTCTTGAACAACCGGACACAACTGTGTTGATCGAACCGGGGCTTGTAGGCAAGGTCGACACCTACGGCAATACCCTGATTGAAAGGGCTTTGACATGAACGCGACTTCGACGGCTTTGCTGACCATCGACTTACAGAACGATTTCCTCCATCCGGAAGGGGCCTACGGCCGCGCCGGCCAGGGGGCCGACAGCATCCTCGCCCTGCCCGACCGGATCGCCCCTTTGAAACAGGCTCTGACAAAGGCCGGAGGCACTTATATCTCGGCGCAATTCACGCTGGTGCCGGGCCGCGATGGTAATCCATTGATCGCGGCCCACCTCAAGAAGTTACGCCCGTTTCTGACCAAGGGCGACTTCGCACCCAACAGCTTTGGGCATTCTCTTGTGGATCAATTGGCACCCGCGGATTTCACTGTGGAAAAGGTCGCCTATTCGGCGTTTTATCAAACGCGTCTGGAATATATCCTGCGTGCAATGAAGATCGACACGTTGATCATTGGTGGGATAGTCACCAACGGCGGCGTGGCCAGCACTGTGCGCGATGCGCATCTGCGCGATATCCACACGGTGTTGTTGTCCGATGGATGCGCGGCATTCAATGATGACGTACACAATGCAACGTTGAAATCTCTTGGGTCCGTGACTGAAATCATGACGTGCGCCGAAGCTGCTACCAAGTTCGGAGACAGCCGATGACCCTGCGAAATCGTATCAATGCACCCGATATCCTGATCGCCCCCGGCGTTTATGACGGTCTGACCGCCGCGTTGGCAACGGATGCCGGATTCGAAGCGCTTTATCTTTCGGGGGCGGCTGTCGCCTATACCCGGCTTGGCCGTCCCGACATCGGCTTGAGCACCGCTTCAGAGATGACCGACACGATGGCTTTGATTGCCGATCGTACAGACCTGCCGGTAATTATGGATGCCGACACCGGTTTCGGGAACGCGCTGAACGCGCGCCGCACAATGCAAAGTTATGAACGGGCCGGTGCCTCCGCGCTTCAGGTCGAAGATCAGACCTACCCGAAAAGATGTGGCCATCTTTCGGACAAGTCATTGATATCAAAAGAAGAAATGTCAGGAAAAATAGCGGCGATGGCCGATGCTCGTCGACACGACACGCTCATCATCGCCCGCACCGATGCGATCGCCGTCGAAGGGTTCGATGCGGCGATAGACCGTGCGGGCAGCTATATCGAAGCTGGTGCCGATGTACTGTTTATCGAAGCTCCTCGTGATAGCAGCGAATTGGCCAGGATCGCGGACACATTCAAGGGTCGTGTTCCGTTGCTGGCCAATATGGTCGAAGGCGGTGCTACGCCGATTTCATCTGCGACGGTTCTTCAGGATCTTGGGTTTGACATCGTAATCTTCCCGGGCGGCATTGTGCGAGCGTTGGCAAAAACAGCGCAGGATTATTATGCCAGCCTGAAAGAAAACGGGTCTAACAAGGCATTTTCCGAACGCATGCATGATTTTGACGGGTTGAATGCCGCAATTGGAACGCCGGATATGCTGGCGCTTGGAAAGCGGTTCGATGGCAAGTGTTGATATCGCGGCACCGCCCTCTGGCTTTGACTTTGATGTTGAAACGCTGATCATTGGGTCAGGTGCATGCGGGATGGTTGCGGCCTTGGCCGCGCACGAGGCTGGACAGGATGTGCTTTTGGTCGAAGCAGACGCTGTTCCGGCCGGTTCGACCGCGCTCAGCGCCGGACTTATACCCGCCGCAGATACGGTTTTTCAAAGGGCTGCGGGGATAGAAGACAGCCCCACGCTTTTCGCAGCGGATATTCAGGCCAAGGCGCAAGGTGAAAACGATCCCGCGCTGGTTTCGGCAATGGCCGGCAAGGCAGCACATGTGTTGGAATGGCTCGCGCAAGAGCATGGTCTGCCGTTTTCAGTTGTTACTGATTTTGACTATCCCGGTCACAGTCGTCGCCGGATGCACGGACTGCCGGGCCGTTCGGGCCAAGAGCTGATTAACGCGTTGCGGGCGCGTCTTGAGGCGCTTGAGATACCTTTGATCTGCAATCGCCGGGCAAATCGGCTCTATGCGAATGGAAATCACATCTGTGGGGCTCAGGTTACGCTACCCGATGCCAGCACCGAAACCATCGGTTGCGCCCGAGTGATCCTTGCCTGCAACGGTTTTGGCGGCAACAGGGAAATGGTGGCAGAGTACATGAGCGAAATCAACAAAGCGGTGTGGTTCGGTCATGATGGCAACAGGGGCGAGGCGGTCGTTTGGGGCCTGGCGCTTGGCGCTGAAACCCGACATTTGGGTGCCTATCAGGGCCACGGCAACGTCGCGCACCCCCATGGTATTCTGGTCACGTGGGCCACGATCACCGAAGGCGGCGTCCAGGTAAACAGCGCGGGGCAACGGTTCTGGAACGAGGCACAAGGATATTCCGAAGCGGCACGCGCGGTGCTATCGCAACCAGACGGCGTGGCATGGGTGATTTTCGACAGTCGGATCGCGGCGATTGCCCGCCAGTTCGAAGACTTCAAGACCGCCGAAAAACAAGGTGCGGTAATCATGGGTCACAGTGTCGATGAATTGGCCAAGCGAACGGATCTGCCAGCCCCCGCGTTACAGAAAACGATCGCGGATATCCCCGTGGAGGGAAGCGACGTGTTTGGCCGCGTTTGGGGGGGCCAACCTTTGACGGCACCGTTTTGTGCGGTCAAGGTAACCGGCGCGTTGTTTCACACCCAGGGTGGATTGGCGACGGACCCTGACACGGCGCTTGTGCGCAACAACAAGGGCGGTATATTTGAAAACCTTCATGCCGCAGGGGGCGCGGCCTGCGGTGTTTCGGGCAGCGGCGACAGTGGATATTTGTCGGGCAACGGGCTTTTGGCAGCCGTCACCCTGGGGTATATCGCGGGTGTCTACCGCGGCGATGCAAAGCCCGGTATCCTTACCTAGCGCCAGTTCTTGGCCTTTGCGACGGCGTCATCTTTTGTTGTGCTGACGCCACTGTTGGAAATTTGCCTTGGTCTGCGGGTCTGTCGGCGGATAAAGACCAAAGATCGAGGCACCTCGTTGAACCATTTCCAGAACGTAGTCTTCGAAGACGGTCATTTCGGTTGTTTCATTGGCAACTTCTTCGGCAAGATGAAGCGGAATACACACGACCCCTTCGTTGTCGCCGACCATGATGTCACCCGGAAACACTGCAATTCCACCACAGGCAATCGGGTCGTTGATTGCCACGGCGTGATGCTTGGTCAGATTGGTAGGAGCACTGGGGCGTGTGTGATAAGCAGGCATGTCTAGTTCGGATATCTCGGGGGTATCGCGAAAGCCGCCGTCTGTAACTATTCCATTGCAGCCCCGCTGTTGGAGCCGCGTTGCCAGAATGCACCCCGCCGAGGCGGCCGTTGCATCCTGACGCGAGTCAATCACAAAGACTGCACCTTGAGGGCATTCTTCCACGCCCTTCCGTTGGGGATTGTCGCGATCGGCAAATGATTCCAACCGGTCAAGATCCTCGCGGGCGGGAATATAGCGTAGCGTATAGGCGGGCCCCACCATATTTCGCCCCGGATTAATGCGCTGCGGCCCTTGAATGAAAACGTTCCGAAAGCCACGCCGAAACAGGGATGTTGTCAGCGTTGCTGTGCTGACCCGCGCCAGTTTTTCGAGGGTCTCGGGTGTGGGATGGGTCATTTTGCGAACCTCAATTCTTGTATCTGTGTATCGGAGATATTGTCACGGGGCGCGGTTCTGTACGCAAACGGACGCGATATGACGTCGGTTGTGGGAACCAGCTGACCCATCAGCCCCAAGTTTGTGACGCCAAAGTCGAGCAGGTCTGATCGACGTGGCTTGACCGCCTCCGGCTGGGGCCACAGAACGCCGTTCAGGCACAGTTTACGGATTATAGCGCCCCCGGTCTTTGCCCCGGCTTCTGACATGAACGCTTTCTGGTCAAGCAACGTTGGATAACCCACAACGCGAATTTTGCCGCCGCGCTGATCCTTCGCGCGGGCCAATGGTGGCGTGACCGCCGAATCGAACCCTGCCGCGATGGCACGTGCCGTGGAATTGAAATGAGTGTTGAATTTCACTTACGCCCCTTCCCACGGACAACTACCAAAAACACTACACTATGTTTACAAATATTAACAATAGGGTTTTTGTGGCGATTACCTTACATTTCCATGCAGTGGCTCCAGCGCCAGCCATCGCTTTGGCATAAGCATATCATGACCAATATGACTGAAACCGACCCCGGAAATCACTGCCTGCGATCTGGCGCGACCCGGTGGGAAACATTCGTGAGCAAATATTCCAAACCTAGAGATGCCCTGCGAAGATGCCGATCGCAAAGCTTATTTGTAACAATTTGTATTGTTAATCAAAGGGATTTCACATAGGAAATGTGCAGTGACGACACAGATGTGATGGGCCACCGAAAGCGTTGGCAGACCACCCACCAAGACCGGTGTCTGCAAAAGCGGCGGCGTTCGGGGCCCGCCCCCTGTGTCAGGTATTTGCAGGAGAAACGAAATGAATTTAGCAGGAAAAACTGTAATTGTGACTGGCGGCGGGCGGGACATCGGCCGGGCTTGCGTTATGGAGCTGGCAGCCCAAGGAGCCAATGTGGCGATCAACTACTTCGCGAGTTCAAAAGGGGCTGACAGCGCAGTCGATGAAATCAAGGCCGGCGGCGGCGAGGCATTTGCCCAGCAGGGTGACATGACGAAAGAAGCAGACGTAGCGGCCTTGGTCAGCAAGACCGTCGAAACGTTCGGCCAGGTCGATAGCCTGATCCACGTCACGGGCGGTATCCTCAAGCGCGTGCCGCTTGCCGAGATGTCGTTGGACCATTGGCAGGCGGTGATGGACGTCAATTTGACATCCTTCGTGCTGATGGTGCGCGCATGCCTACCACATATGTCCCAAGTAGCGTCGATTGTCGGCTTGGCCTCTCAGGCTGGTCGTGACGGCGGCGGACCCGGCGCTTCTGCCTACGGAGCCGCGAAAGGGGCGTTGATGACGCTGACGCGTGGCCTTGCCAAAGAACTGGGCCCCAATATCCGGGTTAACTCCATCTGTCCGGGGATGATCGACACCGATTTTCATAACATCTTTACGAAACCCGAGGTGCGTACACATGTCGCGAATGTCACCCCTCTTAAGCGAGAAGGGACGTCGCAGGAGGTGGCCAAGCTGGCAGTCTTCCTGGCGTCCGATGATGCGGCTTTCATTACGGGTACCAATGTCGATATCAATGGCGGAACCCTCTTTTCCTGACAACGATTGCCTCGCACCGGTGGATCAACCGCCGATGCGAGGTCCAGGCACCCCAGCTTGCCTTGGCGAAGCGGGCGTAGCCGACTTTATCGGTAGATCAGTGTCGGCAGCCACATCGTTATACCGGGAATGAAGGTAACCAGCAGCAATACCACCACCAGCGGTATCAGAAACGGTGCGGTCCCAACCACGCATTGTTCGAAAGGGATCTTCGCAACGCGTGCCAAGACATAAAGCACCATGCCTACCGGCGGTGTCAGAAGCCCCAGCATCAGATTTAACACCATGATGACGCCAAAGTGCACAGGATCAATGCCCAAGGTCACGGCGATGGGTAGCATGACTGGCACCAATATGGTGATGGCGGCTACTGTCTCCATAAAGCAACCGACCGCCAGCAGGATAAGGTTCATCACGATCAGGATCACCCACGGCTTGTCTGATACTGCCAACAGTCCTGCGGCGAATTGTTCGGGGACGCGGTTGCTGGTTAATATCCAGGCAAAGATCGCCGCCGCCCCTACCACCAACAGCACAACGGCCGTGGTTTCGATAGTGTCAAAGCTAACACGCAAGAACCGCCGGATGGTTAGGGTACGGTACACGACGATTCCGAGAAACAGTGCCCAAGCACAGGCGGCTACCGCGGCCTCGGTCGGGGTAAAAGCCCCTGACAAGATGCCCCCGACGATAATCACCGGAGTAAGCAGTGACAAAAACGCCCGTCTGAAGGTAGAGAACAGGATCGGCCAGTAAAACGCCTGATCGCGTCCGAAACCACGGGTGCGCGCCATGATGGCAATCATGATCATCAGGGCTACGGCCATCAGCAGGCCCGGTATGAACCCAGCGACGAACAGTTGCCCGATACTGGTCCCCGCCACGACCCCGTAGATTACCATCGGCAGAGATGGGGGGATGATCGGCCCGATGGTTGATGAAGCTGCGGTAATGCCAACCGCGAATTTCGGATCATATCCGGCGTCACGCATTGCCTTGATTTCAATCGCGCCAAGTCCACCCGCATCGGCCACAGCTGCACCCGACATGCCCGCAAAGATAACACTTGCACCGACGTTGACATGGCCAAGCCCCCCACGCATCCAACCAACCATTGCCAATGCAAAGTTGAATATACGTTCCGTGATTCCGGCCGTGTTCATCAAGTTGCCCGCTAAAATGAAGAACGGCACTGCCAACAGGGGAAAGCTGTCGACCCCGTTGATCATGCGATGCGCGACCACCATGGTCGGAGGCGACCCGTTGGCAAATATAAAGACTGCCGAAGCACCGGCAAGAGACACAGCGACGGGAACTCCGAAGACCAGCAGCCCAAAGAGCATTACGAAAAGCCAGATGATGTCCAAGAGAGCGCTCCTAGTCCATTGCGCGGATATCATCCGCATGTTTTTCAGGGTCGATCAACTTTGAGGTACCGTCACGCAGGTGGACCCAGGTGTTCCACGCGGAATAAAGCGCCATGCAGACAAACGCTGCAACGACGACCCAGTAAATCGACGCTTTCGGCAGTTCGATCGACACCATCAACTGACGGGTCCGGCCAGCGATTTGCGCACTGAGAATGGCAAGGACAATGAAAAATGCCGTGGTAATCACATCAATGACGAACTGAGCAATTCTTCGACCGGTGCGCGGCACCCAGCGGTAAACAAACTCAACCGCGATATGGCTTTGCTTTCGTGTCGCCATTACCGACCCGATAAACGTAACTCCGATCAGTAGAAAACGCGCAATTTCTTCGGTCCAGGCGACTGAATCGTTCAGAACATATCGCGTGAAAAACTGTAAGAAGACGATCCCCGCCAGTACCCAAAACAGGATCAGCACTATGCCGTCATCCCATTGTTGATCAGACAGATCAATTTCATCGTCCTCAAGTTCCAGCGGCGCTGTAACTTGCGTATCTTTTGCAGGTATTTTCATCGATGACCCTCGGACAGGTGGTCAGGGCGCGCAAACCGCGCCCCGAAACGATGTGCTATGAAACCGAAGCTTATTCGATCGCTTGCAACCGGTCATAGGTCGCCTGATCCCAAGTCGCTGCTTCGCCGTTATGCAGCTTCTTCACCGCTTCGATAAAGGGCGCGCGATCGACTTCGTTGACCTGTACACCTTGGCCCCGGAACCAATCAGCCAGTTCATTTTCCGCTTTGATAATGGCGTCGGTCGCACAGACAGAAGTTTGCTGTGTAACGTCAGTCAGCGCTTTGCGGTCCGCTTCATCCATGGCATCCCAGGCCGGTCCGCCGACGATCGTAAGCAATGCATCGGTAATGTGACCAGTAAGGTTGATATTGGTCTGGACCTCGTAAAACTTTTTGGCCTTGATGGTAGGAAGCGGGTTCTCTTGGGCATCCACTGTGCCCTGCTGCAACGCCAGATAGACTTCGGCAAAAGCAATGGGCGCGGGATTGGCGCCAACAGCCTGCGGGAACATCATATAGAGAGGTGCGTTTGGCACCCTGATTTTCATGCCCTTCATGTCTTCGGGCTTGAGAACTGGTTTGTTCGATGTGACGTGCCGTGCACCGTAATAGGTCATCGCCGTGATATGGTTGGCGGTGGCATCGGTGTAACCTTGCGACAATTCGCTGAACAGATCGGAGTTGCGGTACTTGTTCCAATGATCATAGTCGCGGAACATGAACGGTGCCCCGCCAATGGCTATTGGACCGTATGACCGACCCGCGAACAATTGTCCGGTATAGATGATGTCCACCGTTCCAAAGCCAAGACCTTCGTTGATGTCCACCTCCTTGCCCAACGACGATGCCGGGAAAACTTCGATGCCATATCGGCCATCGGTGGAGCTCATCAGCAGGTCATTCGCCGCTACGGCACAGGTATGATAGGGTTCGCTTGTCTCATAGACATGCGCCCATTTAAGCTTGGTTTCGGCGGTGGCCATGGCGGGCAAAAGGCCAAGCACCGCGAAGGTCGAAGCAGCTAGCGCAGTTGTACTGTTGAATTTCATAACGTTCCTCCCTGGGTGACGCGGATTTGACAACAAGACTCCCGCGTTCAAATGCCAGCTTTTAACGTTACGTCGAGTAAAGCAAGTACCAATGTCAATATTTGCGCTTTTTTGTAATTATTTGTAAAAAACCACGGTGCTACCCTCGACCATACTGTGTCGCGATGTCGGCCTAGCTGGAAAACGCAGCTTAATTATAAAGGCTTTGATCGGCGCGTACGTGATGATCAATCTGATAACCCGAGGCGTGCTTCGTGGTCTTGAAAGTAAAATCTGCCGCAAGAGCCTGCTTGAAAATTTCAAACGCGTTTCCGCCATTCACAACCTGCGGATCTTCGGGAAAATATGTAAAACTGATGATCTCGGCACCGGACCAGGATTGCGAAATTTGTTTGGCCAGCTCGCGAATTTCGTCGGCATCAAGAAAATAGAGAATATCTGACAGTATGATCAAGTCATGATCTCCGTCAGGTAGGGGGCACGGAAATTCGCGCCGGATTTTCCCGCGACCGGATACCGACTGCCGAGCAGCCAATAGTGCCTTTGCGGCACCGTTTATATCGACATAGTTATCACAACGCTGGCGAAGGCGCCCGGCCAGCGCACCGTTTCCACATCCTAGCTCGACCGCTGAGCGATACGTTTCTTTGGATAATGCAGAATAAATGGCGTTGCATATCTCGTGTCCCAATGGGTCGGTTTGCAATAACCACGGGTCTGTACATTTCCAATATTTGCGCTCGAGCTCTGGTAGTCTTACTTGCATTGGAACTCCTTGAAGTAGCGTTTGCCCTCACCGTCGTGGCGAAGCCTGTTTGGTTTCACATAGTTTTCTGCAAACTTAGGGCCACGAAATTCTGAGAATAATGTGGTATTCCGATGCGCCGGGCCTGTGGTCGGGTTATGCGATGCCGCACAACTCAGCATACTTTCAAGTCGTTGCTGCCAACGCGCAGAGACATAGCCAAGCCGAAAGCACGGTTGGCACTGGACGCTAGGAAATTCGGTTTGCCACTGGCGGATACGTTCTGAAAGTTGGTCCAGGTCGGTGGAATCGATGAGCTGATCATCACCGCTTACAACTTCGTCGTTGGCACCCAAACCGCGCTGCACCAGAACCGGCGTTCCGACCGCATTTGCTTCCGCAATCACCAGCCCAAAGGTTTCGGCAAAGCTGTCTTGTGGGTAAAACAGGCAAAGCGCCCGTCGCATTCTGGCAATCAGGCGGTCATGCGCGAGAGAACCTCTGAGCCAGACCCCTTCGGGGATCTTGCCGGTATCCCATGACAGATAGCCAGGGTCCGCTACCTCGAGCGTGAGCCTGGGAAAACGTTCGCGCAGGGCCGCAAATTGCCGAAACACCTGACGCAGCCCTTTGTGCGGTGAACTGCAAAAGAACAAACGGTCCGGATTGCGCGGGGTATCGTCAGGGACAAGATCATTCGCGATAGGGTTATGAATATACGAGATTTCGGGTTGTGGCCCCGACCCGAAAAAATCCGAAAGCTGTCGCGCTTGGCTATCTGATACGCAGATCACGTCGATATTGGCCTTGGCCAGTGCCGCCCCCATCTGTCGATTGTGACGGCCCGGATGTACATGCAGCCACACCGCGATCGGGGCCTGCGGGTGAAACCTCCGCAGGCGACACGCAACCTTCCACGAATTTATGACAAGAAACGCCTGACATGACTGATCCTCGAAAGCCTTGTCTAGCGGATGCATCGCACACCCTCCGGACCCGTTGCTTGTGGGTGCATTCCGTTGGAAGAGGCTGAAGCGAAATTTGCCCTGAAGCGCGTGAACGATTTTTAGAACGGTGGCCTCTGTGCCCCCCAAAGGGCGCGTCGCGAGCACGCCCAAACCATAAGGAGCGGGGCAACAGGTATCGACGATCCCGATCCTTGGCGCCTGTATACTCATTCGGCCGCCTCCTTCGTGTTAATCACAGGTTGCTTCCAGCTGGTCGCAATGACGTCCCGGACCGTTTTGGCGGTTCGTTTCGACATTGGAATGTCTCTGGCTACCAACGCAGCCGGATTGCTGGCGAATTCGATCTCAAGATCCGGGAGATCGACGGGTACAGGTGCGATCTTGCCTGTGCTGCGCCATTCAGCAACTTTGGCCCAGACCATGTCACGGTCCGCCCGTCGTTGCGCGCTATCGTAATCGGATGCAGCCGACTGGGTCAGGCTGTCCGAGGTTTCGATTTTTGTCAGCAACAATTCAGGGATCACCCAGACAATTGCCCCGTTGAGGATAATGCGATTGCGAAATTCCCGATCTTCTTCAATACAATTTTCAAAACCCCCAAAACGCGCAAAAACGTCTTGCCGGAACAGGCCGGAATTCACATGGGTCCAGTCGCCCGGCACCTCCGCACCCATCTGAAGATTGGGAAAGACGTCATCAATGAGCGACAGGTTCCGCCGAATGTCGACCTGCCGGCCATCAGGTAGAATAAGGGAGTGATGTGTCAACACGGCATCAACATCAATACGTGTGCCGCTCTGCTTGCCGCTGGGTGCCCAGTTCAGGCATTCGTTAGCCATGACGTCTTGGCGTGTCAGCACACGTAATTGACGCAAGACCTTGTCGCGATGCACGATATCGTCCGAGTCGTGGAAGGTGACGGCCGGTCCGCCGGTCAGCAGCAGGCCTGCATTTTTGGCAGACGCAGTGCCAAGATTCTTCTTTAGCTGAATGTAGCTGAAATCAGGTCTCGAAAAATACGGCTGAAGCACGTGTTCCGTCGCGTCGTTGGATCCGTCGTCAACCACTGTGACCAAGCGGTTCCAGTATGACTGGTTCAGCGCCGCTTGCACGGCCCGTTCAATAAGATGGGCGCGGTTGAATGTGGGAATAATGATGTCGACGCGCAGGTCCTTTTCGCTGCTCATGCGCTGATCTCCTTTGCGTCTGGGGTGTGAAAGGCAACACTGCGGTAGCGTGTGAGTTGTTCTGTAACCCACCATGCGGCCGGAAGAGGCAGAGTCAGAGCGCCCACGCCCAATTGAATGGTGAGCGACAACTCACGCACGTTCCAAAGAGCTGAAAGGGCAAGGGCAAATAAAACCATATGGTCTAGTGGCACGTGAGAATGGCAATTATGTGACGACGCAAATTTGCGCGTCACTATGAATTTCTGTGTGCCGGAAAAGCACGCATCGGCGGTGGCGCGTGCCGCAGCGGGTGCCAGGGCGAGACGACTGGTGATGGCAGCGACACCGAGGGCAAGGCTTTCGGTTTCCTTGATGCTGCGGGTCATCAGGCGGCTTATGATGTCTCCGAGAGCAAGCAGTATGGAAACTGCCGCAACGGTCATCAGCACAGTGAAGGCCGGATTGAACAGCGCCGTCGCTAGCAACGCTGCGGCAGGAACAAGACCAAAATTCAGCCATGCGCCAAGCTGCGCGATGATCGCAACGACTTGTCGGGTGCGCAATGCGCCGCTGTGCCAAAGTAGATTTGGCAGATACAGCACCAGCGTACGCAGATTGCCACTGGTCCACCGATAGCGCTGCTTCAGCAAATCAGTTAGCGTCAGGGGCAATAGGCCATTTCCCACCACTTTGGGTATATATCGCCCGGTGAACCCACCCTTGCACAGACGGACCCCCAGTTCCGCATCTTCGGTAGTGGTGCGTCCGGACCACCCACCCACGCAAAGCAAGGCCGCTTTCGAGATGACGCAAAGCGTACCGGTCAGCAAGACGGCTTCGGCATCGTCTGCCATGCGAGCTTCGGAACGGAAATATTCTTCAAGCTCAATATCTACCCCTTGGGCGATACTGTCTGTGCGGCGATACGCCTGGGGGAATTGGACGTAATCCGCTCCGGTCCGCCTCAACGCCCGTTCGGCATCGGCAAGAAAATTGGGCTGCACCACGTAATCCGCGTCAATGGTGACGATATGCGTTGCATCGGGTCTTGTGTGATCCAGGGCTATGTTGAGCGCTCCGGCTTTCGCACCGATAACGCCCTCGCGATGAAGAAAGCGGAACCGATCCCCGAGCAGACTGCATTCACACTCTACCGGAGACCAGAGCGCAGGGTTGGTCGTATTATTGTCGATGACAATAATTTCGACCCTGTCACTGGGAAATTCCTGCCTGAACAGCGCGTGCAACGTCGCATTCACCAATATAGGCGGTTCGTTGTGAATGGCTACATGAACCGAGAATACGGGACAGACATCCCTCCCCTGGGTCTTTGGGCTCGATCCCGCTGAAACCCTGGCCCCCAGCCTGACAAGGATTAGCACGGTCTGCATGGTCAGTACCGCAACCGTCACGACCAAAATCACCTTGGGCAGGATGACGGCGAGCCCAAAGATGGCCCAGAACATTAACGTAGATTTAGCCATTGCACCTCCTCCTTTCGCAGGTCCTATTCCAATGACCGCGCAGGATCATCAGGCACGCTATTCGCGTTTTCATAAATTCATGGAACCAGCCCTGAAGGCTGAGCACAGTTAACGTCAGCGCCGCGCTAAAGGCCGGTTGTCGAAACCAGCCATTTGACAGAAGGCCCACGGCACCAAAGGTTCGTTCTTTCTGGTGCGGTCGCTTTCGACCGACAAATCGCAAGCGTCAGCAAATAGAGCACGCATCGCGTACCCGGAAAATTCGATCATCTATGTGTCCTGAGAATAACTGGGCTCACTGCCCGTGCAGCAAAAAGCGGCACGGACAGTGATGTAGTGACTCTAAACGAGTGGAGCCTGTGAAGGTTCCGTGGTCTTACGCACCCTGAGGTTATTCTGAACGTGACTTACCCCAGAGACCGCGTCACAGCAGTCTTCGGCATGTCGTTTTGCCTGGCGTGAATCTACGGTCCCGGTCAAGGTTACCTCGCTATCCGCAACAGAAACCTCGATATCCGAAGCATCCACATGACGGTCATCTGAAAGCCGCTGGTTTACGTCTTCGGTAATACGCTCGTCTGATCTTCTGTAATTGCGCGGCCCCTTGCCACGGTGATCCTGCTCGCGCCGCCGTTCCGCGTCTTCGTCGCCGAACCACGATTGCACTTCATCGGCGGCCTTATCGAAAAAACCCCGTTCATTGCTCTGTCGGGATCCGAAATTTTCGCCATATCCCTGATTGGGACCGTAATAGTCGGGGCCGTATCTGTTGAAAGACGGCGCGTGCCATGACTCGTTCAACGTGGGATCGTTGACAGCACCCCCCCTGGTTGCAGATCCAAGCTGGCTGTTGCGTGAACGATTCTCAAATTGCTGCTCTGGGTCACGGTAGCGCGAAGGTGGGCGGTTCATAGTTGATTCCTTTGCTCATTATTCAATTGACTGCGAGACCTCCATGATGAGCCATGAACGGCATACCCTGCCTTAAAATGCTTTAAAGGTTCGAAGGTTATCGGCAGAAAAAGCGAAATCGTCACCGACCGGGGGCGTTATGCAGACACGGCAGCGGGCCGGGCGGCAGGCCAAATACAACGTCGCGGCGTTCCGCTTGCCGTCCGTTAAACTGGATCAGGTGGAGGTCAGCACCATCGGCCCGGCGGGGGTTTTCGACAGAAAGTGCAGGCTGGCCCGCTAAGGTGATTCCATCGGAAACATCGTGCGGAAAGGGTGTTTTAGGAAGGAACCTATCAAGTACAGAAGCCGTTGATTAGTAAACGTATGGTAGAATGGTAGGTAACAATGTCTTCTCTTTTCGCAGGAAACAATATCGACACGCCATTATCCGTCGCAGCTGCGGTTCGTTCGACTTTGCTCAGGTGCAGCCTGCCTCCCGTCGCCTTTGACCGTGGAGTTGATATCCAGCACGAAGGCGATAGGGCAGATTTTCTGTATCTTGTTAAGTCTGGTTTCCTTTATTCCTACGGCGTTCTGCCGGATGGTCAGCGCCAGATCATCTTTCTTTACAAGGAAGGTGACATGGTTGGTTTCACCGATCTAGGCAGCGCCCGCACACTGGGGTCCCTACGCAGCCTCAGCGACTGCGTACTACAACCGATTCCGATGAGCGCATTTTTATCTCCTTCCTTTCTGACCCCTGCAATCGCGACATACTTCCTGCACAAAGCTGCTGAGATGCAGTCGGTTCTGGTCAGGTCACTCGTGGCAATGGGGCGAATGACGGCGCGTGAGCGAGTGATATGTCTGTTGCTGATGTTGAATGACCGGTTCGGGAGCACGACCGACAAAGACGAGGTCCAGATACCCCTTACCCAATCGGAGCTTGGGGATTTGATCGGATTGACCAACGTGTCGATCAGCAAGAACCTTAGCCAGCTTTCCGCCGAAGGTCTGATTGAACGCAAGGGTAACCGGATTGTCCTGCGCAGGCGCGTGGATATGCAACGAATGATCGGTTATGAGCCAATTCACTTCCCGCCCGATGTCCTTACACACGGCGCTCGCAGAAACCATAATGCGGTCAATCGCATCCGGTCGCGCCGCATTAAGATGCCATCGAGCTCTGCGCGCGTAGCTCAAGACCGTATCGACCAGCTTAAGGGTTGGGACGGATAAACGATCTCCTCTGTTGTGCGGCGGCACGTTTTGTCAGGCCAAGTACCGGCAAATTCGGATTTGCCGGTACTTGTGATTATTCTACTTTATGATTTGTTCTTAGATTTCGACGTTTCCTGGCTGCTATTCTCGCTATTCGACTTTTTTACCCGCAGGTTGTTCTGGACATGCTCAACCCCGGAAACAGAATCGCAACAGTCTTCAGCGCGTCGCTTGGCTTGTTTTGAATCTACCTCACCGGAAAGTGTAACCTCGCGACCCGATACCGACACGTCGATGTTTGACGCGTCAAGTTGATGATCGTCTGACAAGCGGTCACATACGTCTTCGCTGATGCGTTCGTCAGAGCGTTGATAATTTTTAGGGCCGCGTCCGGAATGCGATTGCCCCGATTGCTGATAATTATCGCCGCCGGAACCGGAATTACCGCGCATCCATGAAGATCTGCCTTCGGTCGAACCGCCGCGGGAGCCCTCATAATCGCCGCCGTCACCCCAGTGAGAGCCGTACTGGCTACGGCCTTGATCCCTGCTGCCCTGATATCCGCGTTGAGAGTTCCCACCGCCTTGATACCCGCTACCTTGATAGCCACCGCCTTGATAGCCGCCACCTTGGTATCCACCGCTCTGGTAGCCGCCACCCTGGTATCCGCCACCCTGGTATCCACCGCTCTGGTAGCCACCGCTCTGGTAGCCACCGCCTTGATAGCCGCCACCCTGGTATCCACCGCCTTGGTATTCGCCACCTTGGTATCCACCACTCTGGTAGCCGCCACCTTGAGAACCTCCGCTTTGGTATCCGCTGCGGCCTTGACCGGATCCATATGCATCTTGACCATAGCCGCTTTGGCCGTAGCCCTGTTGCCGAGATTGGTCTCCACCTCTGCTCATTCCACCACGCTGGTCACTGTCATAGGAATCGCCCATATAGCTGTCCTGATACTGTTGGTTTTGACCCCGGCCGGAACGATTGTTTTGCCAATCCTGGCCGCCGCCTTGCTGTCTTTCCCAGCTGTTGCGATTTCCTTGCTGGTATCCTTCCGAACGGTCTTCCCCCCAATCGGAATCATGACGGCGCGATCCGTCGTTGCCAGCGTTTCTTCCTTGTCCACGGTCGTCACTGTAGGAACGTTCGCGTTGATAATTTTGATTGGCCATCTCGGTATTCCTCCATTGTTTGTTGCCCCAGAAGAAACACTGTGTTTCCTTTGGTCAGATCAACTTTCGCAGTTTTGATGACCGTTTCATTAAAGCTGTTTAAAGCACCTCTCCTCCCCATCCTCTCTTAACGCTGATGAGCGTTTTTTAGCGTATCGGGGCGGTGAAGACTGGGTACGTTCTGCCGCGCAGTGATCAGAAACCGTGGCATATCCTTGCCTGATACAATCCAAGCACCTGGTCCGCCTTGATCATACCTTCCAGGATCAAGGCATTCATTTGGTAGGGAGCGCGCCGGAAACCGTTCCGGTGAAGACGGGTGCATAGCGGAAAAACCAAACATCACCCACCTTGACAAAGGCGGTGCGTTTTCCTCGTTTCTCCTGAGCCAGTACGGGAGCGGGGAAACCATCCGGGGCAATGGCGGCACATTGGTGAGCACCATAGTGAAAACGTTCGCGCCGGTCTGTGGTACCCACCAGCGCCCTGCCAACAAACGCTGATTGCGACGCGCGGCCCACGAAGCTTTCAAATCTCGAATGTCTTCCGTACACCACGTTCAATAGTTTTGCTGACATGGCTCCCCCGAATTCGATCACACCACTGCGAGTCTTCAAATCCCTTCGGCTTTGGTCCAAAGCCTAAGCGGGAAAGACAGCTGCGAATAAAAGACACCTTGATACCCAAGTCACATGATTCCCGCAGGATCAGCATAGCATGAATATTCGTTAACAGCCTTAATCTGGGTTAAGGGCGTATATTCACGTCTGTGCGCGGGTAAAATCGGACGCCTGCAGTCGCGATCAGATTTCTGCAAAAAAGCACTTGAACCTCTAGTTGCTGAAGCTCCTATCTATGATGGGACATTCCCTAGCCGAGGTTTTTCCAATGCCCAATGACAGCCTGCACTCGCATGATCACGCCCATCCGGAGGATGAATCGCCAACCGGTGCCTGTTGTGGTCAGGCGACGCGCAGCACGCTGAACGCGGCGGTGCCTCCGCCGTCCGCCGGGCGCAGTTTTAGGGTCAACGGACTTGATTGCGCCGAAGAGGTGGCAATTTTGAACAAGGTCGTTGGGCCCAACGTCGGTGGCTCTCAATCTCTGGCCTTCGATGTATTGAATGGCAGGATGACAATTCTGGCGGGTGCTGAGTCGTTGAGCGATGATCAGATTATTCAGATTGTCAGCACTACCGGCATGAGCGCGAAAGTGTGGGATGCGGAAAATGCACAAGCCGATCAGGCAGCGCATTTCGCGCAGCAGCGGTTCTACACTGCGCTTAGCGGCGGTTTCTGGGCGGCGGGGTTTCTGTATCACCTGGTTGAAACCGGCACTGCGGGCGCGTTGCGACTGTTTTCAGGGCACGGCGAAACGCCTATGCCGCTGGTCGAAATGGGGCTTTTCATGCTCGCGGTGGTGTTCGGCGCGTGGCTTATCGCACCCAAAGCCTGGTCAGCGGCTCGCAGGGTGTCGCCAGATATGAATCTTTTGATGATCGTGGCTGTTACCGGGGCGATTATACTAGGCGAATTTTTCGAGGCAGCGACGGTTGCTTTCTTTTTTGCGCTGTCCCTGGCCCTTGAATCCTGGAGCGTGGGACGCGCGCGCAATGCGGTGTCGGCGTTGCTTGATCTTGCCCCTTCGACCGCGCGGGTTATCCGGCCTGATGGGACCGAAACAGATATCCCTGCGGCAGAGGTCTCTGTCGGGGATCGGTTTATCGTGCGCGGTGGTGACCGTATCGCACTTGATGGCGAAGTGGTCGCCGGGCATGGCGACGTGGATCAGGCACCGATCACTGGCGAAAGCGCGTTGGTCGCAAAGGAAGCAGGTGACGATGTTTACGCGGGTACGATCAACGGGGTCGGTACGTTGACCATCAGGGCGACCAAGCCGGCAAGCGACACCGTGCTTTCCAAGATTATCCGAATGGTGGGTGATGCACATTCACAACGTGCCGAGGTTGAACAGTGGGTCACTAGGTTTGCCCGGGTCTATACCCCAATCGTGATGGCGCTTGCACTTTTGATCGCAGTGGTTCCTCCGTTACTGTTCGCGGGGGCGTGGAGCTATTGGTTCTATAACGCGCTGGTGCTCTTGGTAATCGCCTGCCCCTGTGCGCTGGTTATCTCGACGCCGGTCTCCATCGTCGCGTCGCTGGCGTCTTCTGCACGTAATGGTGTGCTGATCAAAGGGGGGGCGTATGTGGAAGCGCCCTCGCGTCTGATGGCCCTGGCCATGGATAAAACCGGTACCATCACCATGGGCGAACCCGAAGTCGCGGCCCTGCACCCGATGGACGGCATTGCCAAGCAAGAGCTGTTGAGCACTGCCATAGCTCTTGAGGCACGATCATCGCACCCGCTGGCACGCGCGATCTTGGCACGCGGGGAACAGGACGATATCCGTCAAGCAGTGGCAAGTGATACGCGTACCGTTCCAGGCCGCGGCGTCGAGGGTTGGATGCAAGACAAACCGGTTTGGCTTGGGTCTGATCGGTTTGCGACGGAAAAGGGATTTGGGGAGGCCATACCCCGTGACCTGCTGGAGCAGATTGAAACCGCCGGCAGCACAATGGTCGTTGTTGGGTCAGGTGACCGTCTATTGGGTGTGATCGAACTGCGTGATCGGATCCGCGCCGACGCTAGGGACGTGGTGGCACGCCTTCATGCGCAGGGTGTGCAAAAGATTGTCATGCTCACGGGCGATAACGCACGCACCGCCCGCGCCGTAGCGTCAGAGGTCGGAATAGACGAGGTGCGTGCGGAATTGCTTCCCGAGGACAAGGTAACCGCGATCGAGGAACTGGTCGCGCGGTACGATGTCGTTGCGATGATCGGCGACGGCGTAAATGATGCTCCGGCAATGGCAAGGGCGCACTTTGCCATCGCCATGGGAGCCATGGGATCGGACGCTGCAATTGAAACCGCGGATATTGCCTTGATGACCGACGACATAGGCAAGGTTCCGTGGTTAATCGGTCACTCTCGGCGCACGATGACCATCATACGTCAGAATATCGCGTTTGCGCTGGCGACAAAGGCGCTGTTCGTCGGGCTGACCGCCTTTGGTCTGGCGACAATGTGGGGCGCTATCGCCGCTGATGTGGGGGTGTCTTTGCTGGTTGTCGCCAATGCTCTGAGGCTGTTGCGGGCACGCGATGACCATCCAAACGTGAGCGGAGGTGAAGAAATTACCACCTCCATGGCCAAAGGTGCCTTGGCCCATGGTCATTAGACCCGGCCCGGCCTTGTTGCATGCGGCGCACCCCCTATGGGTTTTTCTGCACGCTCAGCATAAGTTGAAATGTTCTTTCGATCAAACCTATGGGCTATGACGGAAATGTGGTGTAAGCGATCAGCATGAAGCAGTTGTCAGTCATTCATTTTGCAAAAATCGGTTTGACCGTGCTCTTTGCGCTGGTTCTGAATGTGAGTCTTGCCAAAGCTGACGTACACACCGGCGTCGTCGGCGACGCAGATATTGGAAAAATTGCTTCTGCCGCCGATTCTGCGACCCCTGATCATACCGACCGACAGCAAGACGAAGGTGGCGGCGACAGTACTTCACACCATTTCGGTGACTGCCACGTTCACTTGATCGTCGCTAAGAAAATCAGGATGGATGGCATCGCATCGCCCAAAGCGCATGCCTGGTCACAATCCGACGACCAGATGATGCTCTCTCTATTACAAGGGCTTTACCGGCCTCCAAGAAGCTAGGCTCTCTCGGAAACGAACGGTGCTGACTTTCGCCCAAAGTGCGATCACTGGCCACCGACAGGCGATATTTGAACCAGATAGCGCTGTCTAAGTGTCCATGGTCGCGACTAGTCGTTTTCCCAAAATCAGAGACCTTTCAGCGTCAGCTTAAGTGCTGCGCCTTCTATCTGTCTTGGAGTAAAGACCAGAAATGTATAACAAAATGACATCCAATGCCGCGCTGGTGACAAGTGCCCTTTTTTTCACGGCAAGCCACGCGATTGCGGCACCAGCAGAGCCTCACAACAAGTTGGAAAAAACTGTCGTGGCTGCGGTTGGCAAGGAGATATCAAACCTATCCGAAACGGACGGCCATGATCATGAGGCTCCGGAGGAGAGCGAGACCGACGCCGCCAAAACCTCTGCTGAAACGGGCGACAGCCATGCAAACGAAGCGCCCGGTGCTCACACTGAAGAAGCGTCTGACGCCCACGCCGGAGAGGCACCCGACGCCCACGCCGGTGAGGCACCCGGTGCACATGCTGGGGAAGAAAGTGAGGGCGACCTGGTCAAGCTCACCTCTGAAATGGTGATCGAGTCCGGCATCGTCGTAGAACAGGCAAAGGTTGCTACACTGGGTGAATCCCTGAGCTTGCCCGCCGAAATTCGGTTCGACACAAGCCGTGTGGCCAACGTGTCGCCGCGGGTGAGCGGTATCGTGGACCGGCTCTTTGTAGCCGAGGGCGACAGTGTCGCATACGGAGATACGCTTGCCTTGATCACCAGTCGCGAACTGGCTTCGTTGAAGGCGCGGTGGCTGACGGCAGAGGCCAGAAAATCATTGGCGCAACAGGCATTGACCAGGGCCGAAAGCTTGTGGTCGCAAAAGATTGCGTCAGAAGCAAATGTTCAGACCGCGCGCGCGGAATTCGAAACAGCCAAGGCCGAAAGCGATGCCGCCGAGACCGAACTGCACGCTGTGGGCATAGACCATTCTTCGCTTGCCGAGATTAACAAAGCCGCCGATGGCAACAACGCTGACGCCGTTCTAAGGGCACCGCTGGCGGGCATGGTTGTAAGGCGCGCGGTGACATTGGGTGAGACCGTAACCGCCGGTGACGCCAATGCCAAAATTCTGTTTTCTATCGTGGACGACAGCGTCGTTTGGGCCGATATCATCGTCTACAAACAGGATATCAGCCGCGTGCGGGTCGGCGCTCCTGTGGCTCTCAAATCGGATGCCGGCGATATAATTGCCCAATCAGAAGTGGCATTTGTTCTGCCGGTGATTGACGAAGTATCGCGCACCGCTACGGCAAGGGTTGTTGTAGACAATTCCGAAGGTACCTTGACACCGGGACAGTTCGTGATCGCTGACCTCAGTGTTGGTACTTCTACGAGAGTGCTGCGCGTTCCGCAGTCCGCGGTTCAGCTGGTCGAGGACAAATCGGCAGTTTTTGTCCCTGTCGATGGTGGGTTTGCACCGCGCCCTGTCATGGTGGGAACTACCGCAGGTGGCTATGTGGAAATCAAGGCCGGGCTTGAAGAGGGCGACCAGTTCGTCGCGGATGGTGCGTTCACTTTGAAAGCGCAGCTTGAAAAAGACGCCTTTGGCGATGGCCACGGACACTAGGAAAACTGAACATGACTGATTTTATGCACCGAATTGCCGGTGGCTGGCTGCTTGCCGCCATTGCGGCGTTTGCCATGACGATCGGCGGGCTTTTTGCCTTCCGCGCCCTGCCCGTTGATGCTTTTCCCGACGTGACACCATCGCTGGTCCAAGTCTTCACGGAAACCGAAGGGCTCGCCCCCGAAGAGGTGGAAAGATATGTGACCTATCCGATTGAAACCGCGATGTCTGGGCTGCCAAAGCTCAAGAACATGCGGTCGGTTTCGAACTTCGGACTATCGGTTGTAAACATCTATTTCGAAGACGGTACGGATGTCTACTTTGCCCGTCAGGTTGTGGGCGAACGGCTGGCGGAAGCCCGCGGCAATATTCCTGACGGGTTCGGTGATCCCCAAATGGGGCCAATTTCGACCGGGCTGGGGATCATCCTGTACTTCCGCCTGGAAGATAAGACCGGTTCGCGTGACCTGGTAGAGCTGCGCGAAATACAGGATTGGATCATCAAATATCAGCTACAGACAGTGCCCGGCGTTACCGAGGTCCTGTCTTTGGGAGGGTATGAGAAGCAGTATCAGGTCACGCTCAATCCGGATGCACTGCTCGCCTATGATATCCAGATTGCCGATGTGATCGCAGCGTTGAAACGGGGCAACAAGACCGAAGGGGCGCAGTTCCTCGAAATCGGGTCCGAGCAATATACCGTGCGCGGCGTTGGTCTGGCCAAGTCAATCCAGGACCTTTCAGAGATAGTTGTAAGTGTTGAAGATGGTCGCACCGTGCGCGTGCGGGATCTGGGGACCATATCCGTCGGGGGCGGCGTGCGGCAGGGCCTTGCAACCGCAAACGGTGAGGGTGAAGTCGTGGCCGGGCTGGTTCTGAAGCTTTACGGCACGAATACCTCTGACGTGATCGCGCGGGTGCAGGAACGCTTTGAGCAAATCAACTCGGGTTTGCCAGAAGGCGTTGAAGCGGTTCCCTACTATGATCAGGGCACGTTGGTAAACAAGGCGTCGGCAACGGTCACAACGGCCTTGTGGCAGGGGGCGCTGCTGGTGGCGTTGGTGGTGTTCGTTTTTCTTGGCGGTTGGCGGCCCAGTCTGGTGGTTGTTCTGTCGATCCCGTTTTCCGTAGGGTTCGCCTTTATTTCCATGCGTATTCTGGGCATCAGCGCCAATCTGATGTCTCTGGGGGGCGTGGCCATCGCCATCGGCATGATGGTCGACGGCGCGATTGTCATCGCCGAAAACGTTGACCGCGGCTTTCAAGAGCAAAGCAAACCCGAAGACCCGCGGACGCTGGTCGCCCGATCCACCGCCGAGGTGATAGCCCCCTTGGTTGCTGCGGTTGCGGTTGTCATCGTCGTGTTTCTACCCCTGTTTTCGTTGCAGGGGGTCGAGGGCAAGACCTTCCGACCCTTGGCAGCAGCGGCGGCGCTTGCCATGACAGGGTCGCTGTTCTACGCGGCATTGATCGCGCCTTCGATGGCGTTCTCATTGATGCGCAAATCAGCGAAGAAAGGTTCGGGTCAGCCGGATAAACCCGGGCGTATCGCCGCAATGGTCAGTTATGCCGCAAGCTTTTTCGTGCGGAACCGTTTTCTGGCGATCGTTCTATGTGGTGTGCTGTTGGCTGCGGGGGGATTTGCGGGGTCGCGTCTGGGATCTGAGTTCACGCCCTCGCTTGAGGAAGGCGATATCTTGATGCGCTTGACGATGGCTCCGTCAATATCGTTGACCGAGGCGGCCCAGACGACAACTCGGGTTGAAAAACGGCTGCTGAAGAATTTTCCCGAAATCAAATCCATCGTCACCCGTGTGGGACGGGGGGAAGTCGGTGCCCATGCCGACCCCACCAACAGCGCGGAGGCGTTCATTGAATTGAACCCGGCAGATGAATGGCGTGACGGAATGTCTGCCGAAGATCTAAGGACGGCAATTTCCGAGGATCTGGAGACCTATCCCGGCGTCGTCGTCAACATAGGTCAACCCATTGCCATGTCGGTCGATGAATTGCTGACCGGTACCCGGGCAGAGCTCGCGGTCAAGATCTTTGGTCCGGACTCAGAGATTCTGCTGGAAAAATCGCAAGTTCTGCAATCTTTGTTGCAACAGGTCGAGGGTTCGGCCGAGGTGCAGGCGGATCAGATTACCGGAGCGCCGCAACTTGTGGTGACCATGGATAGGTCGGCCCTTGGGCGTTACGGGTTAAATGTCGAAGATGCGTTGGACGGGTTGCGTGCAGCTGTAGGCGGTGCCGAGTCGGGATCGTTATTCGAAGGTGTGCGTCAATTTCCGATTGTCGTCCGGTTTGACAAGGACAGCCGAGACACCCCCGAAGCGATCCGTCGCATTGTGCTTGAATCACCTGCCGGGGCGCAGGTGCCATTGGATACGGTGGCGAATATCGACACTGTTATCGGACCTCGGCAGATCACCCGGGAAGATGGCGAACGGTTTATCACGGTTCAGTCCAATGTTCGGGGGCGTGATATCGGATCATTCGTCGTCGAGGCACAAAAACTGACGGATGAGAAACTGGAGCTGCCTCCGGGCTATCGCTTGGTCTGGGGGGGACAATTCGAGTTGCAACAACAGGCAAACGCCCGCTTTGCTGTGGTCATTCCGATCACTTTGGGCATCGTGCTGCTGATCCTGTTGATTACCTTTGGTCGGCTTAAATCGGCAGTGTTGATCCTGCTTAACATCCCGTTGGCATTGACCGGCGGAGCCTTGGCCTTGTGGCTGACCGGTTTACCGGTGTCGGTCCCGGCAACCGTAGGCTTTATCGCTCTGTTCGGTATCGCCTTGGGAAATGGTATGGTCTTGGTCAGCTTCATGGATGATTTCGCCCGGGCGGGCCATAATTTGGATCGCTTGGCGATTGATGCCGCTGGCCTGCGGGCGCGTCCCGTGCTGATGACCGCCATGACAACCGCCCTGGGGCTGGCTCCGTTGCTGTTCGCGTCAGGGGTGGGTGCCGAAGTACAGCGGCCACTGGCGACGGTGGTGACAGGGGGGTTGGTGTCATCCACCGTCCTTACCCTACTGGTGATGCCCGCTTTGCATCGCTGGTTTGCTCCTAGACCCGGCGGCCATCATTCCTTGGTCGAGGCTGCGCACGAACATGATGTAGCCTCTACTCCGGTTGCACAGATCTAGGAGAGCGTGGCACCTCCTTGGGGGGGGCATGAAATTTACCTACGGTGGCGTGTCAGAGAGACAGACCGCCGTAGGTAACCGCCATATCGGCCCGACGATCATCCCAACCAAACGTCCAGAAACAACATAACTACGAGGCCGATTGCCAATCCGGTGGTTGCTTGTTTTTGGTGACCGCTGCGGTGGGTTTCAGGAATGATCTCGTGGCTGATGACATACAGCATGGCCCCCGCTGCAAACGCCAAACCCCAAGGCAAAACAGGCTGCGCCACGACAATCAGCGCCGCACCGAGAAAACCGGTGATTGGTTCGACCAACCCTGTCAGCGCGGCAATTCCAAACGCCCGTCCCGCCGAATATCGTTCGCCCAACAAGGCAACGGCGACGGCCAGACCTTCGGGGGCGTTCTGCAACCCGATCCCCAAAGCGACAGGAAAACCGCCAGTAAACCCGTCTGCACCGAACGCCACACCGACGGCCAGGCCTTCGGGCGCATTGTGGATGGTAATAGCGATGATGAACAGCCAAACCCGCCTTAACGAAACCGCCTCTGGGCCTTCGCGACCGCTGCTGAAATGTTCATGCGGTATCACTTCGTTGACCACAGCGACGGTCCCCATACCCAAAAGGATCGCAACGCAGACAATCAATGCAGGTATCGCCCCATCGCCATATCGCACTTCGGCAGCATCGAGTGCCGGGATGATAAGCGAGAAAAACGACGCGGCAAGCATTACGCCAGCCGCAAAGCCCAGCGAGGTATCGCGCCACTTGCGCGAAGGTGTGCGACCAAACAGCACCGGTGCAGCCCCGACCGCAGTCATCAGCCCGGCTGCAAGGCTTCCCAGAAACCCAAGTGCAACTGGTGATAAGGTAGCGAAATGATCCATCTTAACGCGTGGTCCGCGATCTGGCGCGGTGTGCAGTCATGTGGTCGGCCCCGCTTTGCACAACCGGCCCTACATTTACCTGTAAATTGTCCACTGCCTGTATATATCCGTAATTTCTGACGACGTGTTCTTGGTTCAAGCTAAAGCGAACAGGGGTTTAGGCAAGAAATCAGTCGTTGGGATTTGCTTCGCACATAAAGTGGAACCTTTTTGATTTCCCACTCGTTCTACAGTCAATAAGCTACAGCCTTGGTAGAGTTCGGGCTTTGGATATACAAGGGGGCAGCCATGCTTGCAATTGGCGCACTTTCTCGTCAGACGGGAACAAAGGTGCAGACTATCCGGTATTACGAACAGATCGGGCTGATGAACGAGGCGGGTCGGACCTCGGGCGGGCAACGCAGGGATTTTGAAAAGGATCGTGATCGGCTAGCCTTTATCAGACACTCGCGGCAACTGGGGTTTTCTCTCGACTCGATCCGAGAGCTTTTGGAACTATCCGATAATCCGTCACGGTCGTGCGCAGAGGTCGATTCAATTGCCCGCCGCCAGCTTCGCCAAGTTGAACAGCGTCTGAAGCGGCTTCAGTCGCTTAAGAAAGAACTCAAGCGCATGGTCGCAGAATGCGAAGGAGACAGCGTAGCTGACTGCAAGGTTCTTGAGGTTCTGCGCGACCATTCAGAATGCCTGACAGACCATGAAGGAATCGGCGCGTGAGCTTGATATGACCCCCGCTTGGATCTACACTTTAATTCCCGCAGCAATTGCAATTCTGGGAGCGATCATCTCGGTTAACGTTCGACCGGGGCCGATCCTTGTCAACGCTATCCAACATTTTGCCGCAGGCGTCGTGTTTGCCGCTGCCGCGGGTGAGATCATGCCGGATGTGATGCATAGCGGGGCGTTGGTCGCGACGTTAATAGGTGGTTTTGCAGGAATTGGCGTTATGCTGGCAATTCGACAGTTAGAGCGCGTCATTGAAGGCCCCGCAGGTTTGCTTACCCTCGTCGGCGTGGACATCCTGATTGACGGACTGGTCCTGGGCATTGCTTTTGCGGCAGGGGCTAAAGCGGGGCTGCTTTTGACTATCGCACTCAGCGTAGAGGTGCTTTTCCTCGGGTTGGCGGTAACCACGGAGCTTTCACAAACTGTAAAATCGCGCGTGCGCATCGTTCTGGTAATCGCGGCTTTGATTTTGTTACTTCCGCTAGGTGCCTTGGTCGCTACGCCAATAGCCGGATTACCTGACCAATATATTACCGCCTTTCTAAGCTTTGGATTGATAGCGTTGTTGTACCTTGTAACGGAGGAGCTGCTGGTCGAAGCACATGAGACCCCGGATAAGCCATGGGTCGCCGCAATGTTCTTCATTGGTTTTCTACTGCTTCTGTCCTTGGAAGAGGTCATGGCCTGATGTAGACCACGCTGTCCTGACTTATGGTCGGCTGCCAAGCATTAAACCAACGTTGACGCAACTATAGCGTTTCGCCACAGTTGGTTCAGTTTTGCTGGTAAGCGGCATCAGCGCCCCGGACCGCAATGAACTACGAAACTTTTGCACCAACTGATTGCCACCACCGGCCCAGAGAATTTTAACTCGGGGTATCAGGTCAGTGCATGATTACAACCACAAGTTCAGCCGCTACGGAACTAAGTCTGCTTTCCTACGTTGGTAATTATCACAAAAAGGAGAACTGATATGACATCCCAAAATCAAGCGCCTGCAAGTCTTATCCATAACGGAGAATACTCTGACATACGCTTCGTCAATATGATGGCAGCTCATCACGCAATGGCTATTTCAATGGCCGAGGTTGCTGTTGATAAAGGCGAACATAAGGACCTTGTTGATTTCGCAAAAAATATGATCGAGGATCAGGAAAAAGAGATCAAGACACTTGATTCAATTCTTGATGATCTTGATAGCTCCGCGAAACTCGCGACGGAACCCCATCCTCATGAACGCAGTATGTTTGGCATGGACAGTGCAAAAGAGCTCGAACAGAAGTCTCCATTTGACAAGGCATTTATCGATTCACAATTGCCGCACCATGCGTCGGCTATCGAAATGGCAGCAGTTGCGTTGAAGCAGAGCTCGAACAAAGACATAAAACAGCTTTCCCGTCAGATCATCGACGCACAAAGTAAAGAGGTCGGGAAAATGATCGACTGGCGTCATAGCTGGTATGGCGAAAAGCGCTAAGCAACAGCACCGTGCCGACGTGAACTAATTTCTGGAGATTTTTCTAGTTAGCACCAGTACCGCGAAAAATAGCGAGGATTATCCAGCTCCTGTTTAGCTCACGTCATGCTTATATCTGAATAGATGTCTCTGAACTTCCAAATTGGACGACTAGGGGATATTCTGATATCCCCTCGGCCTTTTTCGTTACTTGGTTGACCCTCGCGGCCCGGCATGCCCGAAGCATCGTCTTTCATTTACAATGACCAAGCCCATGAGGAAGGTAAAATCGCTGCACGCAAAAGCGAGGCAAAACTTCTACAAATGGCCGATCAAAGAACCTGATACTCGCATACACTCTCGTGACACTTGTTAAGAACGATACCTAAAACATTGGTTTGGCGCGCCAGATCTCTTTCACACAAATCAACCTCGCGGGCAGCTGTAGATTGAGCGTCAATAACCAAAAGCGCGCAATCTATATGTGGGGTGATATCGGCAATATCATGAAATTGCAGCATCGGCGGCGTGTCAACAAGCATTAGTCCGGGTTGGTAAACATGTTCGATAGTCGCCAACGCGTCCGAAAGTTTTTGACTACACAAGAGATCACTTTGAAGGTCAGCCGGGTGTTCGTCTCCGGCGACGGCTAACGAAGTGCCAAAACGTTTGGCGATATGACCAAACTCTTCCTGTGCCAGTAGGCAACTCGATAGAGCAGGACCATTGGCCATCCCCATTAGTTTGGATATTGCGGGTGCCTGGAAATCAAGATCCAGCAAAATAGTGCGGCTGTCGGATTGTTTGGAAAAGCTCATTGCCAAATTTAGCGCGACGTTAGTTTTACCACATCCGTGAGTAGGCGATACAATTGCCAACTTTGTCCAGTTTTGCTTCGACATCTCTGCAAAAGTGCGGGTTCTTAGAACATCGAAATGCAGCGACTCTGGCCCCCGGGACTGCGCGATGATTCGATTTTGAGCGAGTAGGTTCATGTTCAACTCACCCGGCGCTAATGCGTCCCACCGATCTTGTCGCAGCGTGACCGGCTCACATAGATGCCGATGGTCGTTTTGAATAGAGACGTAATCGTCTAGCGAACTAATGTCATGATTGATGCGTAAGCTCTGCGCCATAGTATTGCTCTCCGATGACTTGTAATTTTCAATTTACAAAACGGCATATTAACGCCGAGTTAACTACCTACGAATCCACTTAGCGATACCTGTGGATGTCGCTTTTCATAAGCTTTCAGAAATTTTTATTCGTGCAGACTCAGCACTATGCACGGGTGCTATGCGCGGGAATGTAAGGCAGTGTTGATATAGGAGTAACACCTAGATGACTTATTAGATCTTCTGGCCTCCGAATAATCCTACGATATGTCTCAACTACAATCACCGACAATAATCCGACTATCAATCCTCCGATCGTCGAAATGAATATTATCATAGAAGGAATAATTCCAGTAACACGGGTGGGTAATTGCGCTGGCTCGAATATAGTTAAGCGCTGACCATAGTCTGAAGCGGCACTTTGTTCAGCAGAATGTGCACGGGTAAGGTTGGATGACGCCTCAAGTAACCGGGCTCTTATATTATCACGCGCTTGCTCAAGATTTTCTAATTGAACTGCGTTATATTGGGTGGTGTCTATAAGTTGGGTCAGGCTTTCCAACTTACTTGAGATGTCCTTTCGGTGCGTTTCAAGCAATGTGAGCGCATCGTCCGGTTTCGGCGTGACCACAGATGGCTTAATTCGCGACAATGTATGCAACTTTTCGCCGACCTTGCGTGACTCAAATTTTTGTGGGGGAAGCACCACGTCGAGCCGCTGGCGCTTCTCCATCTCAATTTGCTTTATAATCTGCGACAGCCGCTTGCGCTGTGCCGCGAGTTGCAGTCTATATGATGGCAGGTTATTTGGCAAAGCATCCTTGTTTTCCCGTTTGAAGGTAAAAATCTGATGACTATTATTGTCTAGTTCTTGTTTAAGACGGGACACTTCATTCTGGTGCCACTTAACAATGCGATTGACGCCAAGAGAAAGTCGATCGGCGTCTTGCTGAAGCACTTTTTTTACAAGTTCTCGGGCCCCTTTTAAAGCGACTTCGGCGGAATGGGCGCTGTAACCCACTGTTAAAACTGGTAGCGTGTGACGATCGGCTGATATGTCTATTGACACACTTCGACGCGCGCGCTCATAAACGTCTTCCTGATTTTCTGAATTATCGAGCTCGACGATATCGGCGAACTCCAAGAGTGTCTCACGCCTTAAAGTAAGCTCTTTAATTAACAAAAGTTGCTTAAGGGCGGTAGGTTGTGCGGCAGTTAAGTCTGAACTTGGTAGGGCTGTATCCGCATCGAGTAATAAGCGAGCTTTGCTATGATATGTTGGAGAAGAGAGGAGCGTTACAAGAAAACCGATTGCGGTACCTAAACCAATAAAACTCAGAAGCAGAGTTTTTCGAGAAAGCAGGCGGAATATATAAAACTTCATATCTACGCACTTTCTCTTGATAACTACAGATGTAGAATATTGAGGACTCAATGAGCATGAAGCAGTCAAAAAACTGGTTGCGTGATGATCAGGCATATTTACTGACGCTTAAACACTGTGAAGTGAAAGGTATTAATTATCCGTTAAACACCAAAAGGTAATTTTTATTGGTCATTATCTTCCATCCAGGCTGGGTCCCATCAGACGTTCCTTAATAATCTGGTAACCACATTGATTTAGCAATGCCGTATTCAAACGTTAGACAAAGGCAGCGCGATATGAGATATTTGAGCACGGATAGCATTCTAACGGCAAGACATCGCGACGCTGCATATCAGTCTGTGACGTTAGGAATTTATCGAAACTTCGGTAAGAGGCTAATGGATTTGGTCATTTGTATTCTGTCGCTACCTCTTGTTGCTCCGGTGATTATGATTCTGGCGACAATAATAGCCATGACCGGCAGCACCCCGTTCTTTTCGCAAACTCGAATAGGGAAATATGGCCGACCCTTTAGAATATGGAAGTTGCGAACGATGGTTCACGATAGCGATCAAGTTATCGAGAAATACTTTCATCGTAACCTAGACGCGCAGGAGGAATGGCGAACCACACAAAAGTTGAAATACGACCCGCGCATTACGACTTTCGGTTCATTTTTGCGTAAGACTTCTTTAGATGAACTTCCTCAAATTTGGAACGTTTTACGTGCCGATATGAGCCTGGTTGGTCCGCGGCCAATGATGGTTAATCAAAAACATATCTATCCAGGTACGGACTATTATAACCTGCGCCCTGGTATTAGTGGAAACTGGCAGGTATCTATGCGTAATGAATCGACCTTTGTTGATCGTGCTGCATACGACCGGCGTTATAACTTAACTTTATCTCTTAGGGAAGATACGCGTATTTTAAAGGATACGGTCCATGTCGTTTTACGAGCTACGGGGTATTGACTGTGTTTCCCAATTCCGGGGAGAGAGTCTCGGCTAAATCTGTCAAGCAGCTCACCATAATTATCGTAAGTTACAATACTGCGCCGATGACACTTAAAGCTATCGAAGCATTAGATCTGCATAACCGCAATGTAGATTACGACTGTATCGTGATTGATAATGCTTCGACGGACGGATCGGTCGAGAAGATCTCCGAAGCTTTCCCGATGGTCAGGGTCATAAGTTTGCCGGAAAACGTGGGGTTTGCTTGTGCGAACAATCTAGCAGCCAGTTATTGTACGACGCCATATCTCTTACTTCTTAACCCCGATACTGAAGCGGACGTAGGGGCTGTTTGCGCGCTTATGACCTTTGCTAAAGCCGCCCCTGGTGCCGGCATTTGGGGCGGGCGGACGGTTTTTTCCGACAGAACGCTTAACAAAGCGTCATGTTGGGCCGCGCCCAGCCTACATAGCCTGCTTTTTCGCGCTGTTGGGCTTAGTCGGATCTTTAGCCAAAGCGCCCTATTCAACCCTGAAGAGTACGGAAACTGGCAACGCGATGATATTCGCCAAGTGGATATCGTCGTAGGGTGTTTTCTACTTATCCGACGTGATATCTGGAACATGTTGGGCGGATTTAACAGTAAGTACTTTATGTACGGTGAAGATGCAGACCTTTGCCTTCGAGCGCGTGCCTTGGGGTGCCAACCGATGATCACCCCTGATGCCCAGATAGTTCATCATGTGGGTGCATCCACCAAAAACAATGACGAAAAGGCAATTCTTGTAATGAAGGCCCGCGTCTCTCTCATCCAGGATCATTGGCCTGCTTGGCAAGTACGATATGGAATCCTTTTAATGTGGTTTTGGTCGGCATTCCGGTTTGTAATTACGCGTCCACTTGCGTATTCTGGTAATTCCAAGGGGGTGTTATCGGCGCAGCGCTGGCAATTAATCTGGCGACGCAGAGACACCTGGTTGAACGGCTACGATCAAGCATAATATTGGATAAGTTGTTTCAGCAAAACTTTGGGGGAGTTGCGGTCCACGTCATCAAGTTGATTCCGTGCCATATTCCCAAGATAAACCGAAGTTTGGGAAAATGTTGATTGCCGAGAATAGATGAGACGCGTGCATTTCGATAGTACCCACATGTCAATTAACGCATTTTCAGCTTCTAGAAGTTTGGCGACATCTGTCGCCGGCCAATGCAACCTTTCGCCATTATCCGGTAGGTGCTTATTAATATGATATAGGTTGGCAAATTCCATTTTCATTTTTCGCTGCACGTGGGCGTTATCTGTGGCCAGAAATATCGGTTGGTCGGGTACCTGCATTAGACGCTTGCGAAGTATGGATAGCGCGGAATTTAAAGGGATCTTGCGATCGGTATAACGAACATGGATCCCTATCGGATTCGCTCCCAGTTGGGCAGTCAAACGTGTAACTTCTCGTCCTACCCGCACATTAGGTGTAAAATAGCGGTCAAGATATTCCTTGATTATACACGGAATTGACCGACCCGTGAAACGAGGATCACGTCGAATATGTTTAGTAAGGCGCCGGAACTTCGGAAGGTAAGACCAATACACCGCGATATCTTCGGGCACATTGAGGTCTTCCAGATCTACGCAAAAAACTCGATATGCTTTGGGGCTGGAGTGCGCCTTGGGCATAAATTTATTTATCATGTCTTGGGTACTGGCCGTGAGATATCCAGTCCAGATGGTAGGTGCGACAGCGCAAACCGCTTTATCAACTTCTGCACAGGTCGATTTTATAGGCGTGTTAAATAGAAGCGGATACGCGTTATCTCCAAGTGGGGCATAGCTGCCATCACGCCAATCTATTACGGGCGTGCGCCCTGATAGATCGGCGTATATAAGACCGCATACGGCGGACAGTATGCGATTGCCCAGCCCTCCCTTGCCTTTTATCAGAAGTATTTTTCGGCGCACACTTCCATCCTGAGCGGTGATTTGCAAAATAGACATATCCTCGAATAATGTGTTCTTGCGTTTTCTTGCGAATTCATCGCTATTTCATTTATGCATAATGCGGTCATATGCAGATAGGAGGTGAGGTTCCGAGTATGCCCATGAAAGTTCATTCAACATTCGCCGACGGCCTTCTGCGCCCATCCTCTTGCGTAATTCGCGATCATCAATGAGCAAGCTCATTTTATCGGCAAAATTTTCCGGATCATTTGAACTAGCATATAGGCTGGCCGTACCCGCAGATACGCGCCCTTCGACGAGATCGAATTGAACCACAGGTTTTCCGAGCGCCATGTACTCCATAACTTTATTCATGGTGGACATGTCGTTCATCGGGTTTTTCGGGTCGCATGCCAAACCTATGTCTATTGCGTTCAAAGCTGCGATCAGATCCGCTTGGTATAGTGGCCCGGTGAAAGTGAAATATTCGGCTAAATCAAGGTCACCAACCTGCTGGATCATCATATCCAATGCAGGTCCAAAGCCGATGATCACGAAATGCACATCCGTCTGCTTATGGGCGTGGACAAGATGCGACGCAGCGCTCACGAGGGTTGTCATCCCTTCTTGTTGACCTATCACTCCGACGTAACCAAACACCGTTGCCGCTTTTCCGCGATACGCTCGGTCACCTTCGGCGGGAATAAAGCAATCGATTTTCGGTGCTGACCTTACGACAAATACATCGCTCTCGGATTTTCCACCGCGGGTGATGGCAATTCTACGAAAACTTTCATTCGTAGCCATAGAGACGGAGGCCACGGCAAAATTCAACCGCTCGAGCAGGCGCATCAACCAGTAAACTATGCCGCGTTTTCCAAACTTCGCGATCAGAAGTTCAGGGCAAACATCATGGTGGTCAAACATGTACCGGACGCCGCGCCATCGATATCTTAACGCCAGTATGAATATGAGGTCAGGTGGGTTGCAGCCTTGGATCACATCGAAAGGGCACCGCTTCCAGACTATTTTTGCCAGACGAAACCAGTGCCAGATCGCATTGCTGTATTCCCGGGCGTAATCCAATATTCCTGAACCATCCTCAACAGGAACAGGGTGGCGATAGATATGTACGCCTTCAAGTAACTCATATGGTTCTTCCCAGCCTAAACCCATGGGTGAGATGATGGAAACGATGTATCCTGCGCGAACGCAGCTGGTCGCCTCTAGCCACACGCGACGGTCAAGGGGCACTGGCAGATTTTCAACCACAATCAATATATGAGGCTGAACGGCAGCGGCTGGAGTAGAAGGTGGCGTCAAATTCATGATCTGACTAGTTCATGGTAAGGTAAATTTTGAGTAAATATCTTCGCTAACGGGTCATCAGCCGTTAAGTAAGCGGATGTGGAAACGCTTCTAATCGACGAGAAGTGCGAGAGACTTCGGCTAAACCTTTGGGCATTGGCACGCACATTACTCATGAACGGCAGAGCCACGCCACAGATGCGCTTGTGGCGTGGCTCAGTCCGGGTTTCTCGATTGATATCTAGATACCCAGAAACTGATCCAGTTGGTCCCACAATGAATCGTCCAGCAGGAAATTAATTCTGAGATATAGGCCTTGTTGATACAGGTCGTTTCGACCCACAGTCTCTCCTTTTGCCTTATTGTATCCCAATGCCAAGAGCGCACCCTTGGTGGGCACAAACCCGATTTCCACGCCAAGACCGTTAGTGGAATTTCCGGCATCATCCCAAAGGTGGGAAGCATTTAAACCGATCTGAAACCGATCATCGGCAAGTTCACAGTTAAAGCCGGCCTGCAAAAGTTGCGTCATCGATTGCGCACGATGCCCACCAAGAAATTCGATACGTTGCGATTGACCGGCATATTTCCCGTTTAGCCTAAGGTCTTGATTAACTTCAAACGACGCATCAACAGACCAAAGATGAGTCACTGATTTACTGAACTTTTCTTCTATGCGGTGCTCGTACCAGGCCAACATTTCTAGGCGAGGGTCTTCGATGGGGCGGTACGCCACGCCCACGCGGCTTCTAATGCGGCGGTAGTAACCACCGTTGCGTTTGTCCAATGCCACGCGTGACCTGCCCAGAAAGGTGAAGTCGGTGGATATCTTACCGGCGAGTCCAATGCTTGCGTAATGGGTCTTTCCATTTTTCTCAAAGGTTGAATCAAAGTCTGCATCACCTACCCAGCTTTCAGCGCCAGAGCCCCATTTCGCGCCTACCGCGACACTTGTCAGCTCTTGATCGTTGGCTTCCATACGTCGCGAATGTTCTACACCGAAGGTGAATGTGGTATTTGTGTTGGCCGCCCAAGTTGCCATCAACGCCTGGTTCATCACGGTATCCAGGTCAGCAATGCTTTTCACGAAGTCGGTGTTGCCACGCAACCAATCGTTCAGATCATAGGAGAATCCCAATCTCGAATAAGTAGATATCTGATCATCGCCAAAGGTCATTTCGATATCGCTGTAACTGCGCCATCCGGGAATCGGCTCACGCGACATTCCCAATGTCAGCTTGGTCGGACGGTCGTCGCCGGCCAGCGGCTGGCGCAGTTCAGCTTTTATCACGGTACCGGGACGTGATACCGGTGACCAGTGCGCGCCAATAATTACACCGGTTTGACTGTCTGTATCGCCTGCATCCTGGTTCAGACGATATTCCAGCCCTACAAACCCTCGAAAGTGTTTGTTGAATTGTTTGGCATACACAGCATCAACGAGCAGCTGTTCGTTATCTGAAACCTGGTCACGAATATATTCCATGCCCAACAAAAAGTCGGTTCTGTTGTCAATCTGATAGCTGTAGTCGAGGCGCGAACGTGTGGTACCAGGCAAGGCAAGACCCCCGCGCGACACGAACTCTGGACCTGCATGGATCACTTCGAAATCCAAGTGACCAAACTCGTTTCGGATTCCATAAGAAAAGCGTACAGCGGTGTCAGGAACCCGCTGGTTGTTTTCACTGCGGGCAAATTCGGCTTCCCATATGCCGCCGTTCCGGTCTTCGTGCCGGATATAACTGGATTGCAAGCGCTCGCGGGCGGTATTGCCGACTACAGCGTCAGCGTGGACAGCCCGGGCACCGATCGTCGTACGTTCTCCTACCGCGACATTGATCTCACCACCATACAGCCAGTACCGATCAGCGCCTTCTACGTCGACTTCATATGTGATGCGTATAGAGACCGGATTACCTCGCGCATCAAACTGTCGCACCGGGTCGTCAAAGGTTAGACTGTTGCGGAAGAAGTCTAGCAGATAATCGGTACCTCGACGCAAAGGGGATGACGTGATGACATCGCCGCCTTCTTTGTCGCGCACAAGAATTTCGACGCGCTCGGTGCCTTGAACATAGCCGTCCAAAACCAGGCTATAGGGTCCCGATACACCACGGCCTGATATCTCTTGGACACGTTGCTCAAGCGCTGTACGCGCACCAAACAAAGTAATGGATACTTTGTCATTTTCCCAATGCGCTTTGGCACCCTGCGCCACGCGACGTATTCCGTCTAACTTTAGCGCAGTGGCTTCGGATTCAATCGCGATGTCCCCGTACAAGATATACGACCGACCCTTTTCGACTTTCACGTAAAGGTTCCCTGACGACTGCGCATCATAGCCCCGTTCGGAATTATCGCCGTAAACTGGGTAATACTCGTCGCCCTGAATGTCGCGAAATAACCGGGCTTCTGTATCCTGGTCAGAACGGTATCTCAGGGTCAAAAGAGTTTTTCCGGATATCGCACCCTTCAAGTACACCTCTCCACGTAGCCCGGTGATCGTATCCTCAAAAGAGCTGAAACGCTCTGGATCCAAAAGCTGGCTTTTTTCACCGCCCAATGCGATTGCGCCTTCGATTACGCCAACCATGACACGCTGATCGAGATCCGGAGTGAATGTGATCGACGCTTCAGCGCGGCCGAAAGAGCCGCTGACCGATAAGATGTCATTGCCAGCCACCTGAGGCGGAATAAGGTCAAATGTTGCCTCGCCGTTGTCCAGATACACCTGTACCCCTGGGGTACCGCTGCGAATGTCGGTAACGTCCCAAAGTGCAAGTTTCGCATGAAGCGTCACAATGCCCGAAGCCGAAACCGGCCGGTTGCGCGCATCAAGTACCCTTACAACCACCGGGACTACGTCGGTCGGCGTCGCAGAAGCAGTAGGCGCGGCAATGATCTCCATCTTGGCCGGTTTACTAGGGGCAACGACACGAATTTCGCTCCGCGAGCGTTCTATCCCAAAGCTATCGCGTCCGACCAAAGTTAATCTGTTTTCTCCTGCGGCTAGTTTTACGGCTACAAAATCCAACGCCTGTACGCCGGTTTTTTGCCATTTTGTGCGCTCTCCTATGCGATCTGTGCCGAGTACGCGCCCATTGACCATCAACTCAAGAGATAGGTCTGCCTTGGCCTTCACACGCACACTTTGTATATGCTTTTGCACTGTTTGCCCGTCCACAAGGTCCACGAACCCAGGCGTCGCATCAAATGACTTTATCAAGTCTTCCAACGATTCAAGGATCGGTGCCTGGTCGACATCTGACGCCGGGGATGGGTCAGACCGGCGCTGCTCCTGTTCTGTGCTAAATGACCCCGAACGCAACTGAGTGGTTGTAGCGATGACGCTTTCATTCCGTGCGGAGCGCACAGGGCTGTTTTGCTCTATGATCGGTAGATCAGCTGCAACCAGGGAATTCGGTCTTTGGGTTTTCTTGTAATGCTCGCGCCGGTCCGCCACCTCGCCAAGCGAGGCCGACGTGCATGCTCTAACTGCAAAATTCTCGGTCCGAAGCTCGCCCTTTCTTAGTGGAACCAACCTAGAACCCCCATGCATCAGGTCATTTGTACGCGTTACCATGACCTGAGTTGCATCAGGCAAAGTATCGTCTTGAACCTGAAAAGCGTGCGTTACCGGGCGCAGGCCAAAAAGCGAATACTTGCCGTTGATGTCAGTGACGACCGACAGTCCGCTCTGTGTCACGATCCGTACGCCAGGAATTCCGGGTTCGCGGTGATCACCCGGAATGCCGTTTCCATCGCAATCCATAAATACGGTACCAATCACTGTCCCGTTACGTGCAAATACCCCTCCGGCGTTATCCAGACGCACTGTCGCCAGCGCATGCGGTGATTGGCGCGATACCCCTGTTCCAGCCTGGTTGCCTGTCAATACAGCGGTGTTTTCATTTGGGCCTTCACGGGCCGCTGCTGTGAATTGCATGACGTAGGTCACCTCATGCGCGGACAGCAAGGTGATATCGTCAAGGTCAAAGACCAGATCGCCATTGTCGCTGACCACGGGGTCTGCCCAAATTTCCCCATCCAGACTTACGGATCCGGGTACCAGGCTGCTGCCAAAAGGTGGGGTATCCAAAACTTCTGCATTCACCAGCGCTTGCTGCATGTTGTTGGTGAGTTTTAACGTATAGGTAACAAACTCGCCTGTTGTGACCCGTTTGAAGTCGCTTCTTTTCTCGAGCGAAACCGGCGCACCATAGTGAGGATCTACCGGTATGTCTGACTGGTTCATCACACCACCGGGATGTTGGAAGCTTTCCCCAAAGCCAGCCGTGTTTACCCGACGGCCAAAGCCTGGAAACCCAGTACGCACTGACGGGAATTCCCAGGCCGGCGCGTTGATGACGGTGTATTTGTATTCCCCGGTATCGACATTGCCGAATGCAAAAAAGCCCCGGGCGTCGGTCGTTCTTCGGGCTATTTCTTGCCCGCTGGCTACATCAATCATAGCGATAGTGGTTTCCGCGACCGGGACATTCGTCAGCGAATTGAAAAGGAAGTTTCCGGGGTTTATGAGTAATTCGTCATGCAGAGCGACGCGGGCGCAGTCGCTTGTGGCGATGATCGTACCACCGTCTTTGGTCGCGACGACATGGTCGCCCGAAACGGGTACATCCATGCGTACGAGCGGAATGGCGGGGGTCACGAACTCTCCGGTATTTTTCCCCGTTTCAATCGCTGCAAATACCTCGATGTCACCGGTAAGCTTACTGCGGACCGTAACGACCGTTTCATCGATCTCTTGTGATGCGTTGCAGGCACCGGAAGTCAATCGAAGCCGGGTATCGCGGCCCAGGCTTGCAAAACGCTGATCGGCATTGGTGCCGGGATCTTCAAAGCGTAAACTTCCTGACGCAGCGCCTTTGCGGTTGTAGCGGGTTGTATTGGAAAAGAGTGGGATGACCTGCCCTTTGACAGTCATAAAGGTCTCGGCAGTGTTGATAACCTCGACATCCCCCAAATCTGCTGCCAAGCTGACTGCAAACGAAGGGTCCCCGGAACGGCCCATGGTAAATGGTCCATCGACAAAAAACGCGACGGCATCAATCTCTCCGTCCGGGCGTGTTGTCCGATAATCATGGAGGGGGGCACCAGCCTCATGATAAAGGGGTATCATCCCCCCTTCATCCGGAAAGCTGTGGAAATTCGTATTTAGCGGAATTGCGTCACGCAACAGGATGCCCGTGCGAGACGCGCCATCAATGTGAATCGGCTTCCCGTCTATTTCTTGGTAGGGCTGAACATCCATTTCAGAATTATTTCGCAGACGAAGCGCATAGATCAGCGTAGTCGCGGCAGCCTCTTCTTGAACGGTCTGTTCTTTTTCCAATTCTAACGCACTGCTAGCAACCGTAGACGTGCCGGCTGCATTGTTGACGATCAGCGTTTCACTAGCATATTCGCCAACCGGTTTTCCCGTAACTTGCAGCATTGAGCTTAGTTCGGCATCAGGTTCAGCGGCAAAGGAAAGACGAAACTCATAAATCAACTGGATACGTTCGTTGGGCTGCAACATCATTACGGAAGCTGCCGTGACTGCCTGTTCGGAAGGGTCGATGCGTCCGTTTCGGTTCGCATCGATCACCAGACGCGTGGCGTTTACCATTGTGTCTTCAGCTTGGTCTTCGACGGTCATTTGCGTCTCAAGCGGTACGTTGCCTGAATTCAAGACCTCGAAGTAATATTGCGCCATTGCACCGCGTGTCAGAAAAAGTTCGGATCTTCCCAGAACTTCCAGGTTCGGAACCGCAGCAACTTGGGCGGCAACTTCATTAGACAGAAGAGCCTCGACCACGCCGAGCGAATTATTGAAATACGTGGAGGGCGCGACACTCTTGATTACTGTACCGGCTGGAGCAGATTGAGAAGCAGCAAGCTGAGGCAGACAGAAAATCATTAACGCGATAGGCAAGCAAAGGTAGAATGCACGCCTCACTATTGGTTGAAGAAAACTGCGCATCAGCCTTATTCCTTACCTATCAATGTCTCGGGGAAAACAATGCGCCTCCGGACTACTGGGATAGCTCCGAAGGCGCAGAGGCTTCGCTTAGTTGTCCACCTGAACGGTGAATTCTAGTCTAGCGAAACCGCCGGGGAGCACGGAGCCATGGGCGCTCGAAACATTCCCGGACGAGATTGTGACGGTGCTGGATGCCGGAAAGAGGGTTTCGTTGCATGCACCACCGCAGTTTGTAACTGTGGTATAGGCAGGTGCTGCATCCAATATGGTGACATCCGTAGCTGGTGCGGCACCGGTGTTTTCAGCGACGACCTGATACCTGATACACTGCCCGGGTTCGACATCCTGCCGTGTTTTGGTAAAGGTCCCGACAAAACCGTCACAATTCGGGTCGACATACTGGTATTTTACAAGCGTCATGTCACCAGAGATAATCGTGATACGGTCTTCGACAGAGTTGTTTGTCAGATCGGAATCTGTAGCTGTCCCAATGTTAAGCGCACTTCCAATTGTGATCGTACCGTTTTCAGTCACGCCGCTGGTCGCAGTTGACGGGGACTGCACACGATAGATAACCGAAATTGTATCGCCTGGTGCCAGTCCGTTCACGCCGGCAGATACACCGTCGGTCAAATCATTGAAGTTATCGATCACTATTTCCGATGGATCAATGACCCCGTTTTTGTTTGCATCCCAGAAAACAGCACCTGAAAAATTGGTGAGTCCGCTTTGCGTGATCGAGGCCTCGGTGATGGCGACGTTCCCGTTGTTAGTGATCGTGTGAAGCATGTCGACGATACCGCCGGGCGAAGCTTGCGCACTTTGACTCTCAATGATTTCAACGTCATAGACTTCATTTACCGTCACGCGGTTCACGATACTGTCACCTTGGCCTGATACGGCCGACGTTAGTGCAATCTCTACATCCGTATCGCCGGGCAAGGCATCTGCTGTCGGTGTTACAACCGCGGTGAATGTCCGGCTGGCCCCTGCGGCAATGGTTCCCGTGTTACTAATAACAGAGCCGTCATCAGCGCGGAATTCTACTGTCCACCCTGGTGGAAGTGCTTGAGCCAATGACAGGTTATAGCTGTCTGACACCGGTCCCTGATTTTGTACCAACATATCAAATACGACTGGTGTGCCTGGATCGGTGGTGTACGTCACCCAAGGTGCGCCGCCAGCCGCCGTAGGGGCCAGACCATCGCCTTCTGCACCGACCACAGCATTCTCAAGATCGACAGATGACGGCAATACTGCACCATCAAACTTGGCCGTCGAGGTATCTGATACGCCTGATCCGTCCGAAACAGTCGTTACAGTTGCTGTATAATCCGCGGCACCGGTGGGGGGAACATCCGTTGGCAGCGTTGCGATCAGTGTAACCTTCGCGCTGTCATCAACGGCAAGAGGTCCGACAGACCCAACAATCGGCGTCACACCATCGGCACCCACAAAGCGGAAAGTTGTACCCGGGGGATAATTGACGTTGTTGACTTGAAGGGTGAAGCTATCCGTCTGGTTCGATAGGTTGGTGAGGACAAATTCGTGCTTGATCGAGCCACCTTGCCCGACACTTTGGGATTCAGTGACGATGTCATCGTTCAGTCCATCATCATCGGTTGACGACACCACCGTACCATTGACCGAATTGTCGGCATTGATTGCAGTATCAGCAATCTCTACCCGGTACTGGTCCGCGACAACGACAGAAGCCGTATTCGAGGGGGGGAAGGCAACGGCGTCAACCTCTTGCGTGGCCACGTTGGTGATCGTCCCCGCGTTCGCTGTGTCAGCAATCACAGCTTGGAAGGTCACGCTACCTGAACGACCTGATCCGATCGACGACAGGTTAAAGTTGATTGTTTGACTATTATCATAGGCATAGGCGATCGTTTCACCGGACCCATTCGTTTTATCGACGACGGTCGATCCGTTACTTTCGTCAAGCGGCCCTGTTGCATCCGACCAGGTCGCCGAGTTGGGTACGTAAGTGAGACGACCGTCGAGAACGTCTTGAACGACATAGTTATTGGCGGCAGTCAAACCAGTGCTAGAATAGGTTAACTTGATGGTGACGGTGTCACCGGCGTCCACGATACTTGGGTTCCCGCCCGACGCAGCATCCGCGACCATCGATTTCACCAATTCGACGATGGCGTCGTTTGATATCGTCAAGGTATCAGTATTGGCGCTCGAAATGGCACCATCCAATGCGGAAACTGCCGTGATCGCAATGGTGTCTGAACCTGTCGCATTTGACGGCACAGTTGCTTCGATAACGACCCCGAACTGTTCTCCGGCTGCCAATGTCGGAGTGGTGGTCAACGGTGTTGCACTGTCCGCGACACCATCCATGTTGGTGTCGGGGTAGAAAACCAGCTGAGAGGTGTCCAAAGTGCCGACATTGTTTTCCACTGCCGTCAACGTGAAGCTGTCCGGCCCGTTACCTTCGTTGGTAAGGATGTGAGGGAGGAACGCCTTGCCGCCCGGGGCAATGGTCTCGGTGTTATCAGAGGTCAGGGTCACTCCAGCGACTTGCTGAACGATCGTTTCTACGGTGTTGGAGGTCACAGTGATCGTGTCACCCGCGTCATTGGTGTAGGTCGCGATCGCTTGGTTGCCGATCACCGAACCGGCTTGGGGTGCCGCTGATACCGCCACGGCACCGATTGCGGCACTGACAGCCAACGCACTGGCAGTTCGCATGAAAATAGGTTGATATGTCACAGGTTTAGTTCCTCTGAATAGTTACTGGGGAGAATTTGTAGTGAAATGCGAGATCAGTTAACGCGGACGCGATAACTGTTTTTGGCGATCTCACCGGGCTCGAGCGGCTGAGAAAATGTCCAGCGTACGGCTGCCACTTCCTCTTCGGGCAAAGGCTCTTCACTCAGGTTGCCATCGGCATCCACGACCTTGCGCGAAGCGGGCAAGGTAGACCACTCAAGACCCTCGAGTTCGGGGTCCATTTCAGCCTGTACTTCAAATACGGCGCTGACGGATGTGTCTTGTCCGCCAAATGTCAGCGAAACCCCTTGCGGTACTGGGGCGGCGATAACGAGCCCGGAGAGCGCCTGCTCGGTCATGTTTTCATGCAGCAGTTGGTAATGAATGGTTTCACCGGGTTTAACGGTTTCCCGCTCCACCAGTTTCTCCGCCCCGTCCGCATCGGTTTCCACTACCATGAAAGAGAAATTGCTAGAGAGAGCTTCGGCCGCCGACATGCTGGCCATCGACATCACAAACCCGGCGAATACCGCACAGGTGATTTTTTGGGTACCAATATTCATTCATTTTTTCCCATGTTGACCGGCTTCTAGTTCCGGCGATTTCGGTGAACTGACCTCAGTCGGGGGCCGTTCTTCCGTCATCATTTCGAGAAAACATGCGTGATGCATTCTCGCTTAGGGTTAAATGAGGGCTCTCTTGGGGATTGCTCTATCCGTATGGATAGCTGTGCCTATCTGGTTGGAATGGCTGGAAATAATTCGGTTATAAGGAAATCTGGTATCTATGCGGCATCCCTCCATCCACCGCCTGTGTGAAGGCATGGACGAATCGTGGAACCGCTCTCGGAAAGAGCAACGTTCCACAAACAAACCGCTGCTGGACCCGTCAGGGCTTCGACCTACGTGACTGCATCGCCTTGCTTATTGTTACAAGCAGAGGTTAGGTTTGGGATCTGCCTAGAGCGGCAGTAACCGGCTCATCTCGAATGCCGACAACGCTGTTTCTACCGGGATGACGCTGAGAAGAACTGCGATCGCGCCAACCCACACCGCGATACTGGTCAATCGCCCCAATACCGCAACGTCACCGGTGGGCTTCCCGAAATACAGGCGGCCCATGACACGCGCATAGAAATAAAGCGATGCGACGGTATTTGCGGCGGCCACGACAGCCAGCCAAAGGAAACCGCCGTCGACTGTTGTAATAAACAGCGTAAGCTTCCCGAAGAACCCGACCGTTGGCGGGATTCCGACCAAGGACAGAAAAGCGATGACCAGCGCTGCGGCAGCAACCGGTTGACTTACAGCCAGACCATCATAGTCGCTCAATGCAGTTCGGCCCCGCAAATGAGCCACAACGGAGAATGCGGCCAGATTACCGATGGCATAGCTCGCCACAAAAGCAAGCAACGCGGTCAGGGCATCGGGGCTAAGCCCAAGCACCGTAATAGCCATCAGCAAGTAGCCGGCCTGTGCAACCGAGGACCAACCGATCAAGCGTCTAAGATCGTCTTGCTTGAGGGCCGCAAGGTTACCCAGTGTCATCGTCGCGACGGCGATCACAGCTATCAGCTCTCGCAGGTTCATGAATTCCGGCGGAACCAACTGAACGACACGCGCCAAGGCGATTGCAGCACCAATTTTAGGCACGACGGTTAGAAATGCCGCCGAAGGCACTGGCGCACCCTCTGCTACATCGGGCAACCAGGCATGTGACGGTACCGCCCCCAGCTTGAAGGCTACGCCGGTGATCGTCATCGCGAGCCCGACAAACAGTAGCGGCGACAGACCCTTGCCCAATTTTAATGCAAGGGCAATATCCTGATATCCGCTGGTTCCCAGCAGGCCAAGTATCAGTACTATTCCGGTAATCAGCAGTGCGTTTACCAACGCACCCATCAAAAAATACTTCATCCCCGCCTCGACCGAGAGCGCCCAATCCCGGTGCCAAGCTGCAAGGGTGTATCCGGTTACCGATGACAGCAACACGGAGATCACAAGCTGTAGAAGGTCGCCTGCCCCTGCCATCGTCATGGCACCCAGGGCGGCCAACATGAGAATTGCGTAATATTCGCCATGTCTGGGATCGCTGCGGAACCAGTCAGGAGACAACATGATGCAAAAACCGGTTGCCAGCAAAATCATCACTCGCGCCCAGAGGCTGGCCCCATCCATCGCCCATGTACCAGTGAAGGTAAAACGTGTCTCGCCCAGCTGAACCATCAGGAGTACCAATGCCACCGCAATACCAACCAGCGCGATAATTGCCGATCCTGCTTGCAGGTTGCGCGGGGCCAATGCCGCAAAAAGCAGTGATAACACGGCCGCCACAATGATCGCGATTTCGGGTGCTAAGTCGCCGATTGGCATATGACTAGCCCCCTATCATTGCGGATGAGGCGCTGCCGATCAGGTCAAGCAACCAGCGAGGATACACGCCAATCAGGATAACCAAAGCGAGCAAAGCGGCCAACACCGTGCCTTCGCGCAAGCTCACATCAGGGAACCCTTCGCGGGCTTTTGGCAGGTCACCAAAGAACACCTGTTGCAGCAGTCTCAGGAACAGCGCTGCGGTGATCAGGATACCCAAAAGGCCGATGGCTGCAATCCAGGGGAAGACGGCAAAGGTCCCTACGAAAATCTGTACCTCGGCGACGAACCCGGCCAGGCCCGGCAAACCAAGGCTGGCAAAGGCGGCGATTGCCGCGGCAACTGTCATCCGAGGTGCCACATTCGCCAAGCCACCGAATGCGTCGAGTTCATATGTCTTGCTGCGCGTCCAGAAGCCACCGGCGATCAAGAACAGTGCCCCGGTGATCAACCCGTGGGCGATCATTTCAACCACCGCGCCGGTCATTGCCATCTCGCGGGCGCCTTCGGACCCGTTCAGCAGCGCCCCGGCAGCGGCAATGCCCATCACGGTATAGCCCATGTGGTTGATTGAGGTATAGGCGATGCGGCGTTTCATATCGGTCTGCGCCAAGGCAACAACCGCGCCCCAAAGAATGGATGCAAGCGCGATGATCGCCAATGGCAACGCATAGTCGGCAAAGGTTTCGCGCATCATCTGAAATGGAATCCGGACCAGACCATAGGTGCCCATTTTAAGCAGTACCCCGGCCAGGATCGCCGATGCCGGGCCAGGTGCCATGACATGCGCCGGAGGCAACCACGTATGGACCGGAAAGAGCGGCGCCTTGATAGCGAAACCGACAATGAAACCCAGCAGGATCAGCCCGCCTCTCAAATCCATACCAGCAAGCGGCTGCAGATCTATCATGGTGCGCATGTCAAAGGTTACGGGATCAACTGACAACACTAATCCGATGATCGCCAGCAAGATCGCAAGAGACCCCGCCAAGGTGAAAATAAAGAACTTGAGCGCGGCACGCTGTGAATCTCCGTGTCCCCAACGCCCGATCAAAAAGAACATTCCGACCAGGCTGAGGTCGAAGAAAACATAGAAGATCAGCAGATCGAGCACCAAGAACAACCCAAGCGAAACTGCTTCAAGAAACAGGAACCAAGCATAGTAAGCGCGAGGTCTCTCGGAGCTTTCCATGGGCCAGGCCGTGCAGGCGATGAAAAGCACGCCGCTCATCAGCGAAAGCGCCAAAGACATGCCATCTACGCCAACGCGCCACGCTACACCAAGTGACGGAATCCATTCAATTTCCGCGAGCGACTGGAACGCTGGTGCACCTGCGCTGGTGTCGAACCGTGCCCAGACGATCAGCAACAGCAGAAATGACACTGCTGAAGTTCCCACAGCGATGAACCGTGCAGTGTCTTGTGTTATCTTAGGCATAACTGCCAAAATCAGGGCGCCGACCAAAGGGATAAGTATCGCGAGTGTCAGCATGTCAGGCTCCTACAACGAGAATGGCGAAAATGATGAAAACACCGCCAATGATATAAGCGTAATAATGATGCGATAGCCCCGTCTGTAACCGGCGAAGATCGTGGCTAAACATCTCTGTCAGTCGTGCCGTACCTTCGGGAATGCCGTCGGTGGCCGCTTCTCCGAACCGGTCACCAAGCCGAGCAAGCCAGTCTCCGAAAGCGGCGGTGCCACGAATGCCACGATCTACAACGCGATCATCCGTCCTTGCCGCGGCGCGGGCGATAGCGTCAGCAGGTTGGATCAGTACGATGTCGATCAATTTTGGCAAACCCAACCAATCTGATGCAGCAGCGCTTGACCCGGTGGCGCCTAGTGCGGGGCGATACCGTACCAGATACACACCGATGGCAATACCGATGAGAACAAGCAGCAGCGAAAGGGCGAACACCAGCGGGCTACCTTTGGGAAGTATTATATCCAAAGCTGCCGCGGCACTTTCAGCCACGGGCGAAAACCAAAGAAGGCTGAGTATCAGGGTCATCGCGGACAATGCAGCGATCCCAATCAAAGCGACCCAACCCGGGACTGTCGTTACACGACTGTCTGCATCCTTGTCGCGACGGCCATAAGCCAACAGTTGAAACCGGGTTGCGTAAGCTGCGCTTAACGTACCCCCAGCCATCACTGACAGCGCCAACCAAAACCCGGTGTGTTCGCTGGCTTTTACGATCTCCTCCTTGCTCCATCCGCCGGCACTGCCCACCAAACCGGCCAGCCCAGCCACAGCGACGAGCGTGATTATTGCCACCACAGGCAGCTCTCGTCCCAGGCGTAAGCGATCCAGTTGGTAGGTGCCCGCAGCTTCGCCCGCTATACCCGCAGAAAGGAACAAAGGTGCCTTGAAGGTTGCATGAACGATCATGTGTAAAACAGCGATACCGGGGTACCCGGCACCGACGGCCACAAACATAAAACCAAGTTGAGCCGAGGTGGAAGCGGCGAGCAAGCGCTTGGCATGATCTTGCAAGACGCCGGTGATACCACCGGCCAACGCCGTGGTCAGCCCGATGGCGATTGCAGTTGCCTCGAATCCGGGTACTTCGGCTAGGTAAGGATGCAGCCGTACCACAAGATAGGCCCCCGCTGCCACCAGTGTCGCAGCATGCAGAAGCGCGGAAACCGAGCTGGGGCCAGCCATGGCGCGGAACAACCAAGGCGAAAAGGGCACCTGCCCCGCCTTGGAGGCCGCCGAGAACAGTATCCCGAAGCCGACGACCCATTGCAGCGGCCCGCCAAGGTTTTGAATCCCTGCGTAATCAAACGACCCGGTTGCCGTGAACAGCGCCATGAGTGCTGCGAAAAGCCCCAGATCGCCGGTCCTGGTGGTGACGAATGCATATAGGCCTGATTGTGGATTATCGATCTGACGCCATTTATGAGAGATCAGCGCCCAGGAACATGCTCCGATCAATTCCCAGCCTATCAGCAGGGTGAGAAGATCGTTCGCAACGACAACCAGCTCCATCCCGCCGGTAAAAAGTATCATCAGGCCGATCAGCCGGGCCAGCCCGGTCTTGCTTTCATTCTGGGTGGCGTGAAAAACCACTGCAATAGCCACGGTCGGCACCATTATCGCGACGGCCGCCGAAACCGGGACGAAAGCGGCTGACAGTCTGATGGCATCGGTCCACACCAAGGTTGCGGTCCAATCTTGCGACACGCCAAGCAACGCCAGCACCAGCGTGGCAGCCAATGTCGCCACCGCCATGATGCCGAGCAACAGACGGGACCGATCGCCCAGGGTGGCGATGAACGCGCCGGCGATAATCGGGACGAGAGGAAGAAGCCACAGCGTCATTGTTTCATCGTCCCGATACCTTCGATGACATCGGCCTCTCGCTTGCGATAGACCGCGACGACCAGCGCGAAACCGATCGCCAATTCGACCGCCATCACCGCCATTACCAGAATGGCCAGTAGTTGTCCCTTGGGTGCACCTTCAAGCGTGAACGCCCAGAAGCCAACTGCGGCAAGAAGCGTGCCGTTCAACATCATTTCCAGGCCCATCATCAACATAACAAACGATTTTTGCGAAAGCGCTCCGAACAAACCTATGCCGAACAAAGCGGCGGCGACTATTAGTATGGCGGTCAGTGTCATTTCAGGCCTCCGTCTCGGACATGTTTCCGTGACCCTTGTGCGGATCATCGCTGCTGTCTTGTTTGGTTTTCTCCATGTTCATCTGGTGCCCGCCGTGACCACCATGGCCGCCATGACCACCGCCCTTTTCAACTTTGCGGCCGGCAGGCTCTCCGCCGGGGTGCAAACCCGGTGGTGCTGCACCCGCATCGGAATCACCAAATCGTCCCCGGCGACTGGAAAGCGCCACAGCGCCGACCATCGTAGCCAACAGCGTTACCCCTGCGGTTTCAAAGATCAGCATGGATCCCCCCAATAGTTCAATGCCGAGATCACGCAGGGTGTCGCGGTTTTCTGGCAAAGGGTTGTCGGGGAAATTCGTAAGCAGAACCGCGGTTGCAAGGCCCACGAAACCCAGGACGCCGGCCGCGATCGAGAACTTGTATTGGTGGACCATCTGCATCGGGTTGAGACCCGCGGGATTCATCATGAACATCACCATGAACAGGCCCATGACCATCATCTCGACCGCCATCATAAAGACAGTTGCGACGCCGATATAATCGGCGGCCATCAAAACAGCGATGCCCCCCACACTGGTAAAGGAAACCATCAACGCAAAAGTCGCCCGGATCATTGAATCAACACGGAACACCCGCCACCCGCTCCAGATGGCCAACGCGGAAAGTGCGTAAAATAACAAGTCGGTCATGCCAGTGCCACCAATCCTGCCCACAGCAGATCCAGAAATGAAATCGGAAGCAGGATCTTCCAGATCAGGCCCAGCATTCGGGCCACCGGCAAGCGTACCAACAGATGCGAAAGCCCGATGACAATCGCCATCACGACAAGAGTTTTGATAATCACCCAGACGAAGCCGGGTAAAACCGGCCCGAGATACCCTCCCAGGAAAGCCGTGGATGCAACCGCGGAAAACCCTACCAGCATCGCCAGCCTTGCCACTTGCCAACCGGCGCGATTAGCGCCTGAATCCTCGGCAGACGTGCCCCCGGCCAGATCATCGCTATCGGCATAATCGAACGGGCCGCGCAATGTCAAAGATAACCCCAAAAGCAGAAACAACGGTAGGCCAAGAGGCTGACGGATGACGTTCCACACGGTTTCTTGCGACGTTACGATATCGCGCAGGTCCAGCGACTGCGCCGGAATAGCCACTGCGATCAAGACAAACATGCTGGGCAACATGATCGGCAACCCGATCGCTACGTAGCGATACGCGCCGATCAGCGAAAGCGGCGAATTGGGTGACCAGCCATGCAAAAATACCAGCACCACAATAAGCGACTCGCAGGCACCCCAGAACACCACACTTGTATCAAGGCCGATCACCGCAAGATCGGGCCCAAAAGGCACCACGGCAAGCCCAATTGCAGCTACGCTCAGATACCCGGCGATGGACAGAAACCAATTCAGCTGGTCCGGGGCTTCGGTTCTCAGGCGTTGCTGTGTCAGGTAAACTGCCGAGGCATGAAATGGTGCAAGCAGCCCCGCAGTACCGTGCCCTGACAATTGACGCGAAAAGACCCCATCAAGGACCGCAGCGAACCAGATGCCCAAAGCCAGAACCAAGATCAATATTGCGAAAGCCAGTGCAAACGTCATCATCAATGCCCCCCATGGGCAGAGTGATCCATATTTTCATGGCCACCTGAAGTTTGCTCAGAGCTGTCTTCGTCAGCGTCGGTCCGGGTGTTGGCACATATTTTGCGCAGCGACACATTGTCGAAGCTGTTCAATATAAGCATCGCTTCCTGCCACTCGCGCCCCTCGAGCAGGTCGCCAAGGTCAAGCCCCATCAGATGCGGTTTTTGCGGGCTGAATGGGTCCTTCAGCAGATGCTCAAATCGTGAACGCACGTCTGATCCATCATGGGTGCGACCCAGATCGGGTGGAATTGCCATCCGCACACCCGATACAGTGACCAGGCGTTTGAAGCCCGCGTCGCGGTGCGCATTGTCAACAAGCATGCGGTTGGCCAGTGTCGGCAATCCCAGCAGCCTGAGCAATGCACGGATTTCCCTGCCCTTCCGCGCGTCCTCATAGGGGGGCGAAACGACGGCCACATCTTGAATTATGTCACCTTGTAAGGTGAGTTTCAGTATCATACCCGCGGGCAACATTGGCAGGAACGGACCGAATTCAGCGGTATAAGCGTCAAGCTTCAGGCCGTCGCGAATATCGTCATCGGTCATTGCCATCGGGCGCCCGTAAGGGGTGCCGCCCATCATTCCCTTGCCACCCTGCCCATGTGGCCCGACCCCCTGCCATTCGTTTGCTGGCTCGTCTGGAAGAACGTCAGCGTCGGACGCCCGTTCCCCGCCAAGCAATGCCGCCCGGGTACGCAGCAAGACCGAAGCCAGGTCATCGCCATGCGCGATCTCAACCGCATTTGAAAAGGACTCGGTCGGGCTGGAATGCCAAAAGACAGTCGCACGGGGGTGAGGAAGCTGATCATGTAGCCGGTGCAGATACATTTTTAGCGCGTGCGGTAGGGTGCCAGCGACCAACAGGATTGACGCTGCGCGAGGGGTATCGACGATGGTCAAAGCCGGGTTCAAATGCAGCCTGTCTGTTTCATCAGGTGCATCAGGGCCCCGGGCTATGAAAATCGGAACAGGAGCTTTCGCCGCCAGCTTGGCAATCCAGTTCATTCCCACTCGAATATTCCCTCTTTCCAGCCGTAAAGAATGCCGACAGATAGAATTGCGAGGAACATGCCCATCTCGGCCAATGCCTTCGGACCTTCTTCCACAAACACGACGGCCCAAGGGTACATGAACATCATCTCCATCTCGAAGGCGACAAACAGCAAAGTCATTGTGTAATAACGTATGTGAAACCGTTGCAGCGCGTGGGTTTCAGGGTCGCTACCGCCCAAAAACGGGCGCTGCTGAGGATATGTTGCATGCCGCTTGTCATCGACCGCAACACCCGCGCGTAAACCGGCCGTGAAAAGAAATGACAGCCCGATGATCAAAAATACAGCTAATATAACAGTCATTTATGCGACGAATCCCTTTAGTTGTCCCAGCGTCGTTGATCTCGGCAACTTAAGAAAGGCATCTCCCCCACTGGAACCTTTTAATGCAACCTGGGCTGTTCAGCTTCTCGTAATGGTAGTTAACGAAATCGTTACGATCTAACCTAGTTCAGAATTTTAGTTGTCACCAAAAAAATTCATATTTTTTGCCAGAATTTTCGCGGTACAGTTGTAGGGCGTCAATTTTAATTTGCATTTGGTATACCAAATTGCCAGCCTGCCGCATGTGACACAAGCAGGGAGACACCCGATATGCCATCTATACTTATCACCGGGGCTGGCAGCGGTGTCGGTCGCGCCACAGCGCGGATGTTTCTGACCAATGGATGGCAAGTCGGGTTGGTCGGTCGTCGCGTCGATGCGCTGCATCAGACGGCAGGCGATCACGACGATGCCTTGATCCTGCCATGCGACGTGACAGACGAACAGGCCGTCGACCAGACCTTTGACAAGGCTGTGGCGCAGTGGGGGCGTTTGGATGTGCTGTTCAACAATGCGGGTGCCAGCCTCGGCGGAGCAGTGGTGGATGAACTTGACGTGAACGACATTCGCCAATTGCTTGAAGTGAATGTGATGGGGGCGTTCATTGCTGCACGTGCAGCGTTTGGCCACATGCGCCGTCAGGAACCGCAGGGTGGGCGCATTATCAATAACGGGTCGGTTTCGGCCGCCGTTCCACGGTGGGGGTCGGCCCCGTACACTGTCTCTAAACATGCGATCACCGGGCTGACCCGGTCATTGTCGCTGGACGGTCGGCCATATGGTATCGCATGCGGGCAGATTGACATCGGAAACGCGCTCACTGAAATGGCGGCGAAAATGACCAAGGGCGTGCCGCAAGCCGACGGATCGATGGCGATAGAACCCGTCATGGATGTGCAAAACGTCGCGCAGTCGGTGCTGCATATGGCCAGTCTTCCGCTTGATGCAAACGTGCAGTTCATGACGGTGATGGCAACGAACATGCCGTTTATAGGAAGGGGTTAATCCATGGAAATGAAAAACCAGATCGCCGTGGTGACCGGCGCGGCCCAGGGGATCGGGCTGGCGGTGGCGAGCTTACTGGCGCGGCGCGGCGTGCGGGTTGCAGGTTGGGATATCGACGGTGAGCTTACGGCGGCGATGGCCGGGTTGGACGACCACTGCAAAGGCGTCGGGTTCAAATGCGATATCACTGACTATACATCGGTCAAAGCAGCCTATGCGGACACCTGCGACAGCATGGGTACCCCGACCATCCTGGTGAACAGCGCCGGCATCGCCGGGCCGAACGCCCCGGTTGAAGCGTATGATCTGGAAGCGTGGCACCGGGTCATTGATATCAACCTCAACGGAACATTTTACGTCAACAAGATCTGCGTGCCGGGAATGCGGGCGCAGGGGTATGGACGCATCCTGAATATCGCCTCAATTGCGGGCAAGGAAGGCAACCCCAACGCATCGGCTTATTCCGCATCAAAGGCAGCGGTGATCGGCTTGACCAAATCGCTTGGTAAAGAATTGGCAGATATGGATATCGCGGTGAATTGCGTCACACCTGCTGCAGCCCGAACCCGGATCTTCGACCAGATGAAACAAGAGCACATCGACTATATGCTATCAAAAATCCCGCGCGGCAGGTTTCTGGAGGTGCGGGAAGCCGCCGAAATGATCGTATGGGCAGTATCACCGGAAAACAGTTTTACAACCGGGGCTGTTTTCGATCTTTCCGGTGGTCGGGCGACCTATTGATCAAGTTGATCAAGGCGGTCATTGACCACCGACGTCAGCTGCTGTCGTTTGACGTTTCCTTTGCCATGTCCAACCCGTTCAAGCGGGCCACATGATCAACTATCATCGGCACATAATCCCCGCCCTTTCCGATGGCTTCGACATGCGTAAAATAGTGCTTGGCCGCGCCAGCCATGATGTTGACCACCCCTGCATCGGTCGCCATGGCATTGACGTATCGCAGATCCTTGGACGCATTAGCGATGGTAAACTTATGTGCGTCGCGGTCGCGATCGACTGCATAGGACATGAACGTGTCAAAAAAGCCGTTGGAAAGGCGACTGCCGCCAATGACTTCTCGGGTTTTTGCCGGCGATAACCCCACGGCAGCCCCAAGCACCGTTACCTCGGAATAAAGCGCCGCATAGCTCATTGATATGAAGTTCATCAATAGCTTCATCTTGTGGCCGCTGCCTGTCGGCCCGACATGTGTAATGTTACCAGCCCAGCACTCGATTACAGGTTTGATAGCTGCAAAGGTCTCGTCATCACAGCCGACCATCGCATCCAACGTACCGGCTTCGGCCTCTTTTGGCGTGCGTCCCAGCGGTGCATCCACCAGCGTGGCACCTTTTTCCGCAAGTTCTTGCGCCAATGCGGCGGTCGATTTCGGGTCTGCGGTGGTGGTGTCAATCACGATCAACCCTTCGCGGGCCCCCGCCAGTATACCGTCGCTGCCCCTTATCACGTCTTCCACCTGCGGTGAATTGGACAGACAGATATGGATTATATCGCACTTCTGCGCCATGTCCCGTGGGCTATCGGCTTCCGATGCACCCTTGCTGATCAAGCTGTCGACGGGGGTGCGATTTCGGTTGCCCCTTATCCACATCGGATACCCGGCCTCCAGCAGGTTTTTAGCCATGCCGTGGCCCATGTAGCCGACACCAATGAAGCCTATCGTTTTGTCCCGATTCATCGCGCGTTCCTTTTTCCAAAGCGCCATTGACAACGACGCACCAAACCGCATTGTTGAAATGGTATACCAAATTTGCGGTCATGCAAGCGCCGCCTCGTAAAGGGATAGCCGGGATGAAAATCTTGATCATAGGCGGCGGCGGTGTCATCGGCCAGAAACTGGCGCTGGCACTGGCGCGAACGGGTCACGTAGGCGGTACACCCATCAGTCAACTCACTCTCGCTGACGTGGTGATGCCGGAAACTGTCGATGCGCCTTTCGACGTTCAGACACGGACCTGCGACATTGCCAACCCAGCATCTGTAGCGAATGCCATCACAGCGGACACAGATCTGGTTTATCTACTGGCGGCAATTGTCAGCGCCCACGCCGAAGAAGATTTTGACGCAGGCATGAAGATCAATCTGTTCGGCACCTATAATGTGCTGGAACGGTGTCGCACGCTCGACACAAAGCCAATGGTGATACTGACGTCATCAATCGCGGTTTACGGCGGTGAGGCGGAGGATCCTCTGGGCGATCATTCCTATCCCAACCCGCAAACATCCTATGGGATGCAAAAAGCCGTGGGGGAGCTTTTGATCAATGACTATACGCGCAAAGGTTACATAGATGGGCGCGCCTTCAGATTGCCGACAATTTCAGTACGGCCCGGCGTTCCCAATCGCGCCGCCAGCAGCTTCATGTCATCTATCCTACGCGAACCACTGAACGGACAGGAAGCCATCTGCCCCGTCACTGGAGATTTTTTGCATTACTACCTCAGTCCGCGGCGTTGCGTCGAAAACCTGATCAAAGCTGCGCAATTGCAGGGTGCCGACATCGGGATGAACCGGGTCATGCAAATGCCGGGCAAGGTCTGGTCGATCAACCAACTGATCGCCGCGATGACAAACGTTGCCGGGTCTGGACCCGCTAGGTTGATCCGATGGGACCCGCAGCCGGAAATCAAACGCATTGTGACCGGCTGGCGATGGGATATCCACGCCGACAAAGCCGAGCGCTTGGGCTTGAAGGCGGATCTCAGCTTTGAAGACAACATCCGCTATTACCTTGAAGACGACCGACCCTGAGCCAGTTAAGAGCTTTGGGGACGCTGCAATTTGCGTTCGCGATGCCAAATGTAAATGCCGGCACCGATAATGATCATGCCACCCCCCAGCGTCCAGATGGTCGGGTACGTGTCAAAGAACGCTATGCCAGCAAGCGCAGCCAGAACGATCTGGATATAGACCACTGGGGCAAGCAACGATGCATCGGCCATCCGGTGTGCGGACGTGGCAAGGATATGGCCTGTACCGCCAAACACCCCGATCAGCAGGAAGAACACCCAATCAGCAGAGCTTTGCGGCCAAACCCAGTGCACCAGCGCAAAAGGGGTAAGGCATACAGTCGCCAACCCCGCCGACCAAAGTTGGCTGGTTGCATTGCTTTCCACCCCGGCCAGCATTCTGGTCAGCAAAAAGTACAATGAAGCAACCGTAAGTGCGCCCAGGTTCAACAGCATGGCGGGGTGAAATTCTGCCCCCCACGGTTGCATCACCACCAACACCCCCAAAAATCCAACGCAAACTGCTACGATGCGATGCCGGCCTACCCGTTCGCCCAGCATCGGGATCGCCAGCAACGTCACCACCACCGGCCCCGCAAACATGATCGTCGTCGTCACCGTGATAGGAAGATACTTGAGCGCGGTGAAATTCAGGATTGTGCTGCTGAACAGGCACAACGACCGCAAAAACTGAAGCCGCGGGCTGCGGGACCTGAAAGCGCCTGCCCCTTCGCCGGGAACAAAAACGGTCAATGCCAAAACGAAATGCATGGCATAGCGGATGAAAACGACCTGAAGCGCAGGCAATCCCGCCAGCACCAACCATTTGGCCGACGTGTCGATCATCGTGAAAAACGTCACGGCGAGCCCCATTGAAATCAGGGCCAGCACAGTGCGTTCTTCCCGAGGTGCCACGATGCGTACCACCGCTTAGCCCCCGGTCTTCAAAACCGGGCGGCAAACGTCATACGCGCTGCACAACATCGGCTTTTCCAGCGATTTGAAAGGTATCGGTACAGTCACAGAAACAATGTCACGATAGGTGGCCAAATCAACAACACCGACAGGGCCAAAAGTTGCAAGGCAATGAATGGTAGAAAACCCTTGAAGATATCCGTAAGCGAAATTTCGGGCGGTGCGACGGATTTCAGATAGAATGCAGCAGGTCCGAACGGCGGAGACAAGAAGCTGACTTGCATGTTCATACAGAACACGACCCCGAACCAGATTGGAATATAACGCCCGTCCACCGACCCGAGAAACCCGATTTCTTCTGCCGGCAGTCGTACAACAATGGGCAGGAATACCGGCATGATCAACAGGACGATACCGACCCAGTCCATAAACATGCCCATGATCAGAAAGACGAACATCATCAGCAAGATGATGCCCATAGTAGGCAGGTCCGATCCCACGATCATGTTTGCGACGTAGGTCGGGCCTCCGGCCAGGGTATATGCTGCGGCCAGCGCGGCCGCCCCGATCGTGACCCAGATTATCGTGCCGGTCGATTTCAGCGTGCGGATCAGACTGTCCCACACGATGTCGAACGTCATTTCCCCGCGCAACGTGCTGATGACAAAGACCGCAACGACGCCCATGCCGGCGGCTTCGGTGATCCCGGTGATGCCCCCGTAGATCGACCCGAGCACAACGCCGATTACGATGATCGGGGCCAGCAAGCCCTTGCCCATCTGCCAGCCCTTGGCCGTGCGGTCACGCCCTACGACGAAAAAGATCAAGATCAATGCCAGTATGAACGTGCCGATGATCCAGGGGATATCGCTTGCCATACCCAATGGGATAGGGTCTTCACCGGTGCGTACCGCGTTTTCACCCGTCAACGTAAAGAAAAGTGCGCGAATGAAGAGCACCCCGGCCAACCAAGCGATAAACCGCGACAAGAACCCCAGAAACATCAACCCCTTTTCGCGCCCTTCGGGTTCACCCGGAACCGGGGCGGGTAATGGTGCCAATGCTGGGTTCAATCGGGTGCGTACGAATATATATAGCAAAAAGAACGTCGCCAACATGAACCCCGGCAGAAAAGAGGCTGTAAACAGCGCCTTGATCGAGGTTTCCGTCACCAATCCATAAAAGATCAACACAATTGAGGGCGGGATCATGGTTCCCAATGAACCGGATGCGCAGATCGTACCGATCGCCAAGTTTCTGTCGTACCCCAGACGCAGCATCTGAGGTAATGCTATCAGCCCCAGCAAGACGACCTCGCCGCCGATGATACCTGACATGGCGGCCATGATTACCGCCATGATCGACGTGACGAAAGCGATGCCGCCGCGTGTACGTGAAAGCCAGACGTTCAGCGACGAATACATATCGCGCGCAATGCCCGACCTTTCCAGCAACGCGGCCATAAAGATGAAAAGCGGTATCGAAATCAGAACATAGTTTGTCATCTGCCGATATACCGCTTGCCCCAACACCGATAGCGGACCGCGGCCAAAGGTGCCAAACAGAATGCTGGGGTCGAACTTTAGCATCAACGTCACAACGGCCAGAAATGCCGAGGCAAAACCAAGCGGCATGCCTATCGCCAGCAGTGCAAACATGCCGAGTAAAAGGATCAGGCTGAGCGTGCCAATATCGACCATGGATTATTTCTCCCCAAGGGTGCGGCGGATGGCTTCTATTTCATGCTCGTCGACTTCGTCCGCAGGGGTGTGCGAAACTGTCACCTTGTTCCAGTCGGCAATCAAATTGGAAATCGCTTGGAGGCAGACCAGAGTGATGATGATCAAAAGCGCTGGTTTCACGATGCCGGGAATGGGTGGATCCCACGCGGTGCCAAAGGTCTCCATCCGCATCCAGCGGTTCTTGGCGTCCGTGTAGCCACCCCATATCAACGCGAATGTAAAACCGACAATCAGCAATACTGAAATCACATCGGCGGTCTTTTGCATCCAGCGCGGCATAAGATCATAGATGATGTAGATGCGGATGTGACAGCGTTGCTGCATTGCATAAAGCCCTGACAGCAGAAAAACAAAAGCTGCCAACCACAAGGACAATTCATTCGCCCACAGGGTCGGTTTCGAAAAAATATAGCGCGAGACGACCTCGTAGAACATGACAAGAACGATGAAGGCCACAAGGATCATCGCCAGCCTGCCCAGAACCACTGACACAAGATCAAAGAAACCTTCGGGTTTCGTTTCGATCACACCCAGACGGTCAGAAAGAAACAGGGTGGCAAACAGCAATGCCAGCCCAAGCGAAACCAAGGTGGTCAGCACCAAGGGTCTCCCCTCGGGGCGTATCATTTCGAACATGCCGTAGGCCTCGGCACTGAATAGCCTGAGCGTGATCAAATAAAGGTATAGTGCGACCGTGATCCCGATAAAAATGATCATGCCGAACTTGACGGGTGCCCTGAACCGCCCCAGCCAAAGAGAATTGCCCTGCATCGCCTGCCTCCTCGATTGTTCCTATCATTCCGCCGAACACGCTTGGGCTGTATCCGGCGGAATGAATTGATCGGCTTAGTTGCTGATCAGACCCAGTTGACCCAGGTATTCTTTGTGGCTTTTCAGCAAAGCGCCGGCCTCAGGGCTGCGCGACCCCCAGTCTTCCCATGCAACCTGCGCCGCACGGCGGAATTCGCGCCGGTCTTCTTCTGACCAGTCATAAAGCGTTACGCCCTCGGCTTTAAGCTTGGCGGCGGCTTCTGCGTTAGCTTTCTCGTTTGACAGCGCGACTTGAAAGGAAAGCTTCTGCCACGCGGTATCGATGATCCGACGCTGGCTTTCGCTAAGTCCATCCCAAACGTCCTTGTTACATGCCAGATGGTCGGATGGCATCGAATGAAAACCGGGATAGGTCGCGTGCTTGACGATGTCATACAGACCCAGACCAACGTTATTGGCCAAGCCGGACGCATCCGCGCCATCGATAATTCCGGTTTCCAGAGCCGTGAATATCTCGGTAAAATCCATTACAATTGGGGAGGCACCCAATTCTTGAAAGATTTCAGTCTCCATGCCCGGCGGCGACCGGAATTTCCATCCTTTGACATCTTCGAAGCCTGCGATGGGTTTTGATGACGAGAGCGACTCCTGCCCGTAGATCGACCATCCAATCAGCTGCATGCCTTGCGCATTATAAAGCTCTTGCGCCGCGTCGTAGCCGCCACCGTAATAGAGCCAGCTATACTGCTGCCATGGCGTATCGTATCCCCCCATGATATCGCCGACAAACTGAAATGCAGGGTTTTTGCCGGTCTGATAGGCACCGCCCGTCGCGTCGCAATCCAGGATCCCGTTGATTGCTGCATCAAAGGTTTCAACGGTCGCAACCACCGAAGACGAATAGAACATTTCGATCGAGATTTCGCCGTCCGACATTGTTTGCACATCGTCAATGAACGCCGCCAGCAGTTTCCCAGTAGGATGCTCCGTCGCGTAGTGCGTCTGCATACGCAGCGTAACTTCTTGTGCCACAGCCGGAACCGCAAGCGCGGTGACCGCTACAGCGGACATGAGTAAAGCCTTGAGTTTCATATATAATTATCCTCCCTAGACGGACGTGCCGCCAATTTTTTGTTTGCGCAACGTGGAAGAGACGCAGTGATGGTATACCATCTTAGGGAACGTTACCCATTGACCTCTCGACAATCAACAAATTTCGGTATACCAAATTTACATAGCAAAAACAGCGGCCTGCGCTTGCCGAGGCCCAAGATCAGGACCCCTAAATGCAGGAACCGATACTCGCCGAACAGATTGCCAAAGAGTTGCGCCGAGACATCCTGCGCGGGAACCTTGCACCTGGGGATTCGCTAAAGGAACGCGACAAGGCCGCCGAGATGGGGGTCAGTCGTACGCCGATGCGCGAAGCGATCAGGATACTTGCGCAAGAAGGATTGGTGCAGTTGCGACCCGCCCGCAGCCCGATCGTAGCGAGGCCGGACGTCAAGGAAGTCACGGACGACGTGGAGGTTTTGCTAGCGATAGAAAAGTTGTCGGGTGAATTGGCGTGTCGGCGCGCAACCGATGACGATATAGCGGGAATAGCCGAAATCGTGCAGCAAATGGTCGACGATTTCGACACCTTGGACGCGCTTGAACTTTTCGAAATAGATATGTCGTTTCATTCTGCGCTCGCTCAAGCCTCGCATAATGCGCAGCTGGCCGGAATTCACGACCGCTTTTTATCTCGCCTCTGGCGGGCGCGGTATTTGTCTGCTGTTCAGCGGCGCAACCGGGCAAGTGTGATTGAACACCACACAGCAATACTCAGAGCGCTTCAGGCGCGCGATAGCGAAGCGATACGGCTGGCAATCGGCACCCATCTTGACAGATTGACCGATGATATCGGGAATGTCATCCGACGCGAGCAAGAAGTAGCCGGGTCAGACAAGGCACCGACGTCAGCCATCAGTGCAAAGGCCACCTTGGTGGATAAGTGACCCAATCAACGCGACGCCGTGGCCCGAAGGTCTGCGAGCCAATCCAGCGTTTCCGAAGTGGGCCCGACCGGCTTGTACTCAGCGCCGATCGGACGTTCCCATCCCAACCGGTTCAATGCTTTCCACACCTGCGCATACTCGAGGTCCCCGTGATCAGGCGGACCACGATCAGGCGCAGAAGCGACCTGTACATGCCCGATCATGGGTAGCAGAGCCTCAAGTCGCGGAATGACGGTGCCTTCTGTGCGCTGTACGTGATAACAATCGAACATCAGCTTGAGGTTGGGTGCACCCACATCGTCGATAATGGCGGCCGCTTGATCCGTGGTCTGCAAGAAATAGCCAGGGGCGTCGAACATATTCAGCGGTTCGATCAAAATCATGCGTTCTCCGGCCTGCTCACACGCGTATCTCAATGTCTCCAGGAATGTGTCGCGTGCCTTTGCCCCTTCGGCGAAACCAGCCATCACATGCACCGCCTGCGTTTGGGTTTCCTGCGCATACGCCAAGGCTTCGTCGATGGCGGCGCGCGCATCGCCCACACGGCCCGGCAGGGCGGACAACCCGTTTTCACCCCGACCACCGCGCCGGGTGTTTAGCCCTAGCATCGGCAGTCCGGTTTCGCGTAATGCCGATCTGACGCTCGGGGCCGAAACATCATAGGGCCAGTGACACTCCACCGCATCAAAACCGGCCTCAGCGGCGGCGATAATCGCTGCGGGCAATGTCCTCTCTGTCCATAGAAAACCCAGGTTGGCCGAAAACTTCAACTCTCCCACTCCACGTCGAATTTTGTGACGATGCCACGCACTTGGGTTTCGGTTAATTCACGTCGTGCCATGCCGTGCGTCAATAGTGCCAATCGGGCTGTGTCCTCAAGCTCCTCTATCGCGTTGCAGGCGGCTTCTACATCACGTCCTGCCACAACAGGGCCGTGGTGCGCCAACATTACCGCAGAACGTTTGCCCGCCAGCCCGCGCACTGCGGCACCCATGGCGGGATCGCCGGGCAAAAAGAAGGGAAGCAATGCGACCTTGCCCAATTTCATGATCGCATACGGCGTCAGCGGCGGTAGAAAATTATCGGGGTCACTGTCGTCAAGCAAGGATAAGGCCACGGCATGGGCAGAATGCAAATGCACAACTGCGCCCGTGGCGGTACGGGTTTCATAGAATGCGCTGTGCAGGGGCATTTCCTTGGTCGGAGGGTGGCCGGAAATATGCCTGCCGCCAGCATCAAACCGCGACAAAAGCCCTGGATCAAGCCGACCAAAGCTTGAGCCGGTGGGGGTTACCAACAGCCCGCCATCGTCTGTGCGGGCAGAGATGTTACCGGTCGACCCGCCCGTCAGCCCCCGATCAAACAGGGATTTGGCCAATACGCAAATTTGCTCGCGCAGCGCGGTTTCATTGGTTGTCATGCCGGCTGCAATTCGCGCAGGGCAGTGGCAAAGAAGCCGTCATCACCGAAGTTACCGGATTTCAATGCAAGCGCAATGTGAACGCCCGCACTGTCGCAGGTACACCACGGTACGCCCGGTGCTATCTCTCGACCAACGTTCAATTGAATTACTCCCAAAGCCTGCGTTACAGCGCCGGAGGTCTCTCCGCCAGCGACCACGAAACGACGCGTGCCTTTATCACGGGCAAACACAGCGGCCTGCGCCAAAGCGCTTTCAACCAACGCTCCGGCGCGTTCCTGCCCCAGGCGGGCTTGCGCTGTTTTCACGGACTCGGGGTTTGCTGTGGCATATATCATGGCTTCGTCACCCTGACCTTGCAACCAATCCAACATCGGCTGTGTACCATCACGGGCTAGCGCAAGCGGATCAAGCCGATAAGAGGCGGCGCGGTTGCGGTAGACCGCAACCTGCGCTTGGGTCATCGCGGAACAAGAACCCGACAGGACCAGCGCCTTGCCCGAAGGGGCCTTACACAGCGCGTCATGGTGTTGTCCGGGCAAAAGCCCTGCCTGTCGATGAAGATGCGGTAACGGCATGGCAATCGCGCTACCGCCGGTCAACAGCTTGAAATCGCGGCAGGCAGTCGCAATCGCGACAAGATCTTCGTCGGTCACGGCGTCGATGATCACATGGGCCACATCCTGTTTCGCCAATCTGTCCAGTTCCGATCGGATTGCTTCTGGCCCCTTGGCCACGCACAGTCTGTCAACCAGTCCCACCCGACCCGTTACCTGCGGCGTCAGCAGCCGCAACAGGTTCGAATCCCGCATCGGCGTGAGGGGATGATCTTTCATTGAGCTTTCTGCCAGCGGATCACGCCCCACGAAAAGATTGCCCATGAAAACACTGCGCCCATTCTGGGGGAAAGCCGGGCAATAGATTGTTTGGTTCGCGCCTGTCTGGCGCATCAGCGCCTCGGCGACCGGCCCTATGTTGCCTTTTTCCGTGGAATCGAAGGTTGAACAATATTTCCAGAAGGTCTGTCTTGCCCCCGCCGCTTGCAGCCAGCTCAACGCTTCTTCGGCTTGGTCAACCGCTGTGGCCGGAGGGGCAGATCGGATTTTGAGAGCAATCACTTCGTAGGGCGCGGTGTACAAAGTAGGAGCGTCCGGCACACCGATCCGAAGCGACACCTGTACCCCGCTGCGGGCCAACAACCCGGCCAAGTCGGTTGCCCCGGTGAAATCGTCAGCAATGGCCCCAAAAATAACGCTCATGCCGTCAGCCCTGCCCGGGCAATGTTAACCCAGCGTTGCGGGCATAGACCTTTGCCACCGCTGAATCATGTTCGCCCCCTAACCCTGATCCGGACGCGGCCAGATATTGCTGAAGTGCCGTAGCAGTGATGGGGGCAGCGAATTTTGCAGCCTTGGCGATGTCCAGAACGATCCCTAGATCCTTTGGCCAAATATCGACGGCGCTAAGTGGCCGGTAATCTCCGCTCACGATGGAAGGGGCGCGGTTTTCCAATGCCCAACTTGTCCCGGCGCACTGGCTTATGACGTCAAGAAATTGCGCCGGTGTCACCCCTTGCGTCATGCCAAAGGTCAGCGCCTCGGCCATTGCGGCGATCTGGACACCGGTAAGCATCTGGTTCACCGCTTTCATTGACGACCCCGCCCCGGCGGCTTCGCCCAGTTCGAAGACGCGTGTCGCCATGGCATCAAGAGCGGGGCGCGCCTTGCTAAAGGCCAAGCTGCTGCCCGAAGCAAGTATCGATAACTGGCCATCACTTGCTTTTAGGGTGCCGCCCGAGATCGGCGCATCAAGATAAAGCAGGTCTCGCTCGTGACAACGTGCCTCCATAGCGCGGGCAAAATCCGGAGCCACGGTAGCGCAAGCGATTATCACGGTACCTGCGGTCAACTTATCCGCGACCCCGCCCCTACCAAAAAGCACTGTTTCGGTTTGTTCAGCGTTCACAACCACGATAACCGCTGCATCCAGCGAGGCGGCTATTTTATCCAGGTCACCTTCTACCCCGCCGCATTCGCGAAAACGGGCTTCTGCTGCTGCATCCAGATCGAACCCATATGTGGTAACTCCACTACGACATAACGCGTTTGCCATGCCAAATCCCATCGCACCCAAGCCGAAAAGCGCAACATTGTAGTCTGACATCTTCGCCCCTCATATCGCCATTTCAAAAATGGTATACCATTTTTTCAGGCGTGCCAAGAAGCTAGGCAGGAATGATCGCACCACGATGTTGCACGACCTGAGCGGCTAAATCATGCCCTGAACGCAGTGCCTGTGCCTGGCTTTGTCCCGAAAAAAGAGCCGCCAGATAGCCTCCGTTAAAACTGTCACCGGCGGCGGTGGTATCCACCACTTGAGAAGCCGCAGGATAGGTTTGGTCTACGCTTTCCCCCAAAGAGATCGGCCCGTCGGCACCCCGTTTCAGCGCGCCGTTGCCCATGAACGCGGTAAATCTGTTCTCCACCTCAGCGGCTGTTTCATCGAACAATGCCATTTCGTCATCAATAGACGGTAACGCGATATCCGCCCGGTGCCACATTGATCGGGTAATCTGGCGCGCATGGTCGGTGGAATCCCACAAACTTGGGCGGTAGTTGCTGTCATAGATAAGCTGAACATCCGACTGGCCCAGCCAACTCAAAAATGCCAAGCGCACCTGATGCGGCAATATCGCCAGTGATATTCCCGACAGGTAAAGCGCCTCGTACCCTTCGAGAATGCTAAAATCGCCGGTGTCAAACAACGTGCGCGCCGCCGAAGCGCTGCGCCAATAGGTAAAGGAGCGTTCACCCGTATCATTGGTGGTAATGGCATAGAGCCCCGGCGTTTTATCAGGGCGCATCTCTATAGTCTCCACGCCGACGTTCTGCGCTGCGATAAAATCGCGTATCCGATGTGAAAAGCTGCAATTGCCTAACCGGCTGATATAATCGACCTGACAGTCCGGCGCGTTACGCTTCAGGTATATCGCGGTGTTTAATGTATCTCCGGCAACAGCAATCGCCGCCGAATTGCCTTGAACGGAAAGTTCAAGCATCGCCTCACCGATACATGCTATGCGCATCAGCTTTCTCCTTGATCACAACGAAACTGCCCTGGGTTTCCTGGACGTGTCTGCTTTGCCTGCATTGCGGATATTCGCGTAATGCTTACATGACCGCGCCGATTTGCCAGGGGACAAATTCATAGTCACCCAGCCCTTGCGACTCCGACTTGCTCATTTCGCCGGAAGCGACCCGCAAGAACATCTCGTAGATCTCGCGTCCCTTTTCCGCAACGCTCTTTCCTTCGCTCAGGATGGTGCCGGCGTCGATATCCATGTCTTCCGACATGCGTCGGGCCATCTCGGTGTTGGTGGCAATCTTGATGGTGGGTGCCGGCTTCGACCCGAAAGCAGAGCCGCGCCCGGTGGTGAAACACACCAGATTGCAACCCCCGGCAATTTGTCCGGTGACCGATGCAGGGTCATAACCAGGGCTGTCCATAAAGACAAAGCCGCGGCTGGTGACCGGCTCAGCATATTTATAGACGCCGGTCAGGGGTGTCGTGCCGCCTTTGGCAGCCGCTCCTAACGATTTCTCAAGGATGGTTGTCAGCCCGCCCTTCTTGTTCCCGGGGCTGGGATTATTATCCATGGAGCCTCGGTTGCGGGCTGTGTAATCCTCCCACCAGCGGATGAGCCCGACCAGTTTCTCGCCGGTTTTCTTATCAATGGCACGACGTGTCAGCAGATGTTCCGCACCATAGATTTCAGGTGTCTCGGCCAGCACGCCGGTGCCGCCCTGTGCAACCAGCAAGTCACAGGCATAACCAAGCGCCGGATTTGCCGTGATCCCGGACCACGCGTCCGATCCACCACATTGCAATGCGACCTTCAACTCTGAAGCGGGGCATTCCGTGCGCGCTGAAGCGTTCGCCAGCGGCAGCATCGCCTCGATTTTCTTGATGCCGAGTTCAATGGTCTGGCGCAGCCCGGCGACATTCTGAATATTCATGGTCTGGAAAAGCGGCCCCTGCTTGAGCCCGTAGGCCTCCAGGAGCCAGTCGATCTGGTTCATTTCGCAGCCCAGACCCACCATCAGCACACCCGCATGGTTGGGGTGGCGGGCATATCCCCACATCACGCGTTGCAACGCTTCGAACCCGTCGCCGTCGCCTGCCATGCCGCAGCCGGTTCCGTGCACGAATGCCGCAACTCCGTCTACGTTGGGGTATTGCGCTAATATGTCCGGGGTGAAATGGTCGGCGATCATACGGGCTGCGGTTGCTGAACAGTTCACCGAAGTCACGATAGCGATGTAGTTTCGCGTGCCGACGCTTCCATTTTCCCGGCGATACCCCATGAAGGTGTCGCGCTTGTCCTCTGGTACCGCAGCCACCGGCCGCAGATCAGTGGAGAATTCGTAATCCGCCTGGGTATTGCGGAACTCGACATTTTGAGTGTGAACATGCGCGCCGGCATCAATATCGCACGAAGCGTATCCGATTACCTGCGAGTATTTACGCACCGGTGCCCCCGCGGCAATGGGAACAGTCGCAATCTTATGCCCAGAAGGAATGAGATCAATGGTCACTACGGTCTCAACCGATACTCCCACCTCGAGCGGCCGCGTAGCCGTTACCACATTATCCGAGGCATCCAGTCGAACAGTTTGCATGGTGTCGCCTTTTGTTTCAGGTTGCAGACGTTCATCGTCCAAGGTTACGTTACGTCGGCTCTGCCAGCTCTACAAGTTCGAGGTCGGGATGTTTTTGCTTGACTGCTTGTGGATCGCAGGCCGTACATAGCCAGGCGCGACACATTGGCATACGCTGTGCAAAACTACAGTGGCAGGCGCGATGAAAAATCAGGGGGGATTTGCCATGGCAAACGGACGCCTTAAAGGCAAACGCGTATTGGTCACCGCGGCAGGACAGGGAATTGGCCGTGCCAGTGCATTGGCGATGGCGGCGGAAGGGGCACAGGTCTTCGCGACTGATGTGAACTCAGCAGTGCTCGAGACACTTCAGGGCGTTGAATCTTTTGCGTTGGATGTCCGCGATGAAGCCAGCGTAAAAGACGGGGTAGCACGCGCCGCCCCCGATGTGCTGTTCAACTGCGCAGGCTTTGTGCACCATGGGTCCGTTCTCGATGCGACGGATGACGAATGGGATTTCGCCTTTGACCTGAACGTACGATCCATGTTGCGCACGATACGCGCGGCGTTGCCGGGGATGTTGGCAAAAGGCAGCGGGTCGATCATCAATATGTCTTCGGCCTGTTCGTCGGTCATCGGCGCGCCGAACCGGTTTATCTATGGCACCACCAAAGCCGCTGTCATCGGCCTGACCAAGTCTGTCGCAGTTGATTATGTGGCCAAGGGCATTCGATGCAACTGCATCTGCCCCGGCACCGTAGAATCGCCGAGCTGGCACGATCGTGTCGACGCCCTTGGAAAACAACTCGGTAACAGGGAACAGGCTTTGCAGCAGTTCGTGGCGCGTCAACCAATGGGGCGGGTCGCCACCGCCGAAGAGATCGCAGCGCTTGTCGTGTACCTTGCCAGCGACGAAAGCGCCTTTACCACCGGGCATCCGCACATCATCGACGGAGGTTGGTCAGGCCAATGACCCAAGAGAAAAAAGCATCCGACCGGCGGATCGCCATCGAAGACCTGCGGTCACGCAAATGGTTCATGAACCCGGATAATCCCGAAATGACAGCGCTCTATCTGGAGCGTTACCTGAATTACGGTCTGACCCGTGCGGAACTGCAATCCGGCAAACCTATTATCGGGATAGCGCAAACCGGTAGCGATCTGAGCCCATGCAACCGCCACCACCTTGAACTCACAAAACGTGTGCGGGATGGTATCATTGCCGCGGGCGGCACCTGCATCGAAGTGCCTGTGCACCCTATCCAGGAAACCGGAAAACGGCCGACTGCGATGCTGGACCGCAACCTGGCCTATCTTTCGCTGGTTGAAACGCTTTTTGGTTATCCGCTGGACGGTGTGGTCCTGAACATCGGTTGTGACAAGACCACGCCTGCGCTTCTCATGGCTGCCGCTACCGTCAACATTCCGGCCATTGCGTTGTCGGTCGGGCCCATGTTGAACGGATGGTTCAGGGGTGAACGGACCGGATCAGGGACGATCGTCTGGAAAGCGCGTGAAATGCTGGCGGCAGGGGAAATCGACAACGAAGGGTTCATGGATTTGGTCGCCTCGTCCGCGCCCTCGGTCGGGTACTGCAATACCATGGGCACCGCCACCACGATGAATTCATTGGCCGAAGCGCTTGGTATGCAATTGCCCGGATCTGCTTCGATTCCGGCGCCGTACCGTGAGCGGGGCCAGATCAGCTATGAGACCGGCAAGCGTATCGTCGAGATGGTCTGGGAAGATCTGCGGCCTTCGGACATCATGACGCGTGAAGCCTTTGAAAATGCCATTGCAGTAAACTCCGCTATCGGTGGATCCACCAATGCGCCGATACACCTGAACGGGATCGCCCGTCACCTTGGCATCCCCCTGACCAATACGGACTGGCAAAAGATCGGTCACGATGTGCCGTTGCTTGTGAACCTCCAGCCCGCCGGAGAATATCTGGGGGAGGATTATCAGCACGCGGGCGGTGTGCCAGCCGTGATCGGTGAACTGATGGTCGCAGGGTTATTGCCGAATCCGGGTGCGATTACCGCCAACGGGCAAACGATGGAAATGAACTGTAGTCATCGCCGGTCTGAGGACCTTAACGTGATAAAGACGGTGGCGGACCCACTGAAACCTCAGGCCGGATTCATTAACCTGTCAGGAAATCTCTTCGACAGCGCAATCATGAAAACCTCGGTGATTTCGCCTGCATTCCGCAAATCCTACCTCTCGAATCCAGATGATCCGAATGCGTTTGAAGGTCGTGCGATCGTGTTTGACGGCCCCGAAGATTTTCACCATCGCATCGATGATCCAGCGGAAAATATTGATGAAGGCTGCATTCTGTTTATGCGCGGTGCCGGCCCCAAAGGATATCCCGGCGGTGCCGAAGTGGTAAACATGCGGCCCCCGGCATATCTGCTGAAACAAGGCGTTGAAGCGCTGCCCTGTGTCGGGGATGGGCGCCAATCAGGTACATCCGGCAGTCCTTCGATACTGAATGCATCGCCGGAGGCCGCTGACGGCGGCGGATTGGCGCTGCTTCGCACCGGCGATATGGTGCGTATCGATCTGGATAAATGCACAGCCGACATGCTGGTGCCGTTGGATGAACTGGCCACCCGCGCCCGTGATCTGGTCGCTGCCGGCGGATATGGTGTGCCGGAAAGCCAGTCACCTTGGCAAGCGCTGTTCCGCGAAAAAGTGGGGCGTTTTGACGAAGGTATGGTGTTGGACGGTGCCCCGGACTTCAGAGACATAGCGCGTAAATTTATGCCGCGCGACAACCATTGAACGAATAAAGGACCAAGCATGAAACTTGTACGTTACGGAGAAATCGGCTCGGAAAAACCTGGGCTGATGGTGGGCGACACCTTGCGCGATCTATCCGCCCACCTGGATGATATCACGGGTGCCACGCTGGATGATGCCACGCTAGCACGGCTGCGCGACCTAGACCCAGCGACCCTGCCCGCCGTCGCGGGCAACCCCCGTATCGGTGCCTGCGTCGGCAACATTGGCAAGTTTCTGTGCATCGGGCTCAATTATTCCGACCACGCCGCTGAAACCGGTGCCGCCATCCCCGAACATCCGATCCTGTTCTTCAAGGCCAACTCGGCGATCGTCGGCCCAAACGACGATGTGATGATGCCGCGCGGGTCGACCCATGTAGACTGGGAAGTGGAGCTAGGCGTGGTGATCGGCAAGAAAGCCAAGTATGTCAGCCGGGAAAATGCGTTGGATCATGTTGCTGGCTATTGTGTGGTGAATGACGTTAGCGAACGGTATTTCCAAACCAAGCTGACCGGCCAATGGACCAAGGGGAAATCCTGCGACACTTTCGGCCCTACCGGACCATGGTTGGTGACTCGCGATGAAATCCCGGACCCGCAAAACCTCTCCATGTCTTTGGATGTGAACGGCAAACGTATGCAAACCGGCAATACGTCGACGATGATCTTTTCAGTTGCCGAAATCATCGAGCACCTGAGCGGTCTGATGACGTTGCATCCGGGTGATGTCATCACTACAGGCACGCCTCCGGGCGTGGGTATGGGGATGAAACCGGAACCTGTCTATCTTAAGAAAGGCGACGTCATGGAGCTTCGCATCGAAGGGTTGGGGCAGCAACGTCAGAAGGTTGGTGAAGATGCCTGATGTCCTGGTAATCGGCGGAGCCACCGAAGCAATGCTGGCCCGCATGAGCGAAAAGTTCACTGTTCATAAATGGGCAGAGCACGACATGGACTGGCTTGAAGAAAACGCGGAAAAAATCACTCACGTGGTCACAAACGGGCATGACGGTGTCAGGCCCGAAATCATGGCCGCTTTGCCAAACCTTCAGATGATCTCGTGTTATGGTGTTGGATATGATGCCATCGACACAACGGAAGCTGTGCGTCGCGGTATCATGGTCACGCATACCCCGGGCGTATTGAACGACGAGGTCGCCACAACCGCGGTGATGTTGGTACTGGCGTGCTACAGAGAGCTACTGCGCGACGATGCCTATGTACGGTCCGGCGAGTGGGAAAAGAAAGGCAGTGCGCCTTTGACCCGATCCCTAGAGAACCAGACAATCGGCATCCTGGGTCTGGGCCGTATCGGTCAGGCGATCGCCACCAAACTTGCGCCCTGGAATCCGACGACCGTTTACCATTCCCGGACAAAGAAAGACGTGCCTTATACCTACTATGACAATCTCGAAGCGATGGCTGCGGATAGCGATATTCTGATCTGCATCACTCCGGGTGGTGCGGAAACCCGCAAGATCGTCAATGCTGAGGTGCTGGCAGCGTTGGGGCCAAAAGGCACGTTGATCAATGTTGCCCGTGGCTCTGTCGTGGATGAAACCGCGCTTATCGACGCATTGCAATCCGGCAAGCTGGGTTGGGCCGGCCTTGATGTGTTTGAACAAGAGCCCAAGGTGCCGCAAGCCCTGCGCGACTTGCCAAACACCGTACTGTTACCCCACGTCGGAAGCGCAACCGTGGAAACCCGCACCGCGATGGCAAACCTGACCGTCGAAAATCTTTTGCAGCATTTGGAAACGGGCACGGTCGCTACGCCCGTACCTGAATGTGCGACAGATCGGTGACGCACGTTTTTTCACCGCCGAACCTTGATGAAGGTATGAACGCCCGGCCATGCAAAGGATGACGCTCGCAAAAGTAACCTCCGGTACCTGGCTCGACGAAGATGGGTGACCGCACTGTCAAAGCGCCCGGGTTCTCTTGATGCTCCAGTTTGCGCTTGCGGTGTTCTTTCTGATTGTGACGCCGGGGCCCGGGGTCCTGTCGACCGCAGGTGTCGGTGCCGCATTCGGGTTTCGTGCGGGGCTGGCCTATGTGATGGGTCTATTCGTCGGAAATAACACCGTAGCCACGTTGGTCCTTACCGGCATTGCCGCGATCGCTTTTACCGTACCTTGGCTGCGCGGTGTGCTTTTGGTTGCCTCCGTACTGTATCTGCTGTGGCTAGCGTGGCGGATCGCACGCGCCGGTGCCAAAATAGGCTTTATCGCCGCGCAAAAACCGTTGGGCTTTTGGAACGGCCTATCCTTGCAGCTGATCAACCCCAAAGCGTATGTTGTCCATACTACGCTATTTTCTGGTTTCGGGTTCTTTGGCAGCAATATCGCTATGGAAACGGTGCTTAAGCTGCTGATCATGAACCTGATCTGGATACCCCTGCACCTTGCATGGCTTTGGGCGGGTGTTAGCCTCCGCAGAATGGACCTGAGCGCCCGCACCCAGAGCCGGGTCAACTTTGCCATGGCATTATCAATGCTGGTCGTAGTCGGGCTTGCCTTGATCTCACAGGTGTAGAACAGGGCGGGGATGTATTTCCCCAAACCAGTTTTTAATGACCAGCAAAATTTCAGGGTATTATTATTGGTTAAAAACTCTATGTTTGGGTCAGTAAATGTTCGCTACGTCTGGTGTTGTGGTTTCCGGCTAGGTTTTCATGATAAACACCATGTGTGACGGATCGGGGCTCCCCTTTTCACACGAGAAAAAAGTCAAAAGCCAAGTGATTGCCCACCCTGTTTCTCAGTTACGATTGTCAAATGTTTTTCGCGGCATTACGCCTGATCCAAGACGTAACATATGAAAAAGCTTTGGCGGATTGTTTCGACGGGTGCCGGTTTAGTTAAGCCGGAAAATGCAATGAAAGACCAAAATAGTTACATGGTGGCCCCGAAATTCACCAAGCGGACCAGAACAACCCTGCACAGGCTGATCCTGACAATGGCAGCGTGGTTCATGGCGTTCAACCTGCTTGCGTTCCCGGTCTTGGCGCAAGCAAACGCGGAAAACCGCCCGGCCAAAAACATCAAGATCGGTATTCTCGTTTCAGAAGGTGTGACCCGGGCTCTTGATAGCTGGGTGCCCATGGCAGCGACCCTGAATGCAGCAGCCCAAGCCAAGGATTTGGCCTATAAGTTCGAGGTCGCGCCCTTTACCGATGGCGCGATGATAGACAGGATCCACCAGGGCGAACTTGATCTGTTCCTGGTCGACCCGGCAGCGTTTGTCGTAGCCGAGGTGGAAGATAACGCGCGTCCATTGTTGTCGGCGGCGCAAGTCTGGGACGGGCAAACCTATGACCAGACCGGGGTGGTGGTTTTCACCAAAAGTGACAGTGATATTCGGTCGATACCCGATGTATCCGGGCGCAGCATCATGGGGGTCGCTGCGAATGAAATGACCGGATGGAAGCTGGCGCTACAGGAATTCAGGAAATACCGGCTGGACATCGCAGACATTTCAGCACGGGCCCTGTTCTCGGGTGGCAACCAGCGCGAAGTGGTTTATGCCGTGCAGACGGGTCTTGTTGATGTCGGTGTGATCCGTGCTGGAGTTCTGGAAAACCTGGCCAGATCGGGCGTTATCAACTTGGATGACTTTCGGCCTCTTTCTCCGGTTTCGCATGAAGGATACCCGTTTTGGGTAAGTACGCAGCTTTATCCCGATTGGATAATGGCGGCGATGCCCGGTGTACCCGAGGACGTTTTGGCCTTGGTCATAGACACTTTGCTGGGCCAGAATGGTAAAAACTCCACGTCGGTGGCATCGGGTGGCACTGTCTGGTTGCCACCGCAAAATTATCAGTCGGTGCACGAGCTTTTGATATCCCTGCGTGCGCGTCCTTACGAAAACTATTTGCAACGCTCTGCGGTTCGTATCGCAGCAACCTATAAATGGTTGGTGTTAGGCGTACTGTTACTGATCGTATTGTCACTGTTGTTTTTGATATTTCAACTTCGTCAAAGTGCGCGGCAAGCCAATGCACGCAAGGACGTTCTGAAATCAGAGGTGAAATCAAAGGAGTTTTATCGCACTGCCGTAGAGGCTCACACTGTGTTTTGCATGCTGTCGCATAAGGGGATAATTTCGTATGCCAACACTCAATTTCAGGACGCGATCGGACGCTCACGGGCCAATCTGATCAATAAACCGCTGGTCGACCTGCTGGACGAGCGTAATCAGGACACGTTTCACACTGAAATTTTCCCAGCAATGGAGACAGGCACCCCCTGGCGCGGGACGTTGTTGCTGCAAAAGGAAAATGGGAAATCGCTGTGGCTGCAATGTAGCTTCGTCCCGGTGATGGAAAATTCCAAGCAACTGAGCGAGATAGCCATCGTTGCATCAGATATGACAGAGACCCGCGAGGGAGTGTCCGAAGCTAGGTTCAACAATACGCTTGAACTGCTTCAGGACCACGTTGTTGTGTTCAGTCCCCGGACCTATACCCTGATGTATGTGAACTCCTCCGTCACGCGACACCTGTTGGACGAACGGTTGGGAGCATCATGGAAAAACAAGAGCCTGTCGGAACTGATTAAACCGCAAGATTTCGAAAGCCTCAAAACAAGGTGCGAAGCCCTTATCGAAGGACCGGAACGCCGCGTAACCTGGGAGGTGGAGACCAAGGCGGGCACGACTTACGAAATCAGTTTGGAATATGCCTGCCCGGCCCAGGACGAGCCACGCTTTATCGCGATTTACCGTGACGCTTCACAACGCAAGGTCGCCGAGAAGGCAAAAAGCGAATTTGTTTCCACAGTCAGCCATGAACTTCGTACCCCGCTTACATCGATCAAGGGGGCCTTGGGGTTGGTCTTATCAGGCGCAACAGGGCAGCTTCCCGACAAGATGAAAGGATTGGTCAGCATGGCTGCGGCAAGTTGTGACCGACTGATCTTGCTCATCAACAGCATTTTGGATCTCGAAAAGATCGAGGCGGGAACACTAGACTACCGGATGACAGCGCATGACCTTTCCGACACGCTAGAATCCGTGCTACTGATGAGCAGGCAACATGCAGGGGATTCCAGCATATCAATCCGCAGGGTCATGTCCGATGACCCGGGGCCGTTCCTGACGTTCGGCGACCCTAAACGGTTGCAGCAGGCGTTGGAAAACCTGATGTCGAACGCCACAAAGTTTTCAGACGCCGGGGCGGAGGTGCTTGTTTCACTGAAGCGTATGGAAAATCGGCTGAGGATTACGATACGGGATTTCGGTGCTGGGATTCCCAAGTCGGCACAGGGTTCGATATTCGAAAAATTCACTCAAGCCGACAGCTCTGACAGTCGCAGTAAGGGCGGCACCGGGTTGGGCCTGACCATCGCCAAGGCCATTATCGAACACCACAAGGGCCGCATATCGTTCTTTAGCCAAGAAGGCATAGGTACCGAAATTGTCGTGGATTTGCCGTCGCTGGCAAGCGAAGAAGCCCCAGCACTTCCAGAAGAACCCATGCCCAAAGCGGAGGTAAGCGCGTTTTCTGCTGATCTGTCCTCAGAGGTCAACGTGTCACCGGCGATGACACCTAAAACTGCTGCGCAATGCCTACTGCAACAGGTGACTGCATCCGGGTTCGATCCGACCTATGACTTTGGAAAGATCAATATTGCAAAAATAGCAAGCGGTGCAGACACTACGAAAATGCCGTTAATCGAAAAGTGGATAACGCCTGCTGAAAAAACTGTGTGGTCAGAGTTGTTGCAGCGCGAACAGATTCTTGAAGCAAAGTTGTGTCTGGTCGAAATCACTTCGGATGCAGATCACAGCGTTTTTGAAAGCACAGTCACCGCCGCTAACCAATTGCGTAGCTGGCTTACCCAGTGCGCGGAACATCTCGGCGGACCGCCGCAACCGAAAATCTACTCTGTGACAGAGAACCCGGAAATTGCTGAATGGCTAGTCGGGCAAAATATACTTACGTTCAATTCAGTGGTAGAGTTGACTGAATTCGCCGAAACTGCACCGGCGGATCTGGTGCTGACCGTTGGCGAAAAGGCTGGGGCCGCCTTGGTGGCGGCGTCTGCAACGCGGCAAGGGCTGATGCCCGATGGATGGCCAACGTGCATTCTTGCGGTAAATAACGTCGGCCAGCGTACGGTACCGGGCGTCGTTTCAAAGTTTTCCAGCAGCGCACGGTGATCAGCCTACGGGGCTTGCCCCAGCGGGCTAGGAACGCCGACGCGCGCTAAAAGACCGCGCCCTTCTGAAACGACACAGCGCGTGAGATGTCATCCAATTCCGCGTATTCCGCGCGCTGAGCTTCCATATCGACATCGGCCCGAACCCGCGCCAACACGTGAAGGGTCGTCTTGGATTCGCGAAACGTATCGAAGAGTCGTTCTTCCAACGCCTCTATCTGCGCTGAAAGCGCATTGCTCTCGACGAGCAGCCCCTCTTTCTGCCGGTCGACTGACGCCAGGTAAGCGTGAAGATACACGCGCATGTCAGGCGTGCTTTCTGCTGATTCACGTGCCGCACTGTCCGACAACGTTTGCCGTTGTCGCGCAAGGTCGTCTTGTCGTGCTCTAAGTGCTGAAAGCTCCACCCCGACCATATCCAACTCGTGCTGTTTGATGTCGTTGATAAGAGCCAAAGCAGAAAGGGTGTTCTGCCTTGCCATGGTTTATGCAGCCTCAGGCATCTGCTTGCGCGCATCTTCCATTTCATAGAATGACGGCTGCAAACTTGAAGGGATGTTACCGCGGCCGATTTCAGTACAGATGGCAGGCGAATGGTTGTGCAAGATGGCAATAAAAATATCTCGGATAACAGCATAATATATACCGTCCTGATCCTCGATTGCTTGCAGGCGGTTCGCGACGGGTGAAACAAATAGATAAGCCAAGAAAACCCCCAAGAACGTCCCGACCAATGCACCCCCGATCATGGCACCCAGAACTGCTGGCGGCTTGTCGATAGATGACATGGTCTTAATCACGCCCAGAACAGCAGCGACGATCCCGATTGCGGGCAGGGCGTCGGCAACAGTGGTAAGCCCATGTGGCGCTACAAGCGCCTCGTGATGATGTTTCCTGAGCTTACGATTGATTACATCTTCAGCTTGATAAGGGTCGTCAAATTGCATCGCGAGCATGCGGAAGCTGTCAGTGATCAGATCGATGGCAAAGTGATCTTTTTGCAGCTTGGGATATTGGCTGAATATCGAACTTTCCTGCGGGTTTTCGATATGTTCATCCAAAGACAGCATCCCGCCCTGCTGGTACTTCTTGGCTAAAGTGTACATCAGATTAAGCAAATCGACATAATCATGCGACTTCCATTTTGGTCCCTTGAACGCCTTCACCAAGGCCAGACCTGCCCCTTTGATATTGGCAAAGGAATTTGCAGCAATAAACGAACCTAGCGCGGCACCGCCGATCATCATGCCCTCAAAAGGTAGGGCATGAGTAATAATTCCCATGTCACCCCCGGACAGCATGTAGCCGCCAAAGACCATGCCCATCACAACAACAAAGCCCAGAATGATCGTCATTTCAGTTCCACTTGCAAGTTTTCAAGTACTTTAGTGTTTTTCCCCTAAAGCTCAAGAACAGTTGTCTTTAATCCAAGTTTAAAATTTACAATATGAAGACTAATTGCTATCTTTGCATGAGTTAGTTAAGATTATTTTTGTGCCAATGCTGGAGTAAGCTGCAATGCCGGATGTGGAAAGCACCCTCATTATTCTTATTGATGCGGATGACGTAAAATTCGCATTTTCGGGGTGGCCGGACCATATCTGTCTCGCCGCTTGTCTCTCCAGTGATGGCACGTGCAGCATGATTGTGTTTCGGCGCGACGAACGTGACGAGATCCCCGCGCGGCTGCTTAAAGTGTTGCGGCTCAAGCCAAGCCAGGTATGCTTTGTCCCTCAAATTTCGGGATACCGAACAAAACAGTTTCTTTATTCCGATGAACGCCGCTTGATGGCTTTGGTGGCGTCTGATCCTGTCATTTTAGAAGAAGCCACCGACTATGCGGTGAACTACAACTACGCATTGGAAGAAGGGCTTGATCCCGCTGTGCTGTTAGGTTTGCAGCCGGCGAGCGACGTTGCGCCCGCCCCGATGCCTCAGTATAACCCTGCTACCCGATCGACAGAAGCAGATGTAAATCCGCTGCTGCCCGATTTTTTACGCCGCTCTGTTGAACGGTCTCGTCGGCCAATGTTCTCGAGCCGACGCAGAGCGAGCCACAGCGTTCTGGCGCAGGCTTAACGCTCAGCGCAACGCGTTCCGAAGGTTCTGGAAGACCTGGCCATCCAAAGTGGCGTCGCGGGGCTCTGTATAGTCAGCCGCCAGTTGCGTGCTCGGAACCTCTGGTGGAGTTGTGGATTCCGTAGAATTCGCGGCAACGGAACTACCTTGAGAATCGACGGCCGTTGATGCCTCCTTTTGGGGTGCCGCGTCTTTGGTCTTCTGATACTGCACATAGATCGAAATGCGGCGGTTGGACGGATCAACCGGATTCTCAGGCACCAATGGGTCCGTATCAGCGAGACCGGATACACGAATAACCCTGTTGCGAGCCACGCCAGACGCTTCAAATACCCGCCGCGTCGCATTTGCGCGATCGGCTGAAAGATCCCAGTTGTCGTATTTGCGACCGTCTGCAAACCGCACCGCATCAGTGTGCCCGGCAATGGTGAGCTTGTTAGGCAGGCTGGCGAGCGACTTGCCTAGGTTCTGTAAAAGAAGCTCCGTAGGCCCCTGCATCTCTGCGCGCCCACTATGAAACATCGCGCGCCCTTTTTGGTCGATGATTTGAATCAGCAACCCTTCAGGACTCTTCTCAAATATAACGTTCTGCTTCAACGGGTCCAAATCTGGATTTTGCTCCATCGCTTGCAAAATTTCCCGCTGCAATTCTTTGAACTTGATATCATCCTGCGCGTGTTCGTTTTGTTGCGCTTTCGAACTTTGCTCCCCGTTTTTGACAGCGTTCGCGCTTTCGGACGGCTCTACATAGTCTTTGAGCGGTGCCGCGGCGGCGGGGTTTTCAAATTTCCCCTCTTGGGATCCCAATACCTTTTCTTTCGGATCAGTCGAAGCTGTGGTGTCGTTTATCTCCCAGTTTGCCGGCGTAGGGTCATCCATCTTGCCCAATTCACTGCCTCGGGCGACGACACTTCCGTTTGAAGCGGTCAACGTACCGGGTGGCCCCAGCGTGGCACCGTCAAGGACCCCCGTCCCGCCGGGTAGGGTCGCATTGGTAAAATACTCGGCAATACCTCGTAACTTCTGCTCATCGGCGCTGGCAAGAATCCACATCAACAAAAAGAACGCCATCATTGCCGTCATGAAATCTGCGTAGGCGACCTTCCAACCGCCGCCGTGATGGCCCCCGCCTTCGATAACCTCAACTTTTTTGAATATTTTGGGTTGCGTCGTCGCTACCATCTTAGCCTGCCTCATCTCTCCCGATCCCTAGGATCGTTTCAATAAACGCACGACTGCACGTTTCGATTCACAGAGAGGTATCGAGGGTAATTTGGCGTTCAGGACGACAAAAGAGTGTCAAGACAAAGGCATGGACGTTTTTCGGCTGTTTTATTGGGCAGCGCCATGCTCCAGGGAATCTTCACGTGTATACCGCCCCAACCCGGCCTTTTTTGCATATTCCGCCTTACGGATCGAATAGTTGGGCGCGACCAACGGGTGATCAGCATCCAACCCGAATCTTTCCCGATAGTCATTTTCACTGAGGCCGTGTTCTGCGCGCAAATGGCGTTTCAACATCGTGAAAGAGCGGCCACAGCAAAGACACGTTACCGCATCTTGCGTGAACGATTCACTGACAGGGACAGCAGGAACCCCCATCGTACGCGTTTCATCGGCTGCGAGAGACAAGGACTGCTGTTCGATCGTTCGGTGTTCGATCCCGGCCAATACCTTTGGCAACGCACGCGCCAAGGCGATGATTTCGTCAACCGAAGCACCTTCCCGGCTCGCGAAGGATTCAAGCACCCGAATGGTAGCTTCAGAAATAGGGCGGTCGTTAAAATCAGTCACGGCGTTTGCCTTCTTATATCTGGGCCGTCATAGGAGACGCGATCGAAATTCTGTAACCTTGGCAGTAGGAAGGTTAGGTAACACTCGCTGGGAATTTATCAAGAATACTACTCTCAAGAGGCGATTCTTGCAAAGAATTCCAGCTTAGCAATTTTGATCACGCTATCTATTGAAAAGAATTGAACTTAATTCATTTGAATATCGTCGGCTTTTTTCTTTTCTAACCCATCGTTTTGCAAGCATTCTGCTTTGTGTCTCTTGAATTTTTCCCGCTGCGCATATCCATCGGTCAACAGTATACCTGACCTGAGAACCACATGGCTTGCAACACGTAAAGCTTTGTACAGAAACGGGTCCTGCTGGCTTGATTGCAGCAAATCCTCCATACGTTCAACGACCGCAAAGGCATCGCTGCGCGAATTGGTCGGGTTATAGATGCCAGTCATAGCTCGCGCCTGTCATAAGAGATCGAACAAGGCGCATTCTGCAGCCTATGTCAGTACACTTAGCGGGCAAAGTTAAAGAATAGTGAAAACTTGTCTTTTAAATCGGTCCAAGGTTAACATCGCTAATCCTTCATGAGTATTTATGAAAAGGGTGAAGCAAGCCTGTCGAAACCCACCAACCCTTCTCCATGACAGGCGACGTCTTAACCTTTGAACCTGATCGGGGAACTGTGTACTGTAGGGCTTCAAAATGGGGGTCGAATAACCAGTGTCGAACGGAAAAAGAACCATCACGTCTTTTTTGGTCTACGCTGATCCGGCTATCAAGAATTCGCTGAGCTATCTGTTTTCGGTCGTACTGAAGTTTGAGTTCGACGGGTGTGTGAGTGCGGATGATGTTGCCCGACGATTGCATCGTGAGGCTGCCCCGCATCTGGTTTTTGTAGATATGACCCATGATGTCCCGCAGGCACTTGAGAGTATCAGGCAACTACGGAGCTACGCGGCAGAATCTGTGATAATCGCCATGCAAAGGCCCGATAGCAGATCGGGTTGCGACGCGTTCATTGCGGGGGCTTCAGATGTTGTCGTTTGGCCCTGTAACCTACGCGAGCTGGCGGCGCGACTGATGGTGCGCCTATCGCAGACGCCTGGCACCGATCTTTTGCCAGATGAAACCACCGACTGGGACGCAGAAGCTTACATCACCTCACGCGCCTCTCTGACAGTTTCCGAGGCGCAGGTTATGCGCGTTCTATATGCACATGACGGCAAAATCGTATCTCGGGACGAGATGAGTCTGGCGGTGGACGCGCGGCCCTGGCGGTACGGTGATCGGAAGTTCGACGTCCACGTTGCAAAGCTACGGAAGAAACTGTCCAAAACCTTTGGGGACGGCATTCTGGTGTCGACCGTAAGGTCCAGTGGCTACCGATTGTGCACAGGTGGCGCAAATATTTTTGAGCTAAGCTAAGCGCGGGGCCTCGGCGCTGTTTCTTCACCGATTCCCAAATTTGTCGTGCCGATTTCCCCGAACCGACGCCGATATCCTTTCACAAAGCAACAATAGAAATGTAAATTTAGGCGAGCCTGTTTACCTCTCTACATTTTGCCCTACCTACCAAAGATGGTGTTCGCGCGGGATATATCCACTATATTTGGTTACTGAAAAATAACGTAAATCGTCGATTTACTGGGCACTACCCTTCGACATCCGCTTCTTATGGTAATTGGTCCGGCGGTCTGTTTCATCGGTAGGGCGGCTTGAAATATTAACAAATCGTTCATTCAAATCGCTGTGATTGGCAGGTACCCTGAGGTTGTACCAACACTTACGAGGGATATACGTTATGCGTTCTGAGCTTATGGAACACATCTGGGGCAATCGTCTGGAGCTTACCGAAGCTCATAGCGTTTCGCCTTTGGGACGCATATTGAACTCTCTTTTGGCCGCACCGTTAACCAGGTTTATCATACACGGACGAGACGACCAATGCGCACCCTTTGCCATGTATGCAGGCGAGGAAATCATACCCGGGGCAACTGTTGCGGACGTTATGGAAGAAGAGTTCGGACTTGATCTGAACGAAGATGCCATCATCCTGTTTGAAGCGCGTTCGGCAGTTGGAACGGACCAGACATCGCCGGAGCAATTGGGGCGCTCCATTGGAAATATCATCGTGTCATTGGCCTCTTTTGAACAGAAAAGCGCGCTGTTGGGGGACGGATTTACAGACGCAGACTGGGCGGTGCGCAGCTTGGGTAATACGGGCAATCGGTTCGGCAAGCCGTCGCTTCACATCCATTAGGTGCATACTGCCAAGATCGCTAAACCAGAGGCAACAGGTACCGCCCCCAGCAAAAGCTGAATGCAGCAAACATGTGTGACATGGTTGCCATACTTTTGATTTCTTTAGCAAAAATTAGCCTAGCATTGCTCATTCCGGGGATTCTTTAAATTTCCCTTAACTGATACACTCTACAGTTGTTGTGAGGCAGAAAAAGGCAAAAAAGATGAGTGTAACCGCATATAAGCGGACCATTTCGCATACTGAAGAACCCCGGCAAATTGAAAGAAGGATTCTGGCAAGCGTCACGTCACGGCTGGAAGTCGCCTGCGAAGCGTTTGATTCTCAACAAGAAAAGCCAGAACGTTTGAGAATACTCGCCGATGGCTTGCGTGAAATACTTTGGGAAAATCAAAGGATCTGGCTGACTTTCAAAGCGGATCTTGCCGAAGCGGAAAACGGATTATCCGCTGAACTGCGCGCCGCGCTGATATCGCTTTCGCTGTGGGTGGAAACTCACACCAAAGGTGTTCTTGCTGGCTCGAGAAACGTTCAGCCGCTGATAGATATAAACCGTAACATTATCGACGGGCTCGGCGGGCGGTCCATCCGCGTCGCTGCGGAGTAACGCTTATGGCATTGCGACTGACATTAAAGCCCAACGAACGCGTCTTAATCAATGGGTGTGTCGTGCGCAACGCCGACAGGCGTCAGGTACTTGTTATCGAAAGCCACGCAGACATCATCCGCGAGGCAGATCTTCTGGGTCAGGAAGAACAGCGAACACCGGTAAAAGAAGTATATTTCTTTATTCAGACCGCCCTACTTGACCCCGCTACGCGTGAAAAACTGGTCCCTATTATTCAGAAACGATTGGGCAAGCTGGTACCTGTATTCCATGACGAAATGGCAAATCATATCTTTGAGGCGGCCGCACATGTTTCCAGCGCGGACTTTTACAAAGCCATGCGCACTTTACGTTCACTGATGGCCTACGAAGAAAAGCTTTTCGAAATGATCCAGCAAAAGAACGCCGCAACCGCAGCAGAATAGGATGGCCAATGCTTAGTATTTCCGGCTTGGGGAGCTCAACCGCATTAAAGTTAATTGATGCCACCCGCGAAAAGCAATTAACGCTCATGAGCAATGACCCGGTGAACAAACGCGCGGAACAGGCGTTTCGCGAAAGAATCGGCAGTATTACCTCACCTAAAGAACTTATCGCTGATTACGAAGTCTATAGTTTCGTCATGCGCGCTTTTGATCTGGAGGAACAGATATTCGGAAAAGGCTTGATCCGCAAAATGCTTGAATCGGATCCAGTTGCCCCGGATTCGTTGATGAACCGCTTGTCCGACAGTCGATTTCGCGAACTACATCTCACGCTGGGTTTTACAACAGAGGCCGGCCCGCAGGTCCCTGATCTGAGCAATTCCAAGTTTCAGGATGCTCTGGTCGCAAAATTTTACAACCGGCAATACATCGATGAAAATGACAGTCAGAATGAAACGGTCGGCACCATCCTCCAGTTTCGCGATAAATTCAGCGGAATCAATAACTGGTTCCAAGTCCTGAGCGATGAAAAGCTGACCAATTTTTTTCAGGTTTCTCTTGGCCTGCCCCAACAGATGGCTTCGTTGGATATCGATAAACAAAAGAAGTTACTTACTGAAAAGTTTGACTTGAAAAAATTGGCTGATCCGGATGAACGGCAGCGCCTGATTACCAAGTTCGCAGCGATTTCAGATGTATTGAACCCACAGGCGTTTCAATCAAACAATACGGCGTTGAACTTGTTGCAATCATCTAATTTGGGTGGGCAATTCGTGCCGTTCACCATCGATATCTCTGCTGTGACATTTTCTGCTTCGCGACTATATCGCTGATCAAAGCGGTTCGTCGTCCATCAGGTCCTCTTCGTCATCAGGCAAGGCGATACTCCCATCTGACATCAGCTTTAACGCCGCTTGTACCAATTGCGTTTGCGCCTCTTTCACGTCTTTGGACTTAACCGGCCCCATTGACGACATTTCGTCTTGCAGCATGTCTCGCGAACGCGATGGCAAAGACCCAAGAAAGTATTCACGCAACTCTTTTTTGGCACCGCGCAGCGCAAGAGGTAGGGTATTCCCGCTAACCTCACGCATCACTTTGCCCAACATCATCGCGTCAAATTTCATCAAGTCGTCAAACACGAACATCTTTTGTTTTATAGCCAAAAGCTTGTCGGGTTGGCGCTGCTCCAGTGTTGTGGATATGGTGGCAAGCAAATCTTCATCCAGCTTGTTGAATATAGATATCAGCTGTCCTTCTATGCGTGCCCCGGCACTGTTCCCCGCCTTCGCCAATACATCTTCGCGAAGCGTATTTTCTATATTCTGAATTGTATCAACGGGTAATTTGTCCATGCCCATGATCCGTTCAATCAAGTCGGCAGCCCGGTCCACACCCAGCAAGGGCAATATTTTTGCCGCAACATCAGGCCGTAGGCGCGTCAGAATAACGGCGATGGTCTGGTTATGCTCTTTGCGCAAAAACGCGAGTAATTCGTTTTCGTCTAGGTCGGACAAATCTTTCCAGACGTTATCAATCTTCTTGCCATCTATTTCTTGTAAGATCTCGGCGACGCGATCCTCGGGCAAGAATTCTTTCAGCAACCCCCGCGCAGCTTCGATAGACCCGACGACGCTGCCCGTGTGATTCACCTTTTGATCAAACTCGGCAATGATTTCCTCGACGATGCCGGCATCAACTTCGCCCATGTTGGAAATGGCCGCGGTAATCTGGCGGATTTCACCCACGTCCAGTTGTTGCATGATGGCGCCGCCGCGCTCTTCGCCCAGGCACAAGAACAAAATTGCGGACTTTTGTGCGCCCGACATATGCCGATGTTTGCGAAGAGGAACAAACTGGTTCATTTCTGCGCCGAATCCCGTCCTAGAATGTTTCAGGTGTACCAAAGGATATCGCAAACTATACTTGGTTTATACGGTTAAATGTCTGCTTTGTTCATTTAGCCCGCCGCGTAGGATTGGATCAGTGATCCAGCAAGCATATACCAGCCATCAATCAGGACAAAGAAGATAACTTTGAAAGGTAGCGACACCAGCACTGGTGGCAACATCATCATACCCGCGCTCATCAAGATTGAAGCGACGATTAAATCAATCGCAACAAATGGCAGATATATGAGAAAGCCGATGGTAAAGGCACGGCGAAGCTCCGAAATCATGAAAGACGGTACAAGCACCCGCCAGCTTGGCAAGGTCGCAGGACCGTCCGCGGGTGCCACCGTTTCGTTTGCAATATCACTGAACAACTGCAAATCTTTGTCACGCGTATTGACCAGCATGAAGTTATAGAACGGCTCCGAAATATTACGGATGGCCTGTTCTTCGATGATCGCGTTATCCATCAACGGTATCAACCCGCTTTCCCATGCGTCTTCAAACACCGGTTGCATAACAAAGAACGTCATGAACAGGGCCATTGCGTTCAAGACGATATTTGGGGGAGTCTGGTTCAACCCAAGCGCCAATCGCAACATCGAAAAGACGATGATAAACCGGGTAAAACTGGTGACCATGACCAGCAAGCCCGGAGCAACGCTCAGCGCGGTGATGATCGCAAATAGCTGGATCAGTCGGCCAGACAAGCTGGCACCCTGATCGCTTCCGGGGGCGACGCTGCCGAACGTCGATGACAAGTCGCGCACCATACTGCCAAAATCTGCTTCTTGAGCAGCGGCTGACTGCCCCAAAATCAGATATGCGGCGCTTGATATCGCGATGACATAAACCAGCTTAGGGCTGAAATGTATCGCCGGTTTGTCCATCATCAAATTTCGGAAACAAAATCTTTGACGATCTCGCGCAGTGCTACACCCAACATATCACCTTGGACCCTGACAAGGTCCCCGCGTGCGACCATTCGGTCATTGATCATGATATCCACAGGTTCACCTACCCGGCGATCCAGTTCGATAACGGAACCTTTGGTCAGGTTCAGCAGCTCGGATATCGGCATGCGGCTGCGGCCGAGGACTACGCGTACTTCTAACTTTACGCCGAAAATCGCATCCAAACTTTTGCCGTCCATACCCACTGCTGACTTGATGTCAGTCTTAACATCTTGAGAAACTTGCGCTTCAGGGTGATCGGCTTGGATTTTATCCTGCTCGTTATGTAGCATTAGTCGGCTTCCCTCGTGGTTGACTTAAACTGCTGCGCTGCGTCGGCCAAGGCGTCGCGGACTGCGGTGGTTGCTGCTTCGATATCGTATTCAAGCTTTCCGCCCTGCCACTGAACCCTTGCACTGCCCCGGGCAAGTTTTGGGTCAGCGACCACTTTCACGGTTACGTCGTCATTGGTCAGCGGCAACCATGCCCCAGGCTCTTTCTCAAGGGCCGCGGCAACATCTGGGCCTACATGAACCGACAAGATCGGATCGGTGCGTGCCAATACTACACTCTGGCGAATACGCTCAATCGCAAGATCGGGCCCGTAGGTTTTAAGAAACTCAGGGACAATTCGGTCTGCAATGCCCAGGAAAAGTTCCACAATATCGTTCTCTGTATCGCGCCGGTGCATTTCATCGGTAGCGATAAGTTCATCCAGCTTCGCGCATATCTGTTCGCGCTCACGTGTCAGCCGAACGTCTTCTTCCGCTTCAAATTCGGCTATTGCGTCTTGCTTGCCTACAGAGCGTCCTGCGTCAAATCCGCTTTTGCGAGCTTCTGCCAAGCGAAGATTCATCTCTGCTTCATCCGCTGCGGGCCCATGCACGGCACGGTTGGCGTCGATGTCAAAATTCCGGTCGAAAAGATTGATCATGCTTCTGCCTCCGCCGGAAGCCACGACCGAATAACACGCAAGACTTCTTGAGGTTTCTCATCGGCCAAGCGCTGTATCGTTTCGATCTTTTTCTTGTGGAGATTGCCGCGAATGCCTTCTTTCCTGACAAACTCGGCCGCTTCCAAGTCTTCGACACCATCGACGCTTGCGGACGCAACGGCCCCGGTATTTTCCACGTCAGCGATCGCCCCCGCTTCAGTCGCTGGCAGTTTCGGACGCTTGCCATCTGTGTCAGGCCCAGCCAGAGCAGTGGCGTCAGGCGTATCCGGTGCCGCAAGGGCTGGATCTACAAAATCATTCAATTGACCTGCTTCGGTAAACTTACGCAAAAGTGGACGCACACCGAAAATCATTATCAGGCCTACCACGAGCAGTGCCAGAATGCCGCGAATGATAGGAACCACGTTATCAGTCAGTTCATCACTTAGGGATTTGTTGATGGGGTCGCCCAAGTCCATCGAGTAATCCATAAAGCGCATGCTATCGACTGAAATGCTGTCGCCCCGAGCTTGATCAAACCCGACCGCCGATTTCACCAATTCAGACAGACGCGCCAGCTCTTCGGGGTTGCGTTCGGCATAAACAACCTCGGACCCGTCGACGTTGTAGATACCGTTTACCAGTACAGCGACCGACATACGCCGCACATCACCGGCCTCGCGGACGATCTCGCGTCGGGTATTGCCGATTTCATACTTGACGATCTCATCGGCCTCTGACCGCTTGGTGGAAGATCCAGTCGCCCCGCCGCCGCCCGCGAGAGCTGCTGGAATGTTGTTCTCTACACCGACGTTCCCGTTCTCCTTGGACCCGATCTGATCTTCGGACTTGGTCTCGGTAGATCGCACAACTTGCTGATCGGGGTCAAAGCTCTGCTCTACAATCACCTCACGCTGAGTCGTCAATTCAACGTTGACGTGCACACGCGCATTTCCTCCGCCCACACGTGCCGTCAGGATGTTCTGAATCTCTTGGGAAAGACGGTCTTCGATGCTGGACTTCGCAGACTGAACACCGGCTTGGCCGGCTCCATCGGCCCCTTCGGCAAGGATAGTTTCACCGCTTGCAGAAAGGACAGTCACATTGGAGATATCAAGGCTTGCTACCGCTGATGCGACCAGATTACGAACGGCGACTGCCTGCTTACGATTTACCGCCCGACCTGATTCCGGCCGCAAAATGATAGATGCACGCGGTGCCGGAGCCTCGCGAGAGAACGGCTCGCGATCCGGAAGAACCAAGTGTACCCGCGCGGATGCGATTCCATCCAACGTCTGGATAGACCGCGCCAGTTCCCCCTCCATTGCCCGCAAGCGGTTGATCTTTTGCAGGAACGAATTCATTGCAAGGCCGCTGCTTTCGTCGAAAAGCTCCCAACCCGGATCTCCGTCAACAGGCATACCCGTTTCTGCGATAACCATGCGGGCTCGCACCACGTCGGACCGCGGAACAGAAATCCGAGAGCTGTCTTCAGACAACAACACGCTGAAACCAGCGTTAGTCAGCGTTGCTTCGATCGAGTTGGCGGACGTTACGGTAAGATTCGAATAAAGCGGCGCGTAGTCTGGGCGCGTCACGGCGCTGACACCCAATATCAGGGAAAGCATCACCGCGGCGGCTGTGCCCGCCAGGATCATCAACTTGGTTTTTCCAAGGGATTTTAGATTCTCGATTAATCCTTGCATGGAGCGCCCCAAATGATCATTTTCTTAAGATATATTGACCAACTCATGAACAAACGCAAGTATTAAACAAATTTTAACCTTGTATTTTTCATGCTGAAAGCCGAGGATATGGACAGCGTAAAGACAAGGTTTAACCATGGCGACGAAACCCAAAAAGAAACCCGCCGCATCAAAGCGCGACGATACCGATGAGACCGGCGGGCGACCGCGCGGTTCACGGAAGATGCTTCTTGTCGCCGCTGCCATGTGCCTGGCTTCGTTGGGCGGCGGTTTCTTCTTGGCACGCATGGCGTTCATGCAAGATGCCGAAGCTTTCGAACCGGAATACAAAGCCGATGCCAAGGATAGCGAATCCGCGCCGGCTGACCCCGAGAAATCGGGGAGCACTCATGAAGCCAAGGGCAAAGAGGGCGCTGCGAGTGATGTCGCCAGTAAGGAAGACACCAAAGCCATGGACAACTCACTGTTTGATATGGGGGAAATGCTTACCAATATTCAGGGTTTCGATCGCACGGGGGCACCGACCAGCGCGTTTCTCAAGGTTAATCTGATGGTAGCTTATCGCCCTGAGGCGGGGGCGAGCGCCCTGATGGCCGAGCGTCAGGCCCTTATCCGCGACCTGTTCAACGGATACCTCCGAGGGCTCACAGAAAATGACTTGCGCGGAATGGCGGGGATTCTCTTTGTGAAAGCGGAGTTGCTAAAGCGGGCGCGGGCGGCGGTCGGCAGCGACGTGCCTCAGGAAATCCTGATAAAAGACCTGATAGTGCAGTAGGGAAACGAAATGAGCGAAGTTACATCAGATCGTCCTGCGGACATCTCGACTGCCAATCTGATTGATGAAATCATTCGGATGTCGGATTTTACATTCGACCGGCTTCCCATGCTGGATATTATCGCAGAGCGGTTGGTGGAAAACTTGATATCGGCACTTCCCGATTTGACCGGTGCGTTGTGCGAAGCAAGTCTGACGTCACTGGATTACACCCCGATGGGCAAGATCATCGACGATCTGCCTGTGCCGACCTTTCTGGCCATCGGTACCGGAAAGCCCTTTGTCGGTGAGATCATGCTGGTCGTGGATCAAACCGTACTTATGACATGTGTCGAACTGATGTTGGGTGGTACCGCCAAAAACATAGACGCCGACAACACCGATGACTTCACTGCCATTGAACTTGGTTTCGGTGAACGGCTGGCGTCCGCCATATTCGCTGAGCTTGAACGATCCCTATCTGTGGTGGGGTCGGCCAATCTGGAGCTTGACCGGATAGAGACCGATGCGGATGGTGCCGCGATCGCAAAAAAAGCAAGCCTTTGTGCCCGTATTCGCCTGACGCTCACGATGGCCGGTCATTCGGGCAACATGGATTTGGTCGTCCCCTATGACGCGCTCGAACAGATTCTACCCGATTTGGGCAAGATCTACTTTGGCGACCGAATGGAATCCAAGAATTCGTGGCAGGAGCTGATCGGGACGCAGATCGAGCGCGCGACCATGGACCTCGAAGTCGTAATGGCACGGCAAACGTTTCCAATTCAGAAAATCATGGCTTGGAAGCCGGGCGACACTATCGACATCGGTATCGAAGAAGGCCGGGAAGCATCCATAATCTGTGCCGATACGCCCATGTTCAAAGCGTCTTTGGGCAAACGCAACAACGGATACGTGGCCGTGCAAATCACCGAAAAACTAGAAACGCAGGAGGAGCACGAAGATGGTAGCGACAATAATTGACAGCCTGATCGTGGTCCTGCTGATCGGCAGCATTGGCTATGGTTACATGGTTTCGATGAAGCTCCGGCACCTCATGGCCACGCTTAAAGAGCTTCAGCCTTTGGTAGAAGAGTTCTCGTCCGCCGTGGATAAATCCGAACAATCGGTTAACAATATGCGCGAGAATATCGAAGTCGCGCAGCGCAAACCGGAGCCGGTAGAGGAACCGACACCAGCAGAGCGCCAACCGGGTTCCGCTGCGTTTGCCAGCCGCCGTGCACCAACAAAACCCGATGGGCCGGAACGTACCGGTGTTCGGGTAGTGCGTGATAAAAAAGAAATGGTTCGGGCTTTCTTTGAAAACTCCTCCGCAGCTAAGGGGTAACTGATGCAAATTTTCAGTCTTTTAAATGGTAAAGTAATTGTAGGCGGTCTGGCACTGACCCTTGTCGCCAAAGCGGCAATGTCCTTTCCCGAGCTTCCGATGTTCAAAGACACCGGTATCACCACGCTTCCAAACCTTGTTCAAACGGTTGCAGCCAAGGAAAAACCGCCGGAATTCTCAAACGAAATTCCGCCTCTGGTCGCAAACTTGCCTAAGACAACAGAGAACTGCGAAGCACCCGAGGATGTTCTTATTTCCCTGAACAAGGAAAGAGAGCTGGTCGCGAAGCAGCGCGCCGAGCTTGAAAACCAGCGTGCCGAGTTTGCACTGGCACAAGAGCGTCTGGGGATTGAAAAAAAGTCTCTGACCGAACTGAAAACCTCTATCGAAGATTTGCTGGCACGCGTGGATGCCGCCCAGACCGATGACCTGAACCGTCTCATCGATCTTTACACCAACATGAAACCAACAGATGCCGCACGGATCATGGACGATCTGGACATCGAAACGACGATCATGATTCTAGGAACCATGAAACCTCGGACCGCCGCGCCGATTCTTGCCAAGATCCCGGCGGTCCGTGCGCGCGCGGTATCCAAGATCATCCTCGAACGCTCACAGCTTCCGGGTGACCAGGATCTTACCGGCATCAAGTTGAAGTGAACTAGTATGGTGTTGTCCGCAAGGAAGAGCCGGGCGGCGCCTTGCGGATTTTATTGTTGCGAAGATCAAAAACAAAACTGATTATCTCAGCTACGATTTCCCAATGTTGAACCGGGATGGTCTGATCCACATCGATCTCATCATATAGCAAACGTGTCAGCGGCTTGTTTTCAATCATGGGTATGTTGTTTGCAGCGGCGATTTCGCGGATGCGGTGCGCCATGTTGTCCGCGCCCTTTGCGATGCAGACCGGCGCCATGTCCTTCTCGGGGTTATACCTTAATGCGATCGAATAATGCGTGGGGTTGGTTAAAATCACGTCGGCCAAGGGCACTGCCGTGATTGTACGTTGCTGCGAAAGCTGCTGTCGCCGCCTGGCCCGCTTTTGACGAATTTCAGGTGATCCTTCAGACTCCTTTTGTTCGTCCTTCAGATCTTTCTGGCTCATCCGTTGTTTGCGGCGCCAATCAAACCGCCGCCACAGTATATCGGCGATCGCAATCGGCACGAGCAGGATAGCAGCGGAAAACAACAGCTTTACGGCCGCAGTTGTAAGATAACCGGGCAAAAGTTCAGGTATGAAGCCTGAAATGGCCCAGATGCGACTGACTGCGCCGTTCGTTACCCAGATTGCCAAACCGCCTATTGCGAGCACTTTAACGATACTTTTGACGAACTCGACCAAGGCGTTTGCAGAAAAAAGCCGTTTGATACCCTCAAACGGTGATAACTTGGACAGCTTTGGCTTGATACGCTCGGCGGCGACCACGGTTTCGCCCTGTATTACCGCCCCGATGGCACCACCCAGCAGCAGCACCCCGAAAATCGGTAGGATCGCAAGCATCAATATCATGAAAAATTCATTCAGGATTTGCCCAAGGCGGGTGATACCTGGGGCACCTGTAGCGACCGTCAGGCTCGATGCTTTATCGATCAAGGTAATCAAGGCCGCCACGATTTTTGGTGCCTGGATCGGCAACACAAGTGCAGCAATAGCCAACAGGGCCACCACCACGACCATATTGCCTGCTTCCTTCGAAGAAGGAACGTCGCCCTTTTTTCGCGCGTCCTGAAGCTTTTTCTCAGTCGGCTCGAGGTTCTTTTCGGTACTGTCGCTATTTTCGGCCACGGTTAAATCCTAAAACCCATTAGCCATTCTTGGAACTGCTCAAGAAAGTAATCAAGCATTGCGGGCGAAGCGATCGCAAGAATTAATAAGCCGGCCCCTATTAACAGCGGTGCCGCGACAAAGAAAACCGGCAACTGGGGCATCATCCGGTTCGCCAAACCCATGCCAAGGTTAAGGATGACCCCCATAACAAAAAACGGTGCCGCGATGGCCGTACCGATGTACAAACTGTGACTGGCAACTTTCAAGATCTGGTTCGTCAAATCTGCCAGGATGATTTGTCCGGGTGGAAAAACCTGATAGCTGGAAAGCAAAGCGCGAATAATCAAGTGGTGGGTATCAGTGACAAATATCAAGGTGACCGCGCCCATCAACAACACCGTCGCAACCATCGTTGCCCCTTCGAATGACCCGAAAACGGGGCCAAACGCGTTCGCCAATCCAGATACCTGCCCGACTTGAAATCCGGCAAACTGCAATGCCGAAAGCAAGATGCGCGCGCTGAGCCCGATCCAAAGGCCAACCGTCACCTCGGTTGCCAACAGCGCCACTGCGGCAACCGGGCTGTCCGGCAAAGCGCTTGATACCGGCGTCAATGGCAACAATGACAGGCTTACCAACACGGCCATGGACAAGCGTGGTCGAACGGGTATCTGCACTTCTCCGAAACCCGGCATGAACATCATGGCGGTACCGATGCGGGCGAATACAACGAAAAATGAAAAAAATACCGTGGTGATGAACGTATCAACCGACACAGATCACTGCCCTACGGTGCCAACCGTACGCAAAGACGCTTTGCGATGTATCTCATTATGAGAGATCACCTGTGTCATCGGGCTAACCCTTTCAAGGATCGAACGCACATAAGGCCGAGCTTGCGGGCTGACCAGCAGTGCAGGCCATTCGTCGGCGCTCGAGAACTTCTGGATTTCCTTGCGGGCTGCCAAGACAAACTCCTGAACACGTGACGGGGACATCAAGAACGATTCTTCTCCGTTCGCCTTAGAAATCGAACTGGTCAGCTCTTTTTCCCAATCACCGTTGAGGTTGATCACCGGCACATAACCTTGGGCGTCTTTCAAGGATTGGCATATTTGTTTGGAAAGCTTGCTTCTGGCGTGCTCGATCACCGTCCGGATGTTTTTGGAGGTCGCACTTGCCTCTGCGACAGCTTCAATGATCTTGGACAAGTTGCGGATAGACACTCGTTCGGCCAAAAGCGCTTGGAGCACGTGCTGCAACATCACCGCTGACCCGCTGTCAGAGCTTGACGAAAGCAGCTTTTGATAATCCTTGTCTTGACCTTCAATCAATTCTTGAGTCGCCGCATAGGTCAAAATTTCCGGCATGTGCTCTTTAATGACTTCGGTAAGATGCGTCGTGATAACGCTTTCCGGGTCAACCACCGTCATGCCCATCAGCTCCGCTTCCGACGCGCGGGCTTCATCAACCCAGATCGCTTCCAGCCCGAATGTGGGTTCCCGCGTACGCTTGCCAGGAAGATTAATTTCTTGACCTGTAGGGTTAATCACCATCATCAACATCGGATCAACCTCGCCACGGGCAGCTTCGACACCTTGCAACGAAATTGAATAGGTATTGGCGGGCAGATCAGCACTGTCCTTGATGCGGACCAACGGCAGAACAAATCCAAAGTCATTGATGAACAACGAACGAAGGCTTTTGACCTTTCCGGGCAATGCCGCGTTCACCGAAGTGATCATCGGGACCAAAGCCGAGCCTAGATCAAGTCTCACGTCATCAACGCGCAGCATGTCAGCCAGTTGGGTTTCGGCAGATTCCGAGGGAAGTGCCGCCTTGTCCGCAGCTTGTTGTTCCAGAGCAGCGCGATCGAAATTGGTCTTTTGCATAAAATAGCCAAAGCCTGCCATCGCGGCTGAAAGTGGCAGGAAGATAGCCAACGGAAACCCTGGCAGCCAACCAACACAAAACGTCAGGCCCGCAGCCATATAAAGTGCTTTGGGGAAATTGCTGAGCTGGCCAAGCACCGCTTCGTTTGCCGCGCCCATGGTACCGCCCTTGGTGACCAAAAGCCCCGCGGCCAGCGACACAACCAGCGCCGGAATTTGGGTGACCAACCCGTCGCCAATCGTAAGCACGGTATATTTACTCATCGCGTCGCCGATGCTTAGGTCGTGGCTGATCATGCCGATCATGATGCCGCCGAAAACATTGACCAACGTAATGATCAATCCCGCAACGGCGTCACCGCGCACAAATTTCGACGCACCGTCCATCGCCCCGAAGAAGGAGCTTTCCTCTTCAACGATCTTACGCCGGCTCTTTGCCTCTTCTTCAGTGATGGCACCAGCACCAAGATCCGCGTCAATGGCCATCTGTTTACCAGGCATCGCATCAAGCGAGAACCGGGCGGCGACCTCGGCAATTCGGGTCGAACCTTTGGTGATGACGATAAAGTTAATCAGCACAAGGATGGTGAAAACGATAATACCAATAATGAAATCGCCACCCAGAATAAACTGGGCGAACCCTTCGATCACGTTCCCCGCCGCGCCCGGCCCGTTGTGACCTTCGCTAAGAATAAGCCGGGTGGACGAAACATTCAGCGCCAGTCGCAGCATGGTAACAACCAGCAACAGCGTCGGGAAAGAGTTGAATTCCAGCGGTGTGGCGATCCAAAGCGCAACCATCAGGATCAAGACCGAAAGCGCCAACGAGATAGCTAGGCCCAAATCCAGGAAAAACGCCGGTAGTGGGATGAACAGCATCGCAAGTATAAGCACCATACCAACCGCGAAACCAATGTCGCGATTGGCCCCGCTCATCTTTGCAAAACTGAAAGGTTGTGGGTTGGTGTCTGGCGTAGCCATATCAGTTGACCTCGGCGTAAATGGGCAAGATAGGCTCTAGCGATCGGGAGGAGTATATAGAAAAACCGTTACCGGCTTTACCTGAATTAGCATTGCTCAGATCGGCGCTCCATCCAAATCGCACCGGCTCTTTCGGGGCGTCCACCTGTTGTACAGCAGCGATCACGCCGCTGTTTTGCGCGGATAGTACGGCCAATTGCGTTTGGGCGATGCGCTGATTTTGGCTCAGCTTTCTGAGATAGACGGCACTATAGGTCTCATTGGATGAATGATATCGCCCTGCCGCCTTCCACCAATCACGCGTCTCTGTGTAGAGTTGCAACAAGAACCGCGCCGCATAGTCAACGTTGTCAGCCGGGGTTGTCGCGGCCTCCAAAGAAGCGAACTGATCTGAATGCCAGCGCTGGTTGACTTGCATGCACCCCACATCGGTCGACCGGATACCTTGCGCCTGCATATCGCGCACATAGGCTTCCAATGCGAGCTTGCTGCCAAAGAATGTTCCTTTGCCATTGGTATTAGCCGTCCAGGGCCACACCACCAACCGCCCGTTCATCTGGCGACCCGCTTCCTGAATACCAATCGCTAGAAGGAGATTATCAGGAATACCATAGCGCTGTTCGGCCGCTAGGATTTCGCTGATGCAAACTTGGGCGGGGTTGGGAATGGCCTGCGCGACCTCGACGTCAGCCCGTGATGGCGAAGATTTATAGAATTCGACCCAACTTTGCTTTTCTGCCACCGCTGCCGCGGGCATGGTCAGCACCATCGTTACAACCGCAAGTCCTGCTAAAATGACCCGCACTCTAAAATCCACCGTTGGAAATGAGATCGAAAATGCGGTCGGACAACGTGAGCAGCGTAGAGAATATAAACGGCGTGCTGAGCGCCACGGTGATAAAGATAGCGACGATCTTGGGCACGAACGTCAGCGTCATTTCCTGGATTTGTGTCAGTGCCTGAAAAAATGCGATGGAAAGCCCTACGCCAAGCGCCACCACCAGGACCGGTGCCGAGGACAGCAAGGTTACGATCAATGTCTGTCGTATAACTTCATAGACGGCGACAGAATCCACAAAGGACCTCCGATCAAGTAGGGCACGATCGCGTGGCCTGTTAGACAGGCATACGTATAATATCCTGATACGCCTCAACCAATTTATCGCGCAAGGCGACGGACACCTGAACAGTTTGCTCCATCTCCATCGTTGCCTGTACGACCTGCTGCAAGCTGGCCTGCCCGGTCAGACCCTTGATGGCCATACTGTCGCCTTCGCGAACGGACTCTACGGCGTTAGCAGCAGCCTGCCCAACCATGGACGAGAAATCTTTAGGTGCAGTGGCCGCGGCACCCGCATCGGTACGCGCCTCACCCTTGACCGTCTTGGCATATGCGGCCTGCACATAGGATGAACGGACAGCGGAAAAATCAGTCATGTACGCTCCTTACTTCAAAAGTTCGACAAGTTGCTGGCGCATGTCGCGGGCCTTGTCCAACATGGCCAGATTGGCTTCATAGCTTCGGGCGGCCTCGCGCATGTTGCTCATCTCGATAAGAGGGTTGACGTTGGGCATCTTGATGTAACCATTCTCATCGGCGGCCGGATGCGAAGGATCATAGCGCAGGGTGAAATCGGTCTGGTCGCGATCAACGGTTGCAGCTTGAACAATCGCTGCGCCGGTCTTTGGGTCCATAACGCTTTCGAAAGATATTGTTTTCCGCCGATACGGATCGCCCCCCGCCACTTGCGATGTGGAACTGGAGTTCGCGAGGTTTTCCGAAACAACCCTAAGACGGTCACCTTGCGCCCGCATACCACTGGCGGCAGTGGCCGATATTTTGGAAAGTGAATCCACGCCGTAATCCCCCTAAACTAGCGTCGGCCAGCAACCGTATACATCATTTGATACGCTTTGCGGTACAGGTTGGCAGCCACCTTGAACTGGCCTGCCGTACTGTTGGCCTCCATCATCTGCTCTTCGAGATTGATGTTGTTGCCGCTCATGTTCGGGCTCGCCAACACGTCGGCCTGAACCACTTCTGCATCCTGAAGGCCGCTCGCCCTGTCTGCATCACCGAGATAGCTGGCAAAGCTTTGCACGTCTTTCGCGCGGTATCCCAACACGTCAGCGTTAGCGATATTTTCGGAAACCACAGCTTGCCGCGTCGCAAGCCATTGCAGGCGCTTGGGGGCAAGATCGAACAAAGATGTTGATTCTGTATTCATGCTAGACTCATAATTTATTCTTGATATATAGCAAGAATAGCGCGCACTCGAAAGAGTATATTTTGGATTATACCTTCTCAAACTTACAAAATGCTATCTATTCATGCTCAAGCTCGAGCATTTCCGGCACAGTGCGGTCGATCACCGGCATGACATTGACCGTTGGCGGACTGGAAGCACTCGCGCGGATCGGAAGCCTATGCCGGGTTCACACCTCGGCAGGGCACATAGATGGCGAAGTTGTCGGTGCCCAAGGCAATGAATTATGTGTTCTGCCTTTTGGTACGTGGGAAGGCGTGTCGGTTGGAAATGAAGTAACACTAATCGAACATGACGACATGGTTTTCCCGGATGAAACCTGGATTGGCACGGTCGTCGATGCGCTTGGCCGCCCGCTGACCCGATACAACCGGGCTCGCAGACCGCGGCGCAAAACGAGATTCCGGTCGGACCCTCCGGGCGCGTTTGATCGCAGGAAGGTCGGGGCGAAACTTGAAACCCAGATTAAGTGCATCGACATATTCACCCCGATATGCCGGGGTCAGCGGATGGGCGTCTTTGCAGGGTCTGGTGTCGGGAAGTCGACCATGATGGCGATGCTGGCGCAGAATACCGACGCAGATGTGATCGTGATCGGCCTGATCGGAGAGCGCGGTCGCGAGGTGCAACAGTTTATTCAGGAAGATCTTGGGCCTGCCGGCATGGCCCGCGCCGTCGTCGTGGTCTCAACAGGGGACGAGGCGCCGCTGCTGCGCAAGCGCGCCGCTCTGACGACGACAGCCGTCGCGGAATACTTCAAGTCTACCGGCAAACAGGTATTGCTGTTGCTTGATAGCGTCACTCGCTTTGCGATGGCTCAGCGTGAGATCGGGCTAGCCCGGGGCGAACCCCCTACCCTTCGCGGATACCCCCCGTCAGTCTTTAGCGAACTACCCCATCTTCTGGAGCGGGCAGGTCCAGGCACCGAAAGTGAGGGCGATATTACCGGGCTCTACACTGTTTTGGTTGATGGCGATGACATGAATGAACCCATCGCCGACGCAGTACGCGGCATTGTCGATGGCCATCTGGTACTGGATCGAAAAATCGCGGAACAGGGACGGTTCCCGGCGATAGATTTGCAGCGATCATTGTCAAGAATGCTGCCTGGTTGTCATTCACCGGAAGAGTACGAGATTACGAAAGCCGCGCGCAAGGCTCTAGGTCGGTATGCCGACATGGAAGACCTTATCAGGCTGGGAGCTTACAAAGCCGGTTCTGACCCCGAAACCGACGAAGCCATAAAATTCTTCAAAACCGCAAGCCCGTTTCTGTCTCAGGGACGCGGCGACAAGACACCCGCCGCCGAAGGATTTGCAGAAACCTACAGGATGATACTTGAGGCCGGGATGGACGATCCGCTTCGAGCGTTCTTTGAGGAACGCGAACGTTCAGATATCGTCCATAGCGCGATTCCGGGCCAGTAGATCGGCCTTTATCGCCTAGCTATCCATATTTCAGCGCAGTTCTCGGGTACCTTCCCCGCCAACTGGCGGGAAAAGTGTTGTCATAATAAGATCGAACCGGATTAACGGAACAAGCTCAGGATGTTCTGAGGTGCCTGGTTTGCGATCGACAAAGACTGTGTGGCAAGCTGCTGCTGAACCTGAAGAGCCTGAAGACGTGCTGCTTCTTCCTCCATGTCTGCATCAACCATTGAACTCACACCGGAATCCAGCGTGTTTGTCAGGCTGTCGATGAACTGCATCTGGCCATCAAGGGTGTTTTCAGTAATGCCCAACGATGTCGAAGCAGTGATGGCGTTTCCAAGTTCGCCTTCAGCCGCAATAAGCTTAGCATCCATAGTGGTAGTGGTGCTTGTCACATCAATTGCAGCAAGGTTGGTTTGGATGGTTTGCAGATCTACGGCCGTGAAGGAAAACGTAGTCACAGCAAATGCGCCTGCTGCATCGCGGCTCACACCGTTCACAACGCTTACTGGGCCAGCAAGAGCCTTAACCCCATCAACCAGGTTGTCGCCGTTGAACGTCGCCTGATCAATCGCGGACTGCATGTTTTTCGCCAAGGCAACCAGTTCGTTCTGAACGTCTTGCTTGTTCACACCGTCACTTTGGGCAAAGGCGATACGTTCAACCATTTGCTGCGCCAGTCCGGTAACCGTTTCGGCACCCAGACGTGCGGTCGCGACAGAGTTCTTTGTAGCAGTCATGCCTTCGTTGATGGCTTTGAACATACCGCTATCACCCTTCATCGTCTCGGAGATGGCGAAGTATGCGGCGTTGTCCTTGCCCGAAGCGACCTTCAAACCGCTGGAAACGCGGCTTTGAGTATCGGTGAGCCCACGATTTACTTCACGTAGCGTGGCCAGGGCATTCATTGCGGAGCTATTGGTGAGAATGGACGACATTTAATGTTCTCCTTGCTTCTCGTGTTGTTCCAGTCTTCTGACTGATATTAGCTTAGAGCTAACTGAACATACCTAACCCATCAGGTTAACGAATGGTTAACAAAAATAGAAAAACTGGCAGACGTGTCGCCTCAATACTTTTGATCGACCCTCATATTGTTACCGCTCTGGCCAGACATTTTTTGGCCCAGTTTTCCGTAATTTCCATCTAACTCATTACGATTACTTATTTTTTCCACTTCTCTCAGTATCGTTCGAGCCGCGACGGCCATGCGGGATAACATCGAACTGTCTTCTTCGACATAGTTCTTGAGCCGGGAAAGGTGGTGTTTGATCTCCAACTTCTGGGCGATTGGCTGGTTGATAAACGGCTCAACAAGCGGCGTCTGTAGCTCCAGCCACTTCAAAAGGCGCGCCTTTTCATCAAATACAGTGCTCACAATCGCCAGATCACCGCTTTTGATCGCTTGGATTTCTCTCTCCAAAACCTCGATGGTTTCCTGAATTTTATCAACATAGCCGCGCAGGTTATCTTCATCCTCTGACGTAAGGGCCAGTTGATCGGGGCTCCCGGACGAGGAAGCGTTCGCGCGCTGGCTAAAACGAAAGGTTTTACGCTCCATTATTCTTCACTCACAATGGTGTCTTTTTGAGCTTGGCCATAAGCGCCGAGCATCTGCGAAACACTCCCGGAAAAGCCCAAGCCCCCCTGTTCTACCAACTGACTTGCCACCGCTTCTGACATAAAGGACCGCCACATATCGGCTTGGTCCTCGCCGCCAAATACGGCCGGGCCAGCCGTCTTTATCATCTCGTCGACAAACTGGGTGAGGAACACTTTTTCGAATTCCTTGCCAGTCTCTGCTGCCCGATCCGGTGGCTGATACCCGGAAATCGGGCGCGGCAGTTGAAAGTCACTTACCATTAGATAATCTCCAGATCGGCATGCAGCGCACCGGCGGCTTTGATTGCCTGCAAAATGGCAATTGTTTGGCGCGCCCCAACACCGATAGCATTCAACCCATCGACGAGCTCTTGAAGACTGACATCCCCCTTCAAAATCGTGAAGCTGCCATCAGTCTCCTGTATATCAATTTCCGTCTCCGGCACGACGACGGTCGTGCCACCAATAGAAATCGGTGCCCCCGAGACCACGGCGGTGCCTCCCCCCACGCTTACAGGATAAGGCTGGCTGACGTTATAGTTCTCTCTTACCCGGACAGTCAGGCCGCCTTGGCTGATCGCAACCTGTGCAATTCGCACGTCAGCCCCCATGACGATGGTCCCCGACTTTTCGTCAATGACAACGCGGGCCACGGTGTCGGGCGTGACCAAAAGGTTTTCAACTGCCATGATGGTTTCTGGCGCGTCACGCTTATCGCCGACCCATACTTCGATCGTTCCGGAATCAAGCACCTCGACCTGACTAGAACCGAGATGCTTTGCAATCGCTTCGCGAACACGATCAGCAGTGGTAAAATCAGGAGTATTCAAAGCAATTCGAATGCTATCCAGTTGAAAGAGGCTGAATTCAATTTCACGCTCGACGATAGCGCCGTTTTCAATCCGAGCGATCGTCGGCACACCATCAACAACACTGGCCGCATTGCCATCCACACGGTAACCGGATGCGGCAACCGGCCCCTGCCCAACCGCGTACACCTCACCGTCGGCGCCGGTCAAAGGTGTGATCAAAAGTGTTCCGCCCCTAAGACTGGTTGCGTCCCCCAAAGACGAGACCGTGATATCTATCGGGGATCCGCGCCGCGCAAACGGGGGCAATTTGGCTGTGACCATGACCGCCGCAGTGTTCTTGGTCTTGAGCGCCTGGCCATCCAGATTTGCAACCCCCAACCGCTCAAGCATCCCCCGTATGGACTCGCGCGTGAACGGGCTTGACGTCAACTTGTCCCCTGTCCCCAAGAGGCCGACAACCAAGCCATATCCGATCAGATGGTTTTCACGAACACCCTCGAAATGCGCAATATCTTTTATCCGCACCTCCGCCGCGACAGGGGTCGCGACCAACAGCGCCAGCACTGCGAATGCCAGAGCGCTACGTATTGCCAGGGCGGCGCGCCGGCAAGCAACCATCGACAGGTCTCCCACTATCAAGAACAGTTCATCTATCCTTGATATAATCGGCTAATACACGCTAGAATACAAGTAAAAACAGGTATTAATTGTTGCTCTGGTCAAATATACTTGATACCGATAGGAATAATAAGGTTTTGAGGCAAAGCATATGCGAATGTATATTTTTGAACAGCGGCAGGAACGATGTGTCGGCCTTGCTTCGGAACTGCGGAGCGCGGGGATCGACCTGCAATTTATCACCGAAGACTTTTTCCAGACCGGACTAGGCCCCCTGCTTCACCCCGGCCAGCAGACGAATGCCATTCTTTTGGGAGAATGCAGCGACATACGAGGGCACATTCGCACGTTGCGATCCGCCGGGTGCGTCAATCCGGTTATCGTCTTGCGGGACTTCCGAAACGCGAAAGATACATCGGACCTGTTGAACCTGGGCGCAGATGACGTGATTGTCAGCCCGATCCGCGGCACCGAGGTTTTGTCGCGGACCAATTCCATCATTCGCCGCCATTACGGCCACGCCGCGGAAAGCGTGATCGTCGGTGAACTTACAGCTTATTTCGACGGTCGTGATCCAGTCGTTTCCGGTAGTCGTATCAAGTTATCAAAGCGGGAATATTCGGTTTTTCAACACCTCGCCTTGAATTCCAACAAGGTGATATCGAAAGACGCCATATACGACGCGATTTATGGTACCAGCATCGACCAACCCTTTGACAAAGTGATCGACGTGTACATCTGTAAGCTGCGCAAAAAGCTGGCGTCAGCTTCAGACAGCGGTTGGCAGTATATCGAAACCGTGCACGGGCGCGGCTACAAACTCAGCTCACCTGAACTGCCCACCGAGGTCGTGTAATCAACGCAAGAAGTTAAGGATAGACAAGCTGGAGAGCCGCGACGTGACTTGGTAGCTCGCCTGCAATTGCGTTTCCAGATTGTTCATCCGCGTGATCGCCTCGTAGGGGTCAACGCTTTCATAATTTGATATTTGCGTGCGCTGAACCAACGAAATGTCCGTAAGCTGAATTTGCGCTTTCTCGACAATTTGTTGATTGAACCCGATCCTAGCGGACGCATCTAGCATTCCCTTTTGGGCGACGCCCAAAGTGTCCACGATCCTGCCCATCCAAGTAGAATATGCGGCCTCGTCCAGTTCGCGGACATCTGTAGAAGCCAACATCGCAAGCCCTTGATAGGCTGCGCGGAAAGCTTCTTCGTTGGCTCGGTTCCCATACACGACCTCTTGCCCGGTGTTCACCCAGGCCCGTATCTGCTTGGTCGGCTGCCCGTCCGCGTCAATGTTAGGCGATCCTTGGTAGAATGTGCCTTCGAAGTTCCGACTTGGGTCGGTGCTGTCCTGGGACAGAAATATCTGGTCTATTTTATCCGCGATCTGCGTAGCACTGGCGGCATCCGTCGGCCCCGTCCCGACTATTTCCTGGAGCACCCCTTCAGGTGTGCGACCGGTCACAGCACTCGTATCGGTCCACCGCGTCAGGGCAGGCTTTTTGGAATCTATTCCGGCAAAAACACTATCGCCGTTAAACGTCACGTTCATCGCAGCAACCACGCCTTCCAGTGCCGCGCGAGCCTGCATTTGAAGAACCTCTGCCCCATTGATCGGACGAGATGCGTTTAATACCGCTGTTTCCAGCACCGACTGCACCTCTTCGCGGGCATTGTCCACGGACGCCAGCATCGTCGATAGCTTGTTCGCCAAGAGGCCATTGGATGTGATAAAGGTCTGCGTTGCATCTTCGCGACCACGCAATTTCGTCACCGATGCGGCGCTCGGACCGAGGCTCTCGTAAATGTTTGCCTTAAGTCCGGTGGATACCTCCTGCCCGGCCCGTTGAAGATCAGAGGTCGCTCGCTGGACGCTCTGCCTATTGAACAGGTTCATCTGAAACGTCGAAAAAGATCTTATACCCAAAACCATCGTTAGAGCCTCACACGGCTGCGATCAACGTGTCAATCATATCAGACACGGTGCTCAGAATTCTGGAATTCGCAGCATAGCTTTGTTCGATTAAAATCAGCTGCTGCATCTCATCATCTATGTTGACCCCTTCGGAATTCCGTCTTGCCGACATCACGACTTCGGCGGCGGAACTTGCGGCGTTAAAGTCATTTTCAGATTTTACACGCTCCAAAGCCTGGCTGGTGATCATTTCCGCTGCGAAATCCCGAATGGTGACATCTGTCGGAATTCCCGTACCCGAAGCGGAAGACAAAGGTTTGTCCAACGCGGCGATAAAGGCATTGATCTGGCCGGCTTCCGATGCAGGGCCTTGCGTTGAAGCGCCCAGACCGTCACGCACCCGCCAGACTTCCAGTGCGCCGGTGGCCAAAAGCTTATCGTTCACCTGCAAACGCCCAGCCAACCCCACACTATTCGCCGCTGAAAAAGCTGACCCGTTATCGGTAAACAGCCCCGGTTCGCCGGCGGCGAGGCTGGCGTCGGCGTTTTCAAAGGACTGGACAATCCCTCGTGCGTATTCATCCAACTGTTGTTCAAACCGCGGGATTATATCACGTTTGAGCTGCGACAATCCGGTAAGACTTCCATACCGCAAGCCGCGAACGCCCTCTTTGAAGGGCGTGATATCCTGGGTTCCGGCCATCAATGTCCCGTCGCTGGGGTTAAAGGTGACGTCATGCACCTGATTACCCTCGAGCAAGGCCGCACCGCTTAAGGTGTAGATACTGATCGACCCGCTTGCCGAAGTCGTCACACGTGTGTCGACGATACCTGATATCTGATCCAGAACCGTATCCATCTTCTCGTCGAATTTGGCGCTTTCCAGTGACCCCGCGGCAAATTCGCGTCGACTGCTGCTCAAATCTCGTAGTTGGTATAACGCTTGGTTTAAATCAGCCACTTCATAGCGAATTTCCATATTCACATCGTTCAGCGTAGAACCAAGCGTGACAGCGGCTCCTCGCACCGACCGCGCCAAATCTTCGGCCGCCAACACAGTCGCTGCCTGCGCCCCGTTCGAAGAAGGAAGGTTCGACAAGGTTGTTAGACTGTTTTGGAATGTGTTGAACTTATCCGCCGGAGACGTGCCATCACCAGGTTGCCCCAGATAGGCCGTATAACCTGTCAGCCCTTCTTGGATGGACTGATACTGTGCCATTTTGCTGTTCTCTAGGCGCGACATCCGCTGCAAGGTGACATCAACTTCGCGGCGGATTTCGCTGATAATCGCGCCGCCCTGGCCAGCACCCGGTGTGACAAGCACGCCTTGACGCCGAACATAGCCCGGCGTCATAGCGTTTGATACGTTGTCGGCGGCAATCCGCGACAACCCTTGCGTCGTCTGCAAACCCAATGCTGCTGAATTAAGCGCGCCCGTCAGGCTCATATCTTACTCCAGACCGACCAAGCCTATCGCTTCAGCCGCGTTGTTTCGTCCATCATATCATCTACCGTGGTGATCACTTTGGCATTGGTCGAGAAAGCGCGCTGTGCTTTGATCAGATCAGTCATCTCTTGTGCGATGTCGACGTTCGACGCCTCTAACGCGCCGGCATTAATGGAACCAACGGTAGAAGAATTGGCCTGTAGCGCAGAGAAAGAGCCGGTTTCACCGGAAAGACGATAAGCATTGCCTTTCACTTCGACTAGCCCATTAGGGTTGGCCACCACGGCTACGGGAATATCGTATAGGGCACGGCGCATACCGTTATCAAAGATCCCAAACAAGGTGCCGTCTTCCGAAATCTCGCTACGTATCAGTTGGCCAACGCTCGATCCGTCACGGTCAAATGAAAGGCTGAAGTCACCTGCGAATTGGCTAACACCGTCGAATGCCCCGGGTCTGCCAAGGGTGATATTGATCTCTTGCGGCACGGCCCCGTTGTTCAGCGTAACCGTGGCCACTCCGGTGGTACCGTCTACGGAAAACGCGGCAGGCGCGGTCGCCGTGGAGGTCACATTCGAATAATTCAATGGCGAACCGGCAGCGGGGCCGGAGTTGCTGAATTCCATTGTGACACCACCCAAGGGGTCGCCGTTTTGGTCAGCGATCGACAAATCCCACGTATTCGCGACTGTTGTTGGCGCCCACGAAAAACTGAGCCGCTGACTCTCCCCCAGGGCGGAGAACAGCTCTGACGTCGTGACAAATGGCGCACCCGGCGTCGCCAGACCGGTATCCTGCGAAGGCAAGTTGCCAAAAGACTTGATAGAAGTGGTCACCCCGGCGGAAAGATTGACGTTTCCGACGTTGACCGTTTCCATCTGCTTAAAGGAACTGCGGTCAACGGACCCGATCGATCCGTCCAAGCCGTAAGGATATCCAGAAAGGAAATAGCCCGCAGCGTTCTTCAGGTTCCCCTGCTCATCGGGAAGAAACGAACCGGCCCGCGTTAGCATATAGTTGGTTTGAACTTTTTCATTGGGGTTCAACGAAACAGCAAAGAATCCGTTACCACCGATTGCCAGGTCAGTCGATGAATTGGTCGAGATCAGGCCGCCCGCGGTCGCAATATCAACTTGCTTTACAGCCTCGACCGAAAGCACCCCTTCGGCGCTCCCGCCGGAAGCAGTAGTGGTCACCATCTGCGCAAAACCACGGCGATACCCGACGGTGTTCGAATTTGCGATGTTTTCAGAAATGCTGCCCACAGCCTTTGAGTTGGCGCGCAACCCACTGACACCGGTTTGAAGCGCACTAGAGATACTCATGATCTTACCCCATTTTTGCTTTTCATATTCTTGCTTAAGTAAACATGTAAGAAGTTTAGTTTAAGGAAGGTTAAAGAAATACCATTTGTTGTTGTGACTATACTTGCCGCGCAAGAAATAGTCTATCTTTTCATGGCGATATCCCGGATTTAGCAATGCTTTCGAATGCCTGCTCTAAACGAGCGAGGCTTTCTGCTGCCCGGTCAGCACGCAGGGGTAGAATGTTGTCACGCTCTTCACTTATGCTTTTCGCCAATGATATCAGGTAGTTGGATGACGTAAGGCTTGGGTAGGCACGTGTGACCAAATCCAACGTTTCCACATCGTCTGAACGGTAGGCCGCAATCAACAGCCGTGTCGCGTCCTGCAAATAAAATTCTTCGGGGTATTTGTTCCACAAGCGCAGCAGCACATCCGCCGCTTGCGTCCAACGCTGCTCTTCGGAAAACGCCAGCCCAAGGTTCCGAAGGTAATCGCTGCTCGGGGCTTTGACTTTGGTCTCCATCAAGGCGGGCCTGTCCCCCAGCTGGGCCAAAACGCCGGCCATCACAATCCGGTATTCCTCTTCTAGCGCGCCTGCATCGTCGACATCCATCAGATCAAGGGTCAATCGGGCATCAGCGTAAGAACCCGCACGCAACTGCGTTTGAGCCAGCTTCAAATGCAGCCTGAAGATATTTTGGTTAAAAGAGCTGTCCTTCTCTTCCTGTTTTTCCTGCAAAATCCGGGCAGCGCGTCGAAACTCCTTGGCTGCGAGGTCTGTTGCACCCAAGGTCAGCATATAATCGCCAAAGGTTTCTATCTGGTCGGTAAACCCATCGAGATATCTAAAGTACGGCAGTAACTTGAGGTGCAGAGCCATCCAAGCCGACAAGGGATACTGCCCCTCTCCGCCTTTATCATACACCGCCTTGAGCAACCCCTGCGCCTCCTCCTCAATAGAAGCGGTTTCGGCCCGATAGGGAAAACGCAGCAACAGCTTCCCCAAAGTCAAAACATGCTCGGCGTCGTTATCCAGCGCATGATAAACACGCCCCAGCCTGCGCAAAACCTCAAGCTCGTATTGTCCGCCGCGCCACGCCTCTGAACCATTAGACAGTGCATTCTGAGCCGCCAACAGCGCACCTCGGCTTCCGTTTCGCAGCGACATATCGGCAATGGCAAGGCGCGCCCGCACAGCGTAGTGGTCCCAACCGCTGGCCGCATCGAGATAGCCCTTTAGCGCCGTCGTGTCGTTACCGCGTTTTTCAGCGGCACGGGCATGCAGAAAAGTGCCCGCCGTTGCCGCTGACGAATCTTGCTGTTCATCCAACAATCGCAGCGCTGCGTCCACGTACTGACGGCGATCCAGTTCGATTGCCGCCTCCAGAAGTACAGGAAGTGTCGCGCGAATAACTGCCGCTGGTTGACGGCTGAGACCCGCAAAGCTTGGCTCTATGTTAAGCGACAAGGACAAAATATCTGACGTCGCAATAGCATTCAAACTGGCCCAGAACGCGCGGTCGGGCCGTCCGGGAAGCGCAAGCGGAGAAGTCTCGTAGTCTGGCGCGCCTTCGGGCGGCGGCTCCCCTTCGAGCAATCGCACAGCATCCATTAAGGTCCGATGGCGCCGGATGGCATCTTTTCCCACCGGGGTGATACCAGCCAGCACCGAAGATGCCTCATAGAGCAGCATATGCGTGATATAAAGCTCGGCTATGTTCAGCAGTATATCTTCGTTGCGCGATCCATGCGCAGCGCTCAGCGCTTCGATCTGTCGCTTAAGGTCATTGTGAAATCCAGCGGCGGACCAGCGGTTCAAATCCATGTCGCTGCGCCAAGCGTTTTGCGGCGTCGCCACATCCGGATCCAGCGCTTTTGCAAGATCAGTCGTGGAAGCGCCAAGAACACCAGAAGATACCCCCAACAATAACGCGGCATTAAATGCAATTATGCGACTCAGTGGGGGCACATCTATCCTTCAATTTACAATTAAAACTTGCCTTATTCTTGTATTCGTGAAATTTTATGTTTGCAACAGAATGTCTCATCCAGACATTGCTTTGATGTCCAACCAACAAGCGGAGAGCTGAATGACAAATATCACGTATGTGTCCCTCTCTCAGGCGACCGCGCTCGCACGCAACATGGACTCCACAGCGCATAACCTCGCCAACTCTTCCACATCGGGGTACAAGGCGATCCACCCCCTTATTGAATCGGTGCCGGACGGCAACGGAGATTCAAGCGTAAGCTATGTACGCGACAAGGGCACCTATCTGGAACTGGAAAGCGGGCCGCTCACCCCGACTGGCAACCCGTTTGACATCGCGATATCCGGCGAAGGCTGGCTGGCGTACCAACTGCCCGGAGGCGGAACCGGTTATAGCCGACACGGCAGTCTGGTGGTGGATGTCGACGGGCAACTAAAGACGTCAGGCGGCATGCCGCTTCTGGGTATTGGTGGCGGGCCTGTTCAATTACCCGATGACGTGGGCGATGACGTACTGATTTCGACAGGCGGCACACTTACAAACCCGGCGGGCGCGGTGCTCGGGACCATCGCGGTGGTGAATATCAACGACGCAGCAGGCATGTTGCCCATTGGTGGGGGGATGTATCAACTGCCTGAAGGTGCCGGCGTGCCCCAACAGTCAGCGACCCCCGTCATCAAACAGGGTTTCGTCGAAGGCAGCAACGTCAAAGCCGTTCTTGAGATGACCCGACTTATCGACATTCAGCGCGCATATGACAATGCGGTCAAACTGATGGGGTCGGATGACGATCTGACGCGGACAGCAATCCAGAAACTTGGGCGCGTATAATCGCGTTATTTAGGAGCATACGATGAAAGCACTCGGGATCGCGGCAACAGGGATGTTGGCACAGCAAACCAACGTGGATGTCATCGCCAACAACATCGCGAACGCCAATACGACGGGCTTTAAAAGCGGCCGCGCTGCCTTTCAGGACCTTGTTTATCAAAGCTTCAACAGCGCGGGTTCCTTGACATCAGCATCCGGGACGGCCCGCCCGGTAGGTACCGATATCGGCCTGGGCGTCCAAGCGGCAGGGGTTATCCGTCACAATGCGCAAGGCGGGTTGATACAGACCGAAAATCAGTTGGATCTGGCAATCGAGGGTCGCGGCTATTTTGTTGTCAATCGTCCTGATGGCAGCCAAGCTTTTACCCGTGACGGCAATTTCCAACTTAGCGCTCAGGGCCAACTGGTCACGCTCAACGGGTATGAAGTTGAACCCGCCATCGTTGTGCCTGAGTTGACCCGCCAAGTTGAGATCAATCAATTTGGCGTGGTGATGGCATATGTCGAAAACAACCCCAATCCGGTAGAGCTGGGGCAGCTTAACTTTGCGACATTCCTAAACGAAGCCGGTCTCAAACCTGTCGGCGACAATCTTATGGAACAGACTTCAGCTTCTGGCGAGGCCGTGCAATCCACCCCCGGCACGCCCGGCGTCGGCATTACCCGTCAAGGATATCTGGAACAATCGAACGTGAATATCATCCAGCAGATAACTGACCTGATTTCAGCGCAGCGCGCCTATGAGATGAATTCAAAAGCCATTGAGACCGCCGATCAGATCATGACAACCACCAACCAAATCAAATAACGGGACATAGCACGATGATGCGTATCAGGGCAGCTTTGGTGATGGTTCTACAGCTTGTTGCTGTAGGCTTTTTCGCGTCATCCGTGGCCGCACAAAGTGTATCCGTACCCGAGTTGATCGAGGAACGTGCAATCGCAGAACTGGGTGCGAGGCTGCCGGCGGACGCCCAAATCGACATCCGAATGGCAAAAGGCATGATCGAACGCGGTAACTTCATACAGGAATTCTGGATGGACGCCGATACCGGCCAGTTCATCGCCAATGTCGCGACAGAAGACAATCTGACACAGCGGGTGTGGGGCATAGCGATGGTCACGCTGTCCGTTCCCGTCCCGACCAGACGCATAGCGCCCGATGAAATTGTCCGCAGCGAAGATGTTGCATTGGTCGCAATGCCGCTGCAAAGGATCGGCACCTACGCAATCGAGAACTTTCAGGATCTCGTCGGGCAACAGGTGCGCCGAATGCTGGTGGCCGGGCGCCCGGTTCCGCGTAATTCTGTCATGCCGCCCCGCATCATCAACCGCGGGGAAAAGGTAAAGATCAGGCTTAATCACGGTGGTTTGCAGCTAACCGCGAAAGGCAGGGCGTTGGACGATGCGTCCAAGGGTCAGGAACTTCGCGTCGTCAACCTTTCAAGTAACAAAGCATTGTCCACCATCGCCACAGCCGCTGGTGTCGTTGAGGTTATACAATGAGAAAAATCCGTTTTCCGCGCCGCGCAGGTATCATGCTGTCGTTCATTGCATTAACGATCAGTGGCTGCGGAGATTTCAAAGAAACGCACAACCCCACGGTCAGTGACCTGTCGCTTAGCCCCGAAGCAATGGGTGAGGTCAACAGGATCAGTATTCCCATGCCGATCCCTGCACCGGTTCAGCCGCCAAAACGCGCGGAAGCCGCAAGCCTTTGGGGCGCAAAAACCCCGCAGCTGTTCCAAGACCGTCGCGCGGAGGATGTCGGTGATCTGGTCACTGTGCTGATTGATATCAACGATCGTGCTCAGCTGCAAAACGCGACAGGCCGCAGCCGATCATCAACCCAAGGCGTGTCTGATCCGGACATATTGGATTTCAACTTGTCGACCAGCAGCGGCAAGGTTCTGGGGCTGGAAAGCAATTCATCTGCGAACGGCGAAGGGTCGATACGCCGGAATGAATCGATCCGTTTGCGGGTGGCGGCGCTGATTATCCAGACTTTACCGAATGGAAACTTCGTTATTGCGGGCAGACAAGAGGTCAAGGTCAACGCCGAGCTGCGCGAGCTTCGTATTGCCGGTATCATTCGTCAGTCTGATATCAACGTCGACAACACGATCGACTATGACAAGATCGCCGAAGCACGGATCACCTATGGCGGACGCGGGCAGATTTCGACCGTTCAGACCGCACGTTATGGGCAGGATATTCTTGAAGTCATCTTGCCCTACTGACACAAGGCGCCGTTGATGAAATACCTCATCCTGATCATGTGCGTCATCGGTGCAGGCGCGTTGGGGTATTTCGGCGAAGGCTATTTGCGTCCTGTCAGAGCGGCTAAATCCGACCCGAACGCATCGGACAAGCAGGACCTGCTGTTCAACATGCCCTTGGGCAAATTTACCATGCAGATCACACAGAACCGCAAGGTACTGCATCTGGTGTTCGATTTGGATGTGTACATCATGGGCGCTTCCGCGTTTCAAAGCCTGAACGGAGCAGTAGGACGGGCCAGGCTACGCGATGCTACTGTGACAGCTATTTCCGAGCTTGCCGAAACTGATCCAAACTTAGCACAACCTCACGAGGCAGAAGCTCGCCAGGCAGAGCTAACTTCGCAAATTGTCCGCAAGCTTTATGTTACCTTTCCCTCGGTCAGAACCGCACGGTTAAATAGTTTCCACGCCAATGTGACCGCGCGGGAATAGGATGCTGATGCTTAGACTATCGTGCGGATTTAACCGTTACGGATGATGCGGTTTCTCCTCCGTCCAACCCGAACACGATTTCGCCTTCCTGAAACCTGACGTCTTCAACCCGCGCGCTACGGGATGCCTGGACGTTGACTGCTTCGCCAGCGGTATTTTTGGCTGCCAGTTGCACGGTGTATATTCCATCCAGTTGAGGGTTGCCGTAATCATCTTTCCCATCCCAACCCAACTGGTTTTGCGTACCAGAAAGCACCGATAGTCCGGTAATAGTACGAATGGTACGCCCTAAGGGATCGATGATCTTTGCCGTGACTTCCGAAGCGGCCTCACCTACCTCGTAGGTAGTAGCCGTGGCTCCATTCTTTAACATCACCGTATCGGATTGGATTGTCACGTCGCGACCCAACAGATCCGTACCCCCTAAATTGAGCAATCCGCTGATCTGGCTTGATACGGTTTCAAGCTGTGTATTTGTCTGCACGGCCTGTTCAACCTGCGAAAGCTGTGCGAGCTGCGCCACAAATTGCGTACTGTCCACGGGTTCAAGCGGGTCTTGGTTCTGTATTTGTGCCGTCAGCAAGGTCAGGAACTTATTGTAATCATTTCCCAGTTGAGACAATGAATCGCTGGCTGAGTTCTTATTGGCCGCTGTCATATTGCTAAGCAATGTTGGGCTGGTAAGCATGATTCACTTCTCCTTAAGTGAGAATATTTAGTTGGTTGTCTGCCACGACATCCTCGTGGCGTATACCCGATGAAGCGCCAGCAAAACCAACGTCGTCGCCGTGTGCCTGGGCCGACTGACCGTGTTTACCCTGATTGGAATCGCCTGAAAAGCCTTGTTCAAAGTCAAAAGACCCGGCGTCGGTCAACCCCATTGCCGTCGCCAGCATCTGGCGTTCATCGCGCAACGTTTGAAGAACCATCGGATTTTCCACTCTCACGACCACGCGCAAAGAGCTGTCTTTGTCGGTGACGATATCAATCTCGATCTGTCCCAATCCACGCGGATGCAGACTCACGGATGTTCGCCCTTCTTTGACGTCCACCGCCTTGACCTGAGCAACCAACGCCTGTGCAAACGGCTTTGGCTGGGGCTTGATTGCCTCTTCCAACGGACCGGAAGCTTTGATCTGACTCACCTGATCGGGAAGCAGTGAGGCCCCTGGCTCCACCGGGCGGGGCAACTCGCGTGTTTCCACCGCAGGCATCAAAGACGACACCTCGGCAATTGCCTTGCCCCCTTGCGATAATGAATTCAAAAACGAATTCGTATCGCTCGTGTTGAACTGTCCCTTTACGGGTTTGGCGGTTGTAGCTTCGGGGTCCGTCACAGTGGGTTGTGTACTGCCTATTTTTGGAGTCACGAGAGGTATGCCCAGTTTGGTCTGCTCAGCAACGGGTCGGCTGGCGAGCAATCCTTTGCCTTTCGGCTCAATGGCCTGGAGGGTCTGCGGGGCGACAACCGCAGCGACACCGGAGTTGTTCTGAACGCCCGACAGTGAAGAGATCTCGGAAGGTAGACCGGATATAACCTGTCCGCTTGCTGGAAAAGGTGCCCATACCTTAGGTGTTGCCGTATCCGGAGTAATTTCGGGTGTCAGGGTCTGCGTCGGGTTATGTACCAGAGCCGTTGGCACGGGCGCTACAATATCGGTTTGAGCAGTTTTTATACCCGGCACGAGCGGTGAGGACGAAGCTTGAACGGTCTGCGCCATCACGGCTTGCACACCAGTGGTCGAAGCAGTCTGCAGTCCCGATCCCGTCGACATTTTTTCTGGAGTGCCCTCACCTGCCAGGGCTCCATCAAACGACCCTCCAATCAGGGGGGGTGAGACCGCTATTGGCGTCGCCACTGCTTGCGGTCCCAATGAAGCAACTGTCGCAATCGCTTGGCCATTATTGCTGGCCGCGCCGACATTCAGGCTTTCGCCCAAAATTCCATTGCCAGGTGTCAAAATCGTATTGCCAGATGTCATAACCGTGTTGCCGGATGTCAAAACCGTCTGTTCCGCAAAAAGAGCAGGGAACAGCGCAAAGCCGCCCTGCACTTCGGCGCTGATCAGGTCTTGTTCATCCAGGCTGGTGAACCCGGTCAGCTCTATTGTTTCACCAGAAGCCGCCTGACCTTGGAGAGCTGTATCCAACAGCATTTCAAAGCCCCCAGGAACTTGGCCCCCGAGCTTTGTCATCTCAACTGGCTTGGCGGCTGTCATGGTGGCTGGCAAAGTAAAGTTCATATCAATGCACCTTACTGGTTAAGATACCGCGTGTAGCCAATTCGAACTTAAGCCGAGACATGGCACGTCGTTCGATCTGCCTTAGCTTGGTGCTGTTTATTCCCAGACGGGCAGCCAAGCACTGAATGCTCTCGGGCGGCTGCTTGAGGGCTCTTGAATATAGGACTTCGCGGTCGGTGTCCTCCAGAACAGTCATGGCATCTTGGAGGCGGGAGCGCAGGAGGTCCTGAGTGGACCGCGCAATGACGGTTTCTTCCGGATTAGGATCGTCCGACACGAGCGTAGCGAAGCTGTCTTCGTCATCAATCGAATGCTGCGTCGAATTCTGAGTGCCGGCAGGGGTTTCCACCACGGCCCGGAGCTGGTCCCGGGCTGTCATCGTCGCGTTTTTCACCCACCACCTTGCATAGGTTGAAAATCGCACATCGCGGTCAAGATCAAACAAATCAGCGGCATGGATCAAGCCCAATATACCCTCCGACACCAGATCCTCTCTTTCTGTCTGGTCGTCGCTCAGCTTTCGCGCCCAGTAAAAAACAATTCTTGCGTGGGAAAGCACGAGAGATTTAAGAGCACATTGATCTTTGCTGACCTGCCAATGTTTCAATAACACCCTCTCGTCTTCCAACGCCAACAAGGGTGCATTCCTCGCTGCTGCATAAGATATCGTCATTGCCTGCCTACTTTTTTTCTTTTACATGACCACAGTTCTTATGAGCGGGAAAGTTTATTTTGCTTAAAGGTGGGTTAAACGCGATTTTATCCTTGGTTTTTATAGGTCTTTAAAGGATATTTAATTCAGTTTAGCCTTAGATTTGATAGAGATAAGTTTTTGCCCGAATGCACGTATCGACGGCATCAAATGGGTTTTCAAAAATTCATTATCCCAGCCATATCCAGACCAAGGCGCGCGATACAGCAAGAGCCTGTCGCGTTGAAATTATTGATGTTTTTGATGTCAGGTTTGGGATGTCCTTCGACTTGATCTCTGTGTCTCACTTGTCGTTTGGCGAAGGCGAGGTTGACGCGTTGGATCGATCCCGTCGCTCTGATCCTCATTGATGCCGTTATTTCGCCCCCTTCCTGACACGTCGGTCTGGCCTTTCTGACCAAACAGGCAATGCCATATTTCGTTGCCGAAACCGGAAGGACGCCCAATGCACGAACCAGAACTCTCGAAACCGGAAACCAGCCTACGCGGGCTGATCACCGTTGCCGTAGTGTCCATAATCCTTCTGATTGGCGTTTTGGGCGGATGGGCCGCTACGACAGAAATTAGTGGTGCCGTGATCGCCCACGGCCGGGTTGAAGTTGCTGGCAAACCCAAAGTCGTTCAATCACTTGATGGCGGTGTCGTTTCAGAACTGAGTGTGCGCAATGGTGACACTGTCCAAGCTGGTCAGATTATCGCCCGCCTCGATCCGACATTCTTGCAGATCAACCTTGAAATGGCGCGCACCCGGCTCGTGGACGTCTCAAGCCGACAAGCAAGGCTGGAGGCTGAAAGCACCAACGCAAAAGAAATCAGTTTCGACTTCCAAAGCCTACCCTTTGAAGTCGCTCAGGCTCGCAAAATCAAGGCCATGGCGGGGCAACAGGAAATCTTTTCCACCCGTGCCAAGATACGCACTAGCCTGCGCGAGCGCATGGAAAGCAACGTCAAAGCAATAGAAACCCAAACCAAAGGTTACACTGAACAGATAGAAGCGTTGGAGAAGCAGATAGCGTATCTTGATGAGGATCTGCAATCCGCTGTAGCTTTGGTCGCCAAAGGCCTGTCGCGGCAAACGCAGCTAACCCAAATACGTCGCCAACGTGCTGCATTGAGCGGCGAATTGGCGGGCAGACAGGCGGAGCTTGCCAACCTAAAGCACCGCAAATGGGAGTTTTCTCTGGAACTCTTGCAAAACGAGCAGCGCTTTCAGGAACAGGTCGCGACGGAACGCCACGAAGTGACAGCGGAATTTCATGAGCTGAAGATGGCAATCATTGCACGTCAGGCCCAGCTGGAACGCGTGAATATTCGCGCACCTGTTGATGGCATTGTGCACGAACTGCAAGTTACGACGATTGGCGGCATCGTAGCTGCCGGCGGAACGTTGATGAATGTAATTCCCCAGCAATCAGGTTTTGAATTCGAAGCTCGCGTATCGCCGCAATCGATCAGCCTTGTTCATGAAAATCAAAAAGCGCAGATAACGTTAAGCACGCTTACCCGGCAAAACGCCTTACCATTGTCTGGCAAGGTCAGCGCGATATCGCCCGAAGCCATTACAGACCGGGTGACCGGTGAAGTCTTTTATCGTGTGGCGCTGGAAATATCGCCAGAGGAGCTTGCCAGCTTGCCAAAGACGACGAAATTGATTGCTGGAATGCCGCTGGAAGCGTTTCTACATACCGAGCAACGCACAGTTCTTAGCTACCTGATAGCGCCATTAGGCACGCAGTTGCGTCGCAGCTTTCGCAGTTAACTGGAACGATTAGGAAAAAATTTACCAATTTCGCTTTTTTTGAAGGGATGGAAAATTCCCGCACTCGACAAGCAACAATCTCAGTAATCATTCCACATCTTAACCAAGGCAAGCAATTGCGAAGATGTCTGACAGCGCTTGGCGCGGGTCATAGGATCCCGGACGAGGTCATCGTGATCGACAATGGGTCGCACACCGTTCCTGATGAAATATGCGGGGACTTTGCGTGGGTCACACTGATATCGCAGCCTTTGCGAGGCCCTGGACTGGCGCGCAACCTTGGTGCGGCCCAGGCGACCGGCGAGCTATTGGCATTTATAGATGCTGACTGTTTTCCCGAACTTACTTGGCTTGCAGAGGCAGAAAACAGCTTTCGCGATCCTGGGGTGCATATCTCCGGAGGTGACGTAAAGATTTCATATGTTGACCCCCATCATCTGACGGCGGTGGAAGCCTATGAAAGCATATTCTCCTATCGCATGGAACACTACATCAAGCGTCAAGGGTTCTGCGGGACCGGTAACCTCGTCGTACGTCGTGACATTTTCGAAAGAATAGGTCCGTTCAAGGGGCTGACCGTCGCCGAAGATCGCGAATGGGGGCATCGAGCTTGCTTTAAGGGCTATCATATCCGGTACGCTCCAAAGCAGGTGGTATACCACCCTGCCCGCCCTTCTCTTGACGCGTTGCAACTCAAGTGGGATCGCCAGCTTACACATGATTGGGCTGAATGCTCCTCTAACTGGGGGCGCATAACTTGGGCGATGAAAGCCATGGCATTGGCTCTGTCACCGTTACCGGCCGTCGCGCAGATCATCTGTTCAAGTCGCGTCACGGGACTGCGCAATCGCGCGTCGGCTTGGTTTGTCCTTGTCAGGATAAGGCTGTTTCGCACAAAACGCATGATGCTTTTGTTGAACGGTGCAGATGCGTCAAGGCATCTGGAACAGTGGAACAAATTCGATGCCCTATGATCTACCTCGCTCGGCCTCAATGCCAACCGTAGAACACAATGTTAAGGCATCCTATCATGGGCTGGTCAGACACGAAGTATTGAAACTGGCACCGCAATGTTGCGGAAATGTACTCGACGTCGGCGGTGGCATCGGTGCAAGTTCCGCATATCTGAAGGCGACAAGGCGGGCACATACTGCTACAGTCATAGACTTGGTAGCAAGCGATTGCATGCCGGAAATTGACCAAACTTTCAGCGGGGACCTCGAAGACGCTGACTTGTTTGATCAAGTGGCGCAAAACTGTGAGCTCTTTGATGTAATTCTTTGCCTCGATGTGCTGGAACACCTGACAGACCCCTGGGCGGTCATCGACAGGTTGTCTGCAATGTTGGCTCCGGGCGGGTGTATCATCGCGAGCATTCCAAACGTACGAAATTACCGTCTTGTCGTTCCGCTGGTTTTTCAGGGAAAATTTGACTTGGCTGACAGCGGAATTCTCGACCGGACTCACTTGCGATGGTTCGTCAAGGACACAGCAAAATCATTGATGTCGCGCGGCGGCCTGCGTGTTGAATGTTGCCGCGGCTTCTTCGAGGGTCCCAAGAAAAAGACCTTTAATCTGTTGACGTTAGGTGTATTTCGTAACTTCCTCACGATCCAATATTACATTCGCGCAGTTAAGCTCGCGTAAAAGACCAATATGTTTGGGTCTATCGGAATACTATTGATAGGCAACTTCGGAGGCGCGTTTCTGACGGTGCTGCGGACCATCGTAATCTCACGGCTAATCAGCCTTGAAGACTTCGGAATTGGCACCGTGTTGGCTCTTGTGCTTGCGATGGTCGAGATGATTTCGGCGCTCGGCTTTCAGCAACAGATTGTACAGGCGTCGGATGGGAACGGCCAATCGTTTCAACAGAAACTACAGGGGGTTTCCATTCTGCGTGGGTTGCTTGCGGGCAGCGCGATATACCTATTGGCGCACCCGATTTCATCGTTCTTCGATATGCCACAAACAGTGGGCGCAATCCAGTTCATTGCAATAATTCCCGTGATTCTTGGGTTTATACATCTCGATATCCACCGGCTTGCGCGGCAAATGAAACATTTTCCCTCAGCGATAGTGGCGCTCCTTCCGCCACTCGGCTCTTTAATATCCGTGGTTCCGCTTTCGCACCTATATTCAGATTACCGGTTAATGCTTTTTGCAGTTCTGGTGCAGGCGGGACTTACAGTGATGGTGTCACATTGGGCAGCCATTCGAGATTACCAGTTCAGGATCGAGCCCAAAGCCATTCTACGGAGCCTACATTTTGGCTGGCCGGTTATGGTGAGTGGCACATTGCTGTTTTTGGTTTTCAATGCAGAACGGGCGATAATAGGACATAACTTCGGGCTGGAGGCATTGGCTCTGTTCTCCATTGCACTATCACTGACGTTGCTTCCGGCATTGGTAGTTTCACGCACAACCATGAGCTTTTTCCTCCCACAGCTCTCGGCTCTGCGAAGCGACGCATCTTATGCCGCGTTAGCAACGGCGACGCTACAAATACATGTTTTGCTAGGGTCAGCCTTTGTGGTAATCATTTCGTTTACCGGTAAGCCGTTTTTGTTAACGATGTTGGGTACCAAGTATCAATCAGCGGCCCCGTTTCTGATTTGGTTCGCGATTCTTCAAGCATTTCGAATATTCGAAGGGGGTTGTGCAATTGTAGCATTGTCAGCTGCTCAGACCACGAATGAAATTATGGCCAACGTCGTAAGAGTCGCACTTTTGCCGGCGGCCTGGCTGATTGCCCAAAAGGGCGGCGATGTCGTGTCAATTATCTGGATCGGCACAATCGGCGAAGCGGCGGGATTTGCCGTAGGTTTGACCCTCGCCTCACGTCGTCAGCAGTTATCGGTACGTCCCCTGATAGCACCGCTTGCATTGGCGATAATGACTTTGGCTTTAGTGGCCAGTTCTCATGTGTATCACCTTGGCTGGTGGACCAACGTGATGACGCTGGCCTTTTTAATTGCAACAGGATGTTACATGCGGGAGTTGCGAATTTATCTTCGCAAACCAGTTGTTGCTGTGCCCTCAGGTGAGAAAAATTAACCAAATTTTGGTAAAAATCGCTTTCTCTGCTACCATGACAATACGATTTTTCATCCTAACGCCATGTTAAGTTATCATATCGTGCTGGGTGATGTTTGCTCAGGCCGCAACAACCACTTTAACTTAATTCGCTTTGTAGCAGCTTATGCTGTTCTGGTATCGCACGCGTGGCCGATTTCCAGGGGGGTGGGCACGGATGAACCTTTAACTTCTCTGATTGGGTATTCGTTAGGTGAAATTGCGGTAATCATCTTTTTTTCTCTTTCAGGTTTTCTAATTACGAAAAGCTTCGAGCAACGCGCGTCTATCAGATCGTTCTTGATCGCCCGCTTTGCACGCCTGTTTCCCGGACTCGCCGTATCGCTTGTTTTCGTTGGATTCATCATCGGGCCGCTCACTAGTGAACTCGGAATGTGGAATTATCTGCAAGACCGCGAAACAGCGACGTTTTTTTTGCGCAACTTGACGTTGATACAATCACAATTCACCTTGCCCGGAGTCTTCGAAGATCTTCCCTATCCTGCGATCGAGGGGTCGATATGGACCCTGGCCCACGAAGCCGCCTGCTATGGTCTCGTCTTGGTGTTGGGCGTCGCCGGTGCGTTCAGGAAACGAATTACTCTTTCCATCATGCTCACCTTCTATGCGCTTTCCTGGATATTATTGCCAGTAATTGAGGTGTATGTTCATTCAAAATTACTTCAAACCTATGCCCTTGCATTACCATTTCTAGTTGGCACAGCATTTTGGCTCTGGCGTAATGTAATTTTCCTCTCTTTACCCATTGTGGTACTATTCTGGTCTGCATTTGTCTTGGGCAACGGTACAACTCTGGCGTATCCAGCGCTCGTTCTTGCGCTGACGTACACCCTGTTTTGGCTGGCGCATCTTCCGGAAAAGTTCCTGTTAAACTTTAACCGCAGCGGAGACTACTCTTACGGCATATATGTGTACGCATTTCCAATTCAGGGCTTGGTAATATGGCTTTGGGGTCCGATGCCTCCAACCATCAATATTGCCTACGCTGCGCCTGTTACGTTGATCTGTGCGATATTATCTTGGCATTATGTAGAAAAGCCCGCGCTATTATTCGCGCGAGCTTGCAAAGGTTCCCAAGCATTAAACGGCTTGCATTACCGCTCCAATCCGTGATTGTCCGCTGGTCAGTGCGTTCCCGAAAAGATCAAAACTGTACGCAGCCATTTCTTCGGTCAAAACCGGCAGTAACGAACCATTAGTGGGTGTATAATTACCCGCACCGGTGCCGGATCCACTATGCGAGGCGTCATTTACCCACACCGGATCGATGCCGACGAGCTCGCCTCTGGACGGCAGTTCACCTAACCACGAGGCTGGGCCATAAGTGCTACTGTTGTTCGATCCATCGGTACTGGCATTATCAGACCATCCCACCTTATACCGGACAGGCCAGTTTCCGACATTTAGACCCTGCCCCGCGAATACGTCCCCTTTGATGTTAAAGCGAGAGAACAGGTTAAAGTTCACATAAGCAGATTTTTCAACATTCTCTGTACCGTCGAGATACAATAGATTGGCACGTTCACCGACAATCGTATTATGGTGTAGAACAACATTTTGAGTGATGCTCACATCACTGTCAGCGTTCAGTCGCAAACCCGCATTAGTTGCCGCGCCCCAACTTTCGACGATATTGCCAACAAACGCAAAACCCCGGGGTCCGAGCGGGGCACTTACGCTTATGATCGGGTTTGACGTGGACCCGTTTGTAAACGTATTCCAGCCCAGAAACACTCCGGTCATAGCCGGACGGGCACCCAAAGCTTCACGCAAAGTGAACTCCGGTAGATCGGAACACCCGACAGCATGATATGTGATGGTTCCGGCACAGCCTTGGCATCCGATAGCAGTGACCATAATTGCTTCGGTAGAGAACGAGTTGCCCTGCTTCGGGTCTCCTCCCCCCCCAGTTCCACAATTTATCTGGGTGAAACGGCCTACTCTATAGACCCACGCACCGTAATAGGATGTCGCGTTGGCATCCCAGATACAGTTTTCCGTGATCAACAGGTTTTCAGCAGAAGTAGCCCCACTATCCAGAAAAACCACACTTCCACCGGTTTTCCGTAATGTCAGATGGCGAAGCTTCAAAAACGCTGGAATACCATTAAAAATACTACTTCCTCCGTCAGTCAGCACGGTCGTCGCTTGAGTAGCGGGGTCGGCAGCTTCGATAACCAACGGAACATGGGCGCTCTCCCCTTGAGCTTTAATGCTTCCGTGGACGTGGGTGCCCTCTGCAAGACGCACTATACCCCCCCCGACATCATTGTTACGGCCGAATTGGGTACCGTTGAACGCCTTTAGGGCAGTTACTGCTGATGGGATCGTCGCAAACGGCGACAATGCGGCTTCTGTGGCTAGAACTGATACGACACCGCTGGCATCGTCGCCGGTATCAACGTTAACATATACGTATCCGGTACCGTAACTTTCGGTGAAATCATTCCAGAGCCGCAAGGTGGTCAAATTAGGCGACGGATATGGGTCAGCGTCTGTTGAAATAGTAAACGGCTCCCCTACCCAAGGGTAAATCACAGCATCGACCGTCACGAGCTCTTTGTCTTTCAGAGTAGAGAAGTTTAAATTTGCAGAGAAATGAGGGACTGTTAACCCTGACGCATCATAATGTGCCGTGTCCATGTCGGAAACGGTTTGCGTAACCTCTGAAATACCATCACTTGCAATGAATTTTACCGCAGCCACAGGTTGGGAATTACGTGCGTAAGCATGCGAAACAGCTAGACGCAAGACATGGATTTCTGTCTTTATATGTTCTCGATCATGGTTCAACCACATCGCTATAGGCTTGGGATAAAGTCGTGTGCTGTTGTTGGTTGCCCCTGCGATGACATCACCAGCATAAACAAAGTTCGACAATGCCACATCCGCGTCGGCCAAGCTGTCTTGATTGGGGAAAGGGTTGCGAAGCCGAGAAGACACGCTGATTTGATCGTTCACCACATTTGGTGCCCCGGTCACGTCGAATCCAGGTCGTTGCACCGTCAGCACTTGGTCGGAGCCAAATGCATCGACCGTAACAGCGTCAGCATGTACCGCCTGCCAACCATCCTGCTTAACTTCTGAAACTTGCGGCGCGAGTATGGGGGTTTGAACTGCCAAACTAACGTCCGTTGGGAACTGCCCTAGTTTGACTCCAACGCCAATTAACATCTGCATACGCTCGCTCTCCGGCTAAAATTCCATAATATCGCCGATATACCACTGGTCGCGAGCTGTTGCAGAACACGCGATGCGTGCGCATCTGGGGTTAATCTTCATGAATACTTAACCGTTTAAGGATTTATTAGAAAAAACCTACGCGAGACTATTCTAAAAAGGTTTGTGATTATGAGGGCTACAAAACCTTTTACAATACAAAGCCGCCCTGCCCTCTCGCTCAATCGGATGCCCGCGACACTTCCCATTCCGGTTTTTGTGTACCTTTCTTCTATTATTTTACCAATCAGCTTTGAGCTTGGATCGTTTCACCTGTCTGCAATACGCCTTTTTTTAATAGTCATAATTATACCTCTTGGCGTGAACCTTCTGCGAGGTTGTTACGGCAAGCTGCTGGCCACAGATCTTCTTTTTACCCTACACATTGCCTGGGTCATTACCGCTCTAATTATAAATGATACGCCGGGAGTTATACAAAGCTTCGGATCTATTGGGCTCGAGTTTTTGGGTGGCTACCTCGTAGGCCGTGCGTATATTCGTGATCAGAAAAGTTTTGTGGCTTTATGTAAGCTATTTGGAGTTTTGATCGCGGTCTGCCTGCCGGTCGCTTTATTCGAGGCATTAACTGGCATTGCGGTAGTAATCGCGGTGTTGGATCAATTACCCTGGATATCGGCTCCTACCGACTTGGAGATACAGCGTCGTCTTGGGATCGAGCGTGTACAATTATCTTTCGAACATCCAATCCATTGGGGCCTTTTTAACTCCTTCGCCGCTGCCTTATGCTTCATCGGGTTGAAAACTACGTACAGTCTGTGGATTCGATCGGTTTTACTTGGCTGTGCTGTGTTGGGCTCCGTTCTCTCGGTGTCCAGTGGTGCAATTATGTCAATTCTCCTTCAGATGGGGATCATTGCCTGGGCGTATATATTTCACAACCTTCATCGCAAGTGGTTGATATTATTAATAACTATCCTTGCTGCATATGTTTCGGTCGATCTGGCATCAAACCGGACTCCTCTTCAGGTCTTTATGAGCTACGCAACTTTTTCTGCACATAGCGCTTATTGGAGATCAACTATATTTGACTGGGGGCTGCTTAATATTCAAATGCAACCCTTTTTCGGTTTGGGCTTCAAGGACTGGCTCCGGCCCGAATGGATGCATACACCTAGCATTGACAATTTTTGGCTATTGATCGCCATGCGCTTCGGCGTTCCGGCATTTTCCTTTCTTATTTTCGGGTATGGTTGGGCATTGTGGCGGATCAGTCAGCGAAATTTCGATCACCTTCCAGCAATTAAGGCCCACCGTCAGGCCTGGATAATCTGCGTCATAGGGCTGGGCTTCGCATTGACCACGGTACATATCTGGGGCGCAATCTACAGTTTAACGTTTTTTATCGTCGGTTCCGGGATGTGGCTTGTCACCACTGGGACCAAAGGGGCGGTCACTACCCCTGCAAAGGTTGGGCCCATCATCTCCCCCCGAGCACCGAACCTGACCTACTGCCGCACGGACTCGACGCTTGCGTATTCCAGACGTCGCAATAGATAACAACGCTTACCTCTTTGAGAGGCGCATCAGATCAACTTACTGAAAATAATTATATTTTTAGCTTTATCGACGTTTCTATAGAAAATCGAAAGACTCCTCTCATAAACCCTCCTAGCCCATATGAGGTGGTCAAAAAGTATTTAGAGAGGCTGGAGAGTAATGGATGGAGCTGGAAAGCAAAGCCTATATGCAAGATTGCTCCACCAACAGAAATCAGGGTTTCTTTTAGTACTGCTTCTAAGCGCACTTACTAACATCCTGACGCTGACCGGATCTGTTTACATGCTGCAGGTCTACGATCGTGTCATACCAACGGGTTCAGTCGTTACCCTATTTGGTTTACTCATTATTGCAGTCACGCTGTATGGTTTTTTGCTCTCTTTGACATGCTGAGACAACGGATTCTGTCTCGTATATCTCTAAGAATTAACCTCGATTTAGGAGAAGAGTGTTTCCGCGCCTGGATACGCTCCGGCCCCCGCAAGCGCCCCAATGATGACGAGCCTTTGCTCGATCTCGGCATACTAACTAAATTTCTGTCGGGACCATTAGCAATCAGTGTATTTGATCTACCTTTCGTGCCGTTATTTTTGCTGTTCCTATTTTTTATCCACCCTTGGTTAGGAGGCGTTGTATTCGCGGCGCTTGTTCTAGGTGCTTTGGCTGCGTCGACTGCCACAATGACAGTACGCCCGATGCATGCGGCAGCACAACGACACCAACACAATCTTCATGAATTTTCAGACAAATCCCGACATGCAGCGGAGGCATTAAGTGCAATGCAGATGCAACGGCATGCCGGCAAGCGATGGAAAGTGATGCATGACAAATTCCTCGCATTTTCGCAAAAAACAAGCTTACCGTCTGAACTACTTTCGACGGTAACTAAGACTTTGAGAGCCCTGCTTCAAACGGTGCTTCTAACTGTTGGGGCAATGCTGGTTATCCGTGATCAAATTACGCCGGGGATGATCATGGCGGTCCTGATTTTGTCGGGTCGTGTTTTGACTCCAGTTGATCATTTTACCACCAGATGGCGCGAGGTGCGTCACGCCTATATTTCACACCGCAAACTTAGCAGGTTCCACAACCTTGAGAGTACGCCCGCTAACCATGGGCCCGCAGCCATATCAAAAGGGCAGATAACCCTCCGTAAAGTAACAGTATTTCACCCCCATAACGTACGCGGTTTACATAACCCACCTTTACAAGGTGTTTCCCTCGACATCCCTCCCGGCACACAACTGGGCATCATTGGTCATTCCGCCACCGGAAAAACTCTACTAGCAAAAGTTATCTCCGGGGCTATCAAACCTGATTTTGGTGACATCTTCATTGACGGTGTTCCATTGCACGCCTTCCCTCCAGAGGCCTTGGAGCGCGCCATTGGATACCTCCCACAGAACGCAGCGCTTTTTTCGGCAACCGTGTTTGACAACGTTTCCCGATTTGACCCGAAAGCCACCGCTGCTGATGTGACCGCCGCGGCAAAGCTGGCAGGTGCACATGAAGCGATATCATCGCTTCCACATGGTTACCAAACCCATGTGGGAGAACGTGCCGAAGTCCCATTGTCATGCGGCCAAATACAGCTGATCGGGCTGGCACGATGTTTTATATTTCGTCCTCAGCTAATTATCCTAGACGAGCCATATACTCACTTGGACACTGCCGGAATACGCGCCCTGGATGATGCTATGGTACATCTAAAGCGTGAGAAGCGCACTATTATCGTGATGTCGCACAGCCGCGATTCATTTAAATCCATGGATAAGATCCTGACTTTAGAAAACGGTAGGTTGAAAAATCTAGACCGGCCAGATCAAGTTAAATGCCGAGAACACCCCACACGCATTAATGCCTTACCTCAAACCCTAGTGCCGACCCCTCGAAAGGCCGTTATCCCCAATTTAGCACGCTCGCCACACAGCCCACTTAAACAATGAGGTTTCCACCTTGGAAAAGTTGATTGAACATCGTTCAAGCTCCGACAATCACCGAGACGAAAAGCACTGAGCCCGGATGCACTACCTTCGTCAGATCAAATCACTTTAGAGCTTCGGACATGAGGGCCATAACCGTTTGTATTAGCTGCGGAGAGACCTCTTTACCTGTCAACCGAATGACCGCACCCTCATCGTCTACCCCTGATTGGACGGTCACACCCGACGGCGTAATGAATCTGTCGCTACTGACCCAGTCAACTTTGGATGGTTTTAACTTGGGGCGCCCGCCCCGCGCTGGATCATGGAGTGTGTTGGCGTTGTTCGACAACACTGCCTCAATGGTTGCCCATTCGCTTTTTGCGCCAGTGGCGTGCCCTCCCCCTAACGCCTCTCGGAGACTTACTTCGGCACCGTTTCGCAAAGCTGACGCGAGCCTGAGTCCGTCTTTTTCTCTGATCGTTTCCGGAAACTCGAGCAGATCGCCGAGCTCTTCGAAAATCATCGCGAAAGATCTAATTTTACTGCGCTTGGCCTTGGACGCGGCTGCAAACATTTGTGCCACTGCGTCTTCAGTCGTTGCAAACGCACCCTGCTGCGCGGCAATTGCAGCGATACGGCCCCTTTCGTAATGACTTAAGTCTTGACGAATTTCATTTTCTTCCACCATAGCCACAAACGCACCGCCCATTTCCGATGGGTCGCGTACGACAGCTTTAATCGACTTGAACTTCGCTTCAGCGCTTCGAGCATAAAGGTTCTGCTGCGCAATCAGGCGACGATATCCTGACAGCAAACCGTATTGCTTATCAGTTCTGCTGCTGCGGATTTCGTAAACTTCGATAGGCATTCGAACACCGTGAAGGCTTATCGAATACTCCAGCTCATCCATCGCCTCCCTGTCTAGCACGGTCCTGTCTCGTTGCATCGACTGAGGTTCGATAGTGTCAATCGGCAGATTCAAGATAATCAAGCCTGCTGCGTCAGCTTCGCGGAATTTCTGCGCTTCAGTAGTTTCGCGAGCCCGGCGTGAACGCTCTTCTAATGTTCCGCTTTCATATGCGTCCGCTGTGTCTGCCGCCACCTGCGCAATTGGGGCTGCCGAAGACCTAGCGGGGGTTTCGCGGCGAAACTCCTCCTCTATTCGACTCATATCATCTGCCGAAGGGGCTTCTAGTTTCCTACGCTTTGCCATGTTACTCTTCCTCCTGCTTGAGTGCCTGAAGATCACGCCACCACGTTCCCAGAACCACCTCTTTGACCTCGGCCCATGTCCGATCAAATGTCTCGCGTCCCCGCACATAGGTATCGCGATTGAACTCGCGGTAGTCTGCCTCGTAAATGCCGTTTACTTGTTCGCCCGCCTGTCCAACCATCGCCGTAACCTCTTGGCGATATGTCGTCATGAAATCACCAAAGTAGGCCTGAATCACATTAGCCAAATCGGTCTGCTGCCCTGCGTCAAATCTGGTAATTAACGCACGTACCGCGTCCCATTCAAATTTCATTTCGCTTAACCCGTCTTGGCGACGAATGCGATTTTCACCCTCCTCAATACTCGCAAACGTCGAATAAAGCATGTCAAAAAACCGCCCCGTAGAGTCGAACTCCAAGAATGATGCGCCTAAAGGCACGAGCAAAATATCCGCCGCAGCGAGTGCGTTAATTGTCAGGTAGCCAAGGGCAGGGGGTGTATCGATGAATATCAGGTCGTAGTCATCCAGTATACCCTCGGATGAGAGCGCATTGGTCAATGCATCCCACAATGGCCACGAACGCACCTGCATGCGCCAAACAGGCACCTGAAACTCGGCCCAGTATAGATTCAGCTGGGCTCCAATGAGGTCGATATTGGGCCAGTGGGTGTTCTGAATGAGGTTTCGCGGCGAAACCTCAAGGCTCTCGGTTAAGGTTTCATCCAAAGGAAGTTCAGCTTGGCCTCGGGCAGCTCTGACGGCATTTTCACCTCGAAGATGGTTTGCAAAATCCTTGGCGAGCAAAGGAAAAGCCGTCGACCATTCGTCAGGCACAACTCCGCCCATAATTGAGGTTAACGAACCTTGGCTATCAAGGTCGATAACCAAGACGCGATATCCATCCAAGGCAGCCGACATGGCCAAATGTGCGCAGGTAGAAGTTTTTCCAACGCCTCCTTTGAAATTGGCTACCGAAATGATCTTTGCAGGAAGTCCGTCCGGCCGCCAAGATTTGTATTGTTTATTTGACGCACCTTCGGTCGCAAAGTATTCCCTGAGTATCAGGACATCCTCTAGCGCGAACCATTTTGACCCAGCCTCCCCGGCACCTTGCGGCAATTCGGGATGCGCCTTTAAAACACGCCGCAGGTGAGCGGGAGCCACGTCCAACAGATAGCGACACACTTCCCAGGTAGAGAATTTGCGCAATCGTTTTTTGCCGTCAGGCGCATATCCTCTCTTAGAAAGATCGTCGCGACCTTTGGTGGCAAACGCGGCCGCTTTCGCGAACCTTGCGGTATCAATGGGTTCTGAAAGACGTGCAGCTGCGGCTTCTGGATCAATATTGAAGTATGATGGGGTCGGAGCTTTGGGAGTAAATGTCATGACTTCTCGATGATGTATGCAGAATTATCGCTTGGATGAGGATTTATCGCACATCACAAGCTTCATGTGAAATTGAATCGCTGTATTTCCGGCAAACTGAAGAAAATAACGGTAGCTCAACGTATAAATGTGTAGAGTCTTTAGTATCTTTAATAGTTTTGGACAATAATTATCTTTTATTAATAACGGCTTAAATGTGTTTAGGGACCTGCATACAGGACTAAGGGCATCCATATACAGGGTTGAAGGTGCCTAGATACGGTAGAAACGGTACCGATTCGCAGTAGGAAGGGTACCAGTGTCCGTGAACCGCAAATTTAGAGTCTTATTTAGCCGCTTTAGGCTCTGTGGCGATATTCGAGCTATCACTTTATCCTGTAGATTGGTACCTATCTGACTAGATCGCGCAATCTATTGCGGAAAAATACGGCAGGCTAAGGCACCTCACCTGGCCTTGCCTATAGGTTCCTTTTATCTGTACAAAGCATATCGAACGCTGAATGATGGGTGTGCAGGGGATCGTGAAATGAAACGCCACGAAACGGACATTCCCAAAGAAAAGTTAACGGGAGCCCTACGCAGGGAATCCGTGAAAAAGCATGTTGCTGCGATCCATGTTTCGGGAAAACTCACGCTGTTGCAACGCAAGCTTTCCAATGTATTGTTGCTGAACGCCTATGACACGCTGACCAGTCAGCAGGTCTATATGATCGACGCACGGACTCTGTGCCTGATGATTGGGTATAACTCCAACGACATGGAGACACTCAAACAGTCTCTACGCGGGCTGGCAGAGACTGTTGCCGAGTGGGATATGCTGGATGAGAAGGGACAACAGGAATGGGGGGTGTCCAGCCTGTTGAGCTACGCGCGGCTAAAGGGGGGAGTGTGCGAATACGCATATTCACCGGCACTGGCGAGCAAGCTTAACGATCCCAAGGTATTTGCCCTGATCAACCTGAACATTCAGCGTCGCTTTACATCCGGGCATGCGTTGGCGCTGTATGAAAACTGTTATCGGTTCGTGCGGACAGGAAGCACGGGCTGGTGGTCACTCGACCTGTTCCGCCGCCTGATGGGGGTCGAGGACAGCGCATATTATGCGATTTACAAGCAGCTGAATGCGAAGATCATCAAGCCTGCTGTTGCAGAGGTGAACAAGACTTCGAATATCGTAATTGTCCCCGAAATCAGAAAACGGGGCAGGGCGGTAACAGATATTCGTTTCAAGATTACGGAAAATCCGCAGTTGGCAATTCTGGATCTGGATGATGGGGCAGGGGCCCGCAAGTCGAATGTCTATGGCCAATTGCAGGCGCTCGGGGTCAACGACCGGCTTGCCCGACAATGGATAGCGGAACATGGCGAAGATCACGTCGGTGAGAAAATAAGTTATGTGGCAGGGCGCAGCAGCGTCCAGAATCCTGTCGGATATTTGACCGCCGCGTTGCGGGACGATTTCAACACTGAATCACCTTCTGTCCAACCTTCCAGCCCGCGGGCTAAACTGCTTGCGCGCATACGCGATCTTACCGCCGCCAGAACACCGACGCAGCGCGATGCCGACCGACGGCTATTCATGTCGATGATTGGATCACAAGACGCTCGCGATGACTTTGAGCGACACGGATGGATGTCCGCCCTCAATACGGCTGCGATCAAGGATTTTTGGGAGGAGCTTCAACCAGGCTCCTTCGATGACATTTAACATCATGTACAAATGTCAGTGGTCATACCGATTGATAGAAACGATGCGACGATGTCGAAAATGACCTATGCGCCGTTGACTCCCGCAGCGCTCTGTAAGAATAGGTGTCGCATATGCGGGCCGTTAGCTCAGCTGGATTAGAGCAGGGAACTTCTAATTCTCAGGTCGGGGGTTCGAGTCCTCCACGGCTCGCCATATGACCTGTAGCGTATTTCTTTATCGAGCGCATATTCACGGGGCTGAAGCAGAGATCACTCGGCAATAGCTGCCATGGTAATAGCGTCAGCCAGCTGATACATAAAACGCTGTTGCTCCCGGATCGAAAGCCCGCGATGAAATCTCTGTTTATCCGCGATACATCTGACATCGGCGCGTGTGGCGCAGACACCATCATCGATGTGCGGTCGCCGGCTGAATACGCCGAAGACCACATTCCCGGAGCAATAAACTTGCCAGTGCTTTCAGACGTTGAACGTGCCCAGGTCGGGACAATTTACAAACAGGTAAGCAGCTTTACAGCCCGCAAGGTAGGTGCCGCGCTCGTTGCGCAAAATGCCGCCTTTCATCTCAAAAACGCGCTTGCTGATAAAACCGGCGAATGGCAACCGTTGGTATATTGCTGGCGCGGTGGACAAAGATCAGGATCGTTCGCTTCCATCCTCGATCAGGTAGGTTGGCGGGTGCAGCTGTTGGAGGGAGGGTACCGGAGCTATCGGCGCCTGGTCGTAGACACCTTGTACCACCAACCTTTGCACCATCGCATCATATTGATCGAAGGTGGGACGGGAACAGGAAAAACCCGCCTGTTGCATCATTTGGCCGAAGCCGGTGAACAGATCCTGGACCTTGAAGGTTTAGCCAATCACCGGGGTTCATTATTCGGCAAGCAGACCGGTGGGCAACCGTCGCAGAAAATGTTTGAAACGCGGCTGGCTGAGGAACTGGCCGGGATGGACCCCGCTCGTTTGGTCTGGATCGAGGCAGAAAGCAGTAAGGTAGGGGCAAGGATCATTCCCGGTACCTTGTGGCATGCCATGTGCCGCGCCGAACGGATCGAGATCAAGTCGACATTGTCCGCGCGCGCTCGGTTTTTGGCCCAAGCTTATAGGGATCTGACGGTTAATGTAGATCGTCTGCACCATCAGATTGACCAATTACGCGCGTTTCATTCTGCGGCCACCCTCGCACTATGGCATGACATGGCAAAGAACAGCGACTGGGAAGGTCTCGCCGCGGCGTTGGTTTCCACACATTATGATCCCCGATATGCAAAATCAGCGGCACGGTCAGAACTACCGGTCAAACAACTCGTTCTTGACGACCTGGATGATGAGAAGCTGGCCGTAGTTGCACAGGAGCTGTCGCGAGAGTTCAAATAATCTGTATCGGTCCCGTACCTTCGCGAAGTGCGCCAATGACCCAGCCTCTTAGACCTTCTTTTTCAAGGGCCTCAATCGCGTCTTTCGCTGCACTTGGGGGTAGGGCGGCCAATAGACCTCCGGCGGTTTGGGGGTCATACAGCAGCGGATCAAAAATGCCTGTCGATGGGGCATATTCAATATTGGATTGCAATAATGACGAACGGATGCCGGCGTCAGACAGGTTTCGCGCACCCGGAAAAAATGGAACCTCCCCGGCCCGGATTTCGGCACGCAACCTTGACGCGGTACACATGGCTTGTATGTGCCCCGCCAATCCAAATCCGGTAACGTCGGTCATAGCATGGGCATTTTGCAAGATTGCGGATTGTCTTGCTTGGGGCAGCTGCATGACCGCCAGAGCCTTTGCGACATCGCGGCCCTGGGCCAGTCCCATCATAGATGCAGCCATCAGAACCCCTGATCCAATCGGCCGCGTCAAAAGCAAGACATCCCCCGGCTTAGCACCGGCGACAGTTATCGGCATGGACGATCGGGTACCGGTGACCGTAAAGCCGATCGTTAATTCGGAACCCATTGTCGTGTGACCGCCGATCAACGCGGTCCCCGAGCCTGCAAAGATTTCCTGCGCGGCATCGGTGATTTCGCGCAAAGTGCGTCGTTGAAGGGCAGGGGACATTCGCGGTAAAATTATGCTCGAAAGCGCTGACTGAGGTTCGGCGCCCATTGCCCATACATCGCCAAGGGCGTGTACGGCCGCTATGCGTGTCATCTCGAACGGGTCTTGCACAATGGCGCGCAAGTGGTCGGTGCTAAGCACCTGAAATCCGCCGCCAGGCTGGCGCAGGATTGCTGCATCGTCGCCCGCTCCTTGTATGACATCGGGCCCTGACGTTGAACGGGTCATGGGCAGGACAGTAGACAGGACCGGCCCGCCGACCTTGGCACCGCACCCGCCACACAAAGGTTTGTCCTCCATGATCTCGCGCGCGCCCAATGCGATTTCATCAGGTATCGTTACCGCGGGCATGGATGGAAGCGTGTTTAACTTTTCCATGAACTTGCGGTCGATATGGTCCTTCCAGCGCCATAATAACGGGCCAGAAAATGCAAAGCCGAACTTTTCAGCCAGTGCGGATTTTCCCCCCAATGATATCAGCTTGAGATAGTTCCTTTGTGGTTTGAAATCGCGAAGAGGCTTTCCGGTCAGTGTGGCCCGTAAATTGTGGTGCAGCACCTCTGCCGCCCGTACGGCGAATACGCCGGCTTTCGGACGGGGCGCGAAGGGCATCGCGGCACAATCACCCACCGCAAAAAGATTTGGATCTCCCTTAACTCTTAGATCGGGTGTGGTCTCGACAAAACCGTCGATCAGCGGCAAATCGGTTTTATGAAGCCACTTATGTGGGAAAGCGCCCGCAGCACCTACAGTGAATGATGCAGCAATGGTTTTCCGGTTTTCAAGGATCACATGGCTGGCGGTGACGCATTGGATTCGAGCGTTGAAAAACACTGCAACCCCTGCGGCGCGCATGCGGGTCAGGATTTGCTTGCGGGCTTGGTCGCCCAGACCTGAAATGCGGTCGCTTGCCTCAATCACAGTAACCGAGGGGGTTACGCCTGCTTGCCTCAACGAATGAGCCATCGCCATCGACAGCTCGCAGCCCGCAACGCCGGCCCCGATAACCGCAACCTGCGGTGTGGCGGCCCCGGATTTCACCGCAGCCACAAAGTCACGCCAACGACTGGCATATATATCAAGAGGCTTGGCACCGACCGCGTGTTCTGCAAATCCCGGTACATCCATCTGTGCGGTGATACCAATGTCGATGGAGGCTATATCATATGCAACCGGATTCCGCCCTTGGACCGTTATCATACGGTCATCTCTGTCTATACTTGTCGCTTGGGAAAGTATGAGCCTGGCACCAGCAAAGTGGCAAAGGCGCACGAGATCAATCTCAAGTGTCTCGCGGTCATAGTGCCCAGCCACATGACCCGGCAGCATACCGGTGTACGGCGCGGTCGGACCGGGATTTATAACTGTTAACCTTGCACCGGGCAGGGGGGACATGCCCCACTTTCGCAATACCAATGCATGCGCATGACCCCCGCCAATCAACACGAGATCACGAGTAAGGGGGGCAGGCGCAGATATCATCACGATCCCTTTCGGATAGGCGGGCAAAAGCGTCTTAACTTGTAGTGCTCGCAGATCATAGCCTGTTGCCCCTTGAACAAGCCATGTCCAGGTCACGGGATAAAAGCGGTGGGGGAAGGCCCGTGCGAGTCGAAAGCCCACCATACTGCCGCCCACGGTTTCAGAATGAATCAGTTTTGACGGTTCCGACTCGTTTTATACAACCATCGGACGTAACTTGATCTGTGCGACACCGTTCGCGCAGCCTGGATGTAAGTATAATATATATTAATATCAAATCGTTACCCAGTTTTATGTGCAAAATTTCTTTAATCTGAAAAAAGGGGTTGCGGGTATATGTAACAAACCGTAGAACGCCCCTCACCGGAGGCGCAGCGATGCGGTGATGGGGCGCTAGACGGGACGGACGATGCGGTTAAGCTGATGTTGTTTACGTAGCGGGAAAATTCTGAGGTAATTGAGGCGGGGCGCGCCGAAAGTTAGGGCGCTACTTGGTTTCTTTTGTCTCTACGCTCTTTGAAATTGATAGATATCTGAAGAGATATGTGGGCGGTTTGGTTCATTCGATGGATCAGCGTCTGTATATCGCGCCGATAGCGAAGCACTTAGGTGTTTAGCGATTATTCGGTGTCAGCTTCACTGTTTGGACGGCTTGTCGTTACTTTGGTAACTTTAAGCACTTCAAACGGAGAAAACGCCTGTATCATTCAGTAAGTGATGCAGGTTTGATGTGCAGAGGTTCGACGTCAAGGATAAGTTAGTAATAGCTTTTCAACTTGAGAGTTTGATCCTGGCTCAGAACGAACGCTGGCGGCAGGCCTAACACATGCAAGTCGAGCGCACCTTCGGGTGAGCGGCGGACGGGTTAGTAACGCGTGGGAACATACCCTTTTCTACGGAATAGCCTCGGGAAACTGAGAGTAATACCGTATAAGCCCTTCGGGGGAAAGATTTATCGGGAAAGGATTGGCCCGCGTTAGATTAGATAGTTGGTGGGGTAATGGCCTACCAAGTCTACGATCTATAGCTGGTTTTAGAGGATGATCAGCAACACTGGGACTGAGACACGGCCCAGACTCCTACGGGAGGCAGCAGTGGGGAATCTTAGACAATGGGCGCAAGCCTGATCTAGCCATGCCGCGTGTGTGATGAAGGTCTTAGGATCGTAAAGCACTTTCGCCAGGGATGATAATGACAGTACCTGGTAAAGAAACCCCGGCTAACTCCGTGCCAGCAGCCGCGGTAATACGGAGGGGGTTAGCGTTGTTCGGAATTACTGGGCGTAAAGCGTACGTAGGCGGATTGGAAAGTTGGGGGTGAAATCCCAGGGCTCAACCCTGGAACTGCCTCCAAAACTATCAGTCTAGAGTTCGAGAGAGGTGAGTGGAATTCCAAGTGTAGAGGTGAAATTCGTAGATATTTGGAGGAACACCAGTGGCGAAGGCGGCTCACTGGCTCGATACTGACGCTGAGGTACGAAAGTGTGGGGAGCAAACAGGATTAGATACCCTGGTAGTCCACACCGTAAACGATGAATGCCAGTCGTCGGGCAGTATACTGTTCGGTGACACACCTAACGGATTAAGCATTCCGCCTGGGGAGTACGGTCGCAAGATTAAAACTCAAAGGAATTGACGGGGGCCCGCACAAGCGGTGGAGCATGTGGTTTAATTCGAAGCAACGCGCAGAACCTTACCAACCCTTGACATCCTGTGCTAACCCGAGAGATCGGGCGTTCACTTCGGTGACGCAGTGACAGGTGCTGCATGGCTGTCGTCAGCTCGTGTCGTGAGATGTTCGGTTAAGTCCGGCAACGAGCGCAACCCACATCCTTAGTTGCCAGCAGTTCGGCTGGGCACTCTAAGGAAACTGCCCGTGATAAGCGGGAGGAAGGTGTGGATGACGTCAAGTCCTCATGGCCCTTACGGGTTGGGCTACACACGTGCTACAATGGCAGTGACAATGGGTTAATCCCAAAAAGCTGTCTCAGTTCGGATTGGGGTCTGCAACTCGACCCCATGAAGTCGGAATCGCTAGTAATCGCGTAACAGCATGACGCGGTGAATACGTTCCCGGGCCTTGTACACACCGCCCGTCACACCATGGGAGTTGGTTCTACCCGACGACGCTGCGCTAACCTTCGGGGGGCAGGCGGCCACGGTAGGATCAGCGACTGGGGTGAAGTCGTAACAAGGTAGCCGTAGGGGAACCTGCGGCTGGATCACCTCCTTTCTAAGGATGTTCCTGGCAGCCAGCATGAGGTACCAACGCGCTCAAGTAGCGCAGCGGTAGCGCATGGAGGTTCGTGGATCACTTAGCAGGTCAGTAAACAAAACTGACCATATTCAAGGCATCGCAAGATGACCTTTCGGACCGAGCCGTCCTCATATCTCTTCAGCAAGCGTATCTGCCACGCAGATGCGCGTCGCCCCGACAGGGCATCGTGCAGCGATGTCCCGAGAGGGGTTGCAATGGTTTTGACCCACTGGCGCAACTCGCGCATTGCTTCGCAATACGCTGTTTGCGCGACGTCGATTTTGCTTTGCAAAATCAACTGGGTCGGTAGCTCAGGTGGTTAGAGCGCACGCCTGATAAGCGTGAGGTCGGAGGTTCAAGTCCTCCTCGACCCACCAGTATCCCGCAAGGGTTTGATGGGGCCTTAGCTCAGCTGGGAGAGCGCCTGATTTGCATTCAGGAGGTCAGGAGTTCGATCCTCCTAGGCTCCACCAAGATCTTTTCGCAGGAAAGATCGTCGCCCCAAGAGGGTTTTGCGCAGCAAAGCACGTGTTGGGCAAGAAGACGATTTGACCATTAAGCACTGTTTGCAGTTCTTAATCGTCCAATCGGACGGCGCGAGAGCGCATGGGTGACATTCCTTTGGAATGCACCTGATTGACATCGTAAAGAGAGATACAGTTACTTTGAGAGTAATCTTGAAGTAACAAACAACACGATCCGATCGCACCGCGTTAGGTGATGATCTCGGTTGCTGCTCCTTTTGGAGCCGGCGTTTAACGGACTGTTTCCTCGGTCTTTTGAACGTATCGCGACTGAAAGAGACGTGTTGTCCAAGTCAAGTACACTAACCAGAGACATGACGCCTGCTTCCTGCACGGAAGGTAGGCTATATGCATGTCTCGCTGT